>DATEJU010000262.1:0-7613 GCA_035277805.1 Paraburkholderia sp. | reverse complement strand
CGCGCACGACGAGCGCCTGTTCCGCTTCGAGTTTCCGGAGCGTCCGGGCGCGCTGATGCGCTTCCTTTCGTCGATGGCGCCGAACTGGAACATCAGCCTGTTCCACTACCGCAACCAGGGCGCGGATTACAGCTCGATTCTGGTGGGCATCCAGGTGCCGGCGGCCGAGGACGCGGAGTTCCGGCGATTTCTCGCCACGCTCGGCTATCCGCATTGGGAAGAGACGCAGAATCCGGCGTATCGGTTGTTCCTGCAATAATGCGTATGCAATCATTCGCGCGAAACACACTACGCATGGCGCGATAAAACTGCTGGAAAACACCAGGCCCGGCCAGAGTGCTCGTCAGTATACTGAGCCACTGCTGCCGGGCGTCGTCGCCTCAGGAAGATTGGGCGCCGTGCGTCGGACTCACCTGGAGGATGACAAACATGTTGCGCATCGTTCTTGGCCGTCTGATGGCTTTTTCCACGATCGCATTTGCTGCGCTGGGTACGCTGCCTGGCGTGGCGCATGCCGACGCCGCGCACCCTGTGGTCGCGCTGCTGCCCGGCGTGACGGATCCTTTCTACTTCACGATGTATCACGGCGCCGAGCGCGCGGCGAAGGAAGAGCACGTGCAGTTGCTGTTCCAGGTGCCGAAGGCCTGGAATACGACCGAGCAGGTGCCTATTCTCAAGGCCCTGATCGCGAAGCATCCTGACGTGCTGCTTGTCTCGCCGGTCGACAAGCAGCAGATGATTGCCCCGCTCAAGGAAGCTGCCGACGCCGGCATCAAGGTGATTACGGTGGATACCTATATCGGCGACGGCCATTACCAGACCGGCAAGGGTGATGCCGATTTCCCGCTTTCCTATATTGCTTCGGACAACCTGGAAGGTGGCCGCGTGGCGGCACGCGCGCTCGCGAAAGCCATCGGCGACAAGGGCACGGTCTATTGCGAGGACAACAAGCCAGGCATCTCCAGCACCGACGCGCGCGTGCAAGGATTCATGGATGAGATGGAAAAGCATCCGAACATCAAAGTGCTCGAAACGCAATACAACGAGGACGACGCCAATCGTGCCGCCGCCCATGTGGCCGCCGTACTTGCGCGCAATCCCGATCTCTCGGGCGTGTTCGGGGCGAACACGTTCTCGGGCAGTGGCGCCGCGCAAGGCGTGAAGACCGCGGGCAAGCAAGGCAAAGTCAAGGTTGTGGTCTTCGACGCCGTCCCCGGTATCGATGAAAAGATCAGCAGTGGCCTCGTCGACATCGCCATCGCACAACGTCCTTACGACATGGGCTATTACGCAGTGAAGTTCGCCGCCGATGCGATCCGCGGCAAGAAGATCCCTGTCTACAAGAGCACGGGCTTCGTCGTGCTCGACAAGTCGAACATCGACATGCCGGAAATGAAGGTGTACATCTACTCGAACTGATCGGACGGACCAACGCACGCCATGAACGACAAGCGGCTCGATCGCCTCGCGCTCGTCAGCAAGATCTGGCCGTGGCTGTTCCTCGGCGCGCTGGTCGTGTTCTTCGAAGTGTGGGCGCGCATCTCCGCGCACCGTTCGTTCGTCTTCAATACCTATAATCTGCAGTCGATCGGGCTCGCGGCCAGCGCGCCGCTGCTGCTCGCCATCGGTCAGACCTTTGTGATCGTGACGGCGGGGATCGATCTTTCGGTGGGATTCGTCATGGGTCTCGCCGCCGTGTGCGTTGCGCAGTTCACGATTCCGGGCGGCGGCTCGCCATGGGTGCTGCTGCTGTCGATCCCGCTCACGATCCTCGTTTGCCTGATTCCCGGCCTGGTGAACGGCGTGCTGATCGCGCGCCTTGGCGTGCCCGCATTCATCGGCACGCTCGGCATGTATGGCGTGGCGCGCGGCGCGGGCTTTCTTGCGGCCGGCAGCGGCATGACCGTGGCTGTCGACAATGCGGGACTCGCATGGCTCGGCCAGGGCTGGACGCCCGTGGTGCTCACGGCCGTGCTGCTGGCCTTCATGCACTTTGTGCTCTCGCAAACGAAGTTTGGACAGTACACCTATGCAATTGGCGGCAATCCGCAATCGGCTGTGCGCGCGGGCATCAATGTGCGCCGCCATCTGTTCGCGATCTATCTGATCGCTGCCGCTTTCGCTGCAGTCGGCGGCATCGTCTATACCGCGCGCTTCGCGGCCGGCGCCGCCAACGCGGGCGAACCGATGTTGCTCGACTCGATAGCGGCAGTCGTGATCGGCGGCGCGAGCCTCTTCGGCGGCACGGGCACCGTGATTGGCACGTTGATCGGCTCGCTCATCATTGCCGTCATCGAATTCGGCCTCGTTTTTATCGACGTCAACGCGTTCTGGCAGTTCATCGTGGTGGGGATCGTGATCATCGTGTCGGTGCTGATCGATCAGTACAAGGAGCGGCTCGGAGGCGCGCAATGAGCGATGCGGGCGCAACGCCGGTGCTCGAGGCGCGCGACATTTCGATTCGCTTTGGCGGTGTCGAGGCGCTCAAGCGCGTCTCGCTGCACCTGATGCCTGGCGAAGTGCTCGCGCTCGCGGGCGACAACGGTGCGGGCAAATCCACGCTCATCAAGATACTTTCGGGCGTCTATCGCGCCGATGCTGGCGAGCTGCGCTTCGATGGCCGCGCGATGCAACTGCGCGATCCTCAGGACGCGCGCGCCCAGGGTATCGAAACGATCTATCAAGACCTCGCGCTCGCCGACAATCTCGATGTAGGCAGCAACATCTTTCTCGGTCGCGAGCCCACGCGCCGCAAGCTGGGTTTTCAGGTGATCGACCGGCCGCGCATGGCACAGGTCGCGCGCGAAGTGCTGGAACGGCTCGATATCGTGATTCCGCCGCGCAAGCTCGGCGGTCCCGTGAAGATGCTCTCGGGCGGCCAGCGTCAGGCCATCGCGATTGGCCGCGCCATTTACTGGAATGCACGCGTGCTCATCATGGACGAACCCACGGCCGCACTCGGCGTGCCGGAGCAGCGCAAGGTGATGGCGCTGATCGGCTCGCTCAAGGCGCAGGGTGTGGCGGTCGTGCTTATTTCACACAATCTGCACGATATTTTTGCGGTGTCAGACCGCATCGTCGTGTTGCGCCGGGGCGAGGTGGCCGGCGAGCGCCAGGTTCAGCATACGAACGGCGACGAGATCGTGCGGCTGATGGTGGGCGACACCTACGCGAACGGCGCGCGCTAACGCCAGCGTGCATGCGAGGCGGAATTCGCGGCACAATGTCGATTCGAGCCTCGACGATCTTTTCGCTTTTCAGCCGCACGACCATGACTCATTCCGATCCCGCCGATATTTCCGGCTGGCACGCGCATATCTATTTCGACGCCAATACGCGCGACGCCGCGTGGGCGTTGCGCGAAGCCATCGCGGCGCAACTGGGCGACGCCGTGCAGATCGGACGTTTTCATGAGCGTCCGGTCGGGCCGCATCCGATGTGGTCGTACCAGCTCGAAATTCCGGGCGAACGATTTGCCGCGGTATTCGCGTGGCTCGTGCTCAATCATGGCGCGCTCGATGTGTTCGTGCATCCGAATACCGCCGATGCGCTGCGCGATCATCGCGATGCCGCTGTGTGGATCGGTCATTCGCACACACTCAATCTTGCCGCGCTCGGCGGCTGAGTGTGCGGACTACCCGCAAGCCTCTCGAACTCAATCGTCGGACGAATATTCGCTGCGTTAATCGTTGCGTAATCTTCAGTCGATTCGCCGCTGCAATCCACGAGAATGCGGCGGCGTTTTTCTTCTGTTTCCACTCAAGTTCAATCGTGGGCTGCCGTTAGTCAGGACGCGGACTGGTGTCGCGATACAAAGAACCTCGACAAGGCACCCCCATGCGGTTTTCCGGATTTAAATTCGAAGCGATTGCGCTTCTCTCGGCCGTCTTGCTTACGGCTTACGGCTTACGGCTTGCGGCGGCGGTGGCTCGTCCGATGGCTCGGGCGGTACGGCCACCAGCAATTCGTCGGGCGGCCGCAGCAACGCGACGCAACCCGCAACCAAATCGGCCACAACCTCAAGCGCCCCGACTTCGACGAGCCCGTCGAACGCATCCGCCAACAGCGCGGTCCTGCTTGCGCCTGCTGCACACGCGACTGGGCTGCTGTCCGCGAGCGGCAATGCGAGCGCCGATGGTGTCGCCTGGCTCAACGCGATGCGCCAGAACGTAGGCCTTGCTGCACTGCCGGGCGATTCGGGGCTCGTCACGGTGTCGCTCGATCATGCGACTTATCTGGTCGATAACGAGGCGTACGGTCACGCTGAAACATCAGGTCTGCCAGGTTTTACGGGAGCCGATCCGCGGACGCGTATCGAGGCTGTCGGCACGTATTCGATGATGGGGGAAGTGGTGGTGGCAGGCCAGCTCGCCGCATTCGACGATAGCCTTGCGCCGGTCGAGACACTCTTCGACGCGCCGTTCCATCGCGTCGTCATGCTCGACGATTTCACTTCGATGGGCGTGGCCCATATGGCCAACGCGAGCTGGGAGGCGTTCAACATCGATTTCGGCACCGATACCGCCGATACCTTGCCGCAGACTGCGCTCGTCGCATATCCGTATGCCGGCGAACAAGGCGTGCCGACGAACTGGTTCGCCAATGAGGACCCGAATCCGTTCGCGAGCGCGCCGCAGTACGAGCTCACGACAGTCGGTTATGCAGTCACGTTCCAGGGCGGCTTTGGCACGACGCTGAGTTCGATGAGCTTCACGATCACCGCAACGAATGGGAGCAGTGTGCCCTGTCTCGCACAAACGCCGCAGACCACGCCGGGCGAGCTCTCGAATGCAGCCCTGTGCGTGCCGTACGCGCCGCTTGCGAGCAACACGACCTACACGGTTCACGTCACGGGCGTGCTGACGTCCTCGGGGCAGGCGCATCCGATCGACGTGTTGTGGACGTTCACGACAGCCGCTGCGGGTGTCGCGCACGTGGCCATGCAGGGCGCGCAGCCGAACCGGCCACTGCCGAAGTTCTGGGCGCCGTTTCGGCGCGCGACAAAACGCGAGCGGGCCACAATTTGCGGACCGTCGCGTTTGAAATACTGCTCCTGAGACACCGTACTCGACGCGCCGTCACGCGGCAGCGCTCAGTGTTTCGCTCAGTGGCCGAACGACTCTTTCTTGGCGCCAGGCACGGCTTGCATCACGTGCGGCCGCGCAGCCTGCTTCACGAGCAATGCCGCGCAGGCCACGAGACCCGCCACGGCAATCGTCGCGAAGATTCCCGCGAACGAGAAATGGCGGCGCGCAAGCTCGGCTACGAGAAACGACCCGGCGATCCCGCCGAAGCGGCCGATCCCGAGCATCCACGCGACGCCGGTGCCGCGGCCTTGAGTCGGGTAGAAGGCGGCTGCGAGCGCGGGCATCGACGATTGCGCGGTGTTCATGAGCACGCCCGCCGCGAAGACGACCAGTACGAGCGCGCCCACATTGCCCACAGCCTGGCCGATGAGCCAGACGGAAAGCGCGGTCAGCGCGTAGCACGCGGCGATGATGCGGTTGGCGTTGAAGCGGTCCATCAGCACGCCACACAGCACGGCGCCGATGCCGCCGAGCGGGAACAGCGCCGAGATCAGTGTCGCGCGCGCGGGCGGCAGGCCGGCGTCCTTGAGCAAGAGCGGCATCCAGTTGATCGACGCGTAGAAGATCACGAGGCCCATGAAATAGGCGATCCACAGCATCACGGAACCGACCGCATAGCGGGCCGAGAGCACCACGCCGAGGCCCTTGCCGTCGGTGTGCGGCGCGTTCTCTGTCATCGTGAACGACTGCGCGGTTTGTGCGTCAGGGGAGATGCATGAGAGCGCGGCACGGATGCGCTCGGCCGGCCGCTGGCTTGCCACCATGTAGCGCACTGACTCGGGCATGCGCAGCGCAAGCGGAATGGCGAGTACGAGTGGCGTTACGCCACCAAGCAGGAGTACGCTGCGCCAGCCCAGGTGCGGGATCATCCACGCAGCGAGAAAGCCACCGAGCGCCGCGCCCAGCGGAAAGCCGCAGAACATCAGATTGATGATCGTTGCGCGGCGGGCGTCGGGGCAGTATTCGCCCATCATCGTGACGGCGTTCGGCATGGCCGCACCCAGGCCCACGCCGGTAACGAAGCGCAGCCAGACGAGGTGGTCGATGCTCGAGGCGAACGCCGAGGCGAGGCAGGCCACGCCGAACAGGAGCACTGCCCCGAGCAGCAGGGTGCGGCGGCCGAGCCGGTCGGAAAGCGGGCCCGAGACAAGCGCGCCGCAGGCGAGGCCGAAGAGCGCGGCGCTCAGCACCGGCGCGAGGGCGGGTTTGGCGAGGCCCCACTCGCCGAGCAGCGACGGTGCAATGAAACCGATGGCCGCCGTGTCGAAGCCGTCGAGCAGGACGATGGCAAAGCAAATCAGAAAGATGAACCACTGAAACGGCGAGAACGGATGCTCGTTGATGAACGTCTGGACGTCGACGGCTGAACTGCGGCTCATGGGATGTCTCCTGACGTTGTGCGGACGCGGGTGGGCGATGTGCCCGCCCGGGTGGCTCGCGATTCTTATGCTGTGAATACCGCACGCGAATCGTACGCCCGTGCGATCAGGGCGGATATCGGGGACATTATTGAGGGAACGCGCGCAGGGGTCCTCATGCGCCGGCCTTTGCGCGACGGTCGTCTATTGGCTGGAGACTGTCAATTTCACGCGGTTCGCGCCGACCGTCTGTGCAGTGATCTCGGTGCGACTGCCACGCTCGCCCAGATAGAAGTGCTGGCGGCCCGGCGAATTTCCGTCATGGGTGGCGTTGGGCAGGCAAGAGGCGATGTCGGCGCCTACGCCTTCAAGGGCATCCGTGCCAGAGTCGGCCTGGGCGTCACGCGTGCTCCACGTGCATTGATAGGTGCCCCGATTCGCCGCGCACTGGGCGTCGTCTCCGTAGGGCTGGGCAACGGCTCGCCCGTCTTTGGGGCTCAGCGACGCGAAGCGCTGCGGCGCCGCCGCGACAATGCGCTTGAGCGCGGCACAGGGGCTTGCACTGTCGTCCGCATGAGCGGCCGGCGGCGCGATGAGTGAGAGCGTGGCGGCGAAGCAGGCCGATGCACGAATCGCGATCCGGGCGATCTCTTGTCTCATGGTCGAATCGCTGCGATTGCCGCAGCGCCTCATAGGGCGATCGATGGACGTGTGGCGCAAACAACGTGCCGGGAACGAACGGAGCATCGCGAGCGCTGACCGCCAGGAGAACCTTGGCCAGAGGAAGATCTTTTTGTCCGGCAGCATTTCTCGCTTGCACAAGCGGGCGTAGGCGCGCTAAGATTCGCCCCCTTCGCATCGTGCCGTACCGGCCAGACGAAGGCCGCCGCGGGAAACGGCGGGGGCGTGAGTCGACAGTTTTTAAACGGTGACGTTAAAAAAGGTGTTGACGAAATGCGAAAGGGTCTGCATAATCTCGTTTCTCTGCTGCTGACGCAGCAACGCAGAAAACGCCGGGTGGTTCGAAGTGGTGCCGGTGTCTTGTGCGACGCGATCTTTAAAAATTTACAGCCGATAAGTGTGGGCGCTTGACGGGTTTCGTGACCTGGCGATCCTTCGGGATGGCCGGGAGTGGCGAAAGTATCAAGAGTCTCACACTAAAGTAAGT
>DATEJU010000261.1:0-7123 GCA_035277805.1 Paraburkholderia sp. | reverse complement strand
GGTGGCGGCGGCGGCGGCCGGCGGCGCCGGACGAGCGGCAAGTGCGGCTTTTTGGGCGCGGGCTTCGCTTCGGGCGGTTGCGGAGCGCTTGCGACTTCGGGCGCGGAGGCGGCTTCGGTCTCGCTCGCGAGTCCCTCGGGCGCGATCACCCCGACGGGCGCCTCGACGATGGGCGCGGGCGTCTGGGCCGGGGGGAACAGGCTGCAGCCCGACAGCGCGATCAGAACGAGCAGGGCGAGGGCGTGCTGAAGGGATAGATCGGGACGTGCAAAACCGCCTCTCATCAACAGAAACTCCAGGAGCGGCCGGCGCGTGGCGCGCGCGGCGAGGGGAAAACCGGGTCGGGGTGCGTGAGAGTTTAACCCGCATGGCGCCTTATTCCGGCCCAAACGGGCGCTAATCTGCTGACAAAACCCTTGCCGCGCAATCGATCGGGCGTGGTCGAGGTGCTATTCGCGGCGCATATCGCGTCTTGTCCGGCGGCGCATTTCATCGCGAGGTGGCGACTCGCGCCACAAGATGTATCGGCATATTGGGGATGGATCCCGGTGCGCTCGCTGCCGGTTCCGCCCCGCGCGACGTGTCGACGGACGTGTCCGCGGCCGCGCTGGCGCACCGGGGTAAACACGAGGCCCGGTGCTGCGCCGCGCCCTGTGTACGGCGATATAAGCGTCGCGGCATGACCTCAATGTGTTTCGCGCGATGGGAGCGTCAGTCGTGTTCGCCTAACCTTCGACCCTGTAAAAAGATGTCAAAAAAATGAATGGGTATAGCGCGTCGCAAGGCGCGCCTGGCTGGCGTCGACACCACTAGTCAATCCAGACGAGACGAACCTGATGGCGGATCCGCAACATAAGCGCGGACCGTTTCAGCACGCTGATAAAGGAGGCACTCACCATGATCGAACCCCACGCACAGCCGCTGGCAGATGTTGCCAATGCTGCGATCCGCGAGGGCGACGCCGTCGACGCCGTTGGCGCAGCCGGCTTTCTCGACCGTTATTTCGACATTGCCGCGCGCGGCAGCTCGGTACGCCAGGAGGGCGTCGCCGGCATCACCACCTTCCTTGCGATGGTGTATTCCGTGTTCGTCGTGCCGGGCATGCTCGGCAAGGCGGGCTTCGACACCAGCGCGGTGTTTGTCGCCGTGTGTCTCACCACCGCGTTCGGCTCGCTGTTGATGGGCCTGTGGGCGCGCCTGCCGATCGCCATCGGCTGCGCGATCTCGCTCACCGCGTTCACCGCGTTCGGCCTCGTGCTCGGCAAGGGCCTCAAGCCCGAAGTCGCGCTTGGCGCCGTGTTCCTGATGGGCCTCGTGTTCACGGGCATCTCGGTCACCGGCGTGCGTTCGTGGATCCTGCGCAACCTGCCGCATGGCATCGCGCACGGCACGGGCATCGGCATTGGCCTGTTCCTGCTGCTGATCGCGGCCAACGACGTGGGTCTCGTCATCAAGAATCCGGGCGCGGGCCTGCCGGTCACGCTCGGCCACATCACCGCGCTGCCCGCGATCCTCTCGGTGGTCGGCCTCGCCGCGATCTTCGGCCTCGTGCGCCGCCGCGTGCCAGGCTCGATCCTGATCGTGATCGTCGCGATCTCGGCGCTCGGCCTTGCCATCGACCCGGCCGTGACCTTCCACGGCGTGTTCGCGTGGCCGTCGCTTTCGGCGCCGGGCCATGCCTCGCTGATCGGCGCGATGGACATCAAGGGCGCGCTCTCGCTCGCCGTGCTGCCGAGCGTGCTCGCACTCGTGATGACCGCCGTGTTCGACGCCACCGGCACGATCCGCGCCGTGGCCGGCCAGGCGGGCCAGCTCGACGCCAACGGCCGCATCATCAACGGCGGCCGCGCGCTCACGGCCGACTCGGTCAGCTCGATCTTCTCGGGCTTCTTCGGCGGCGCGCCGGCGGCGGCTTACATAGAATCGACGGTGGGTGTGGCGGCAGGCGCCAAGACGGGCATGGCCGCAGCGGTCGTGGGCGTGCTGTTCCTCGCGGTGATGTTCTGCGCGCCGCTCGCAGGCCTCGTGCCTTCCTACGCCACGGCGCCCGCGCTCATGTACGTGGGCCTGATGATGCTCTCGAGCGTCGCCCGCCTCGACATGTCCGACATGGTGGATTCGATGTCGGGCCTCGTGTGCGCCGTGTTCATCGTGCTCACCGCCAACATCGTCACGGGCATCATGCTCGGCTTCGCGACGCTCGTGATCGGCCGCGTGGTGAGCGGCGAGATCCGCAAGCTCAACGTCGGCACGGTGATCATCGCCGCCGTGCTCGTGGCGTTCTACCTGGGCGGCTGGGCTATCTGATGCGCGCCTAGCGTCCACATAGCCCGGTCATTCGGCAAGACGGACCCATGGCGGCCCGTCCTGCCGGCTTCACGGCCCGCGTCCGCTTATCTGGCGGCGCGGGCCGTGCGGCATTTGGGGCTTGGGGCGGCTACTTCGGCAGCATGCTGTTGCCGCGCTTCCTGCCCGATTTGCGCGGCTTCGGCGCCACGCCTACGCGCGGGTCGCGCGCCAGCACGAGCGCGGTCAACTGCTGCGCGGTGGCCTCGAAATCCGGATCGTCCTGCGTCACGTACAGCCATTTGCCCAGCACGGGATGCGGCCGCAAGGCGGGCATGTCGTCGATGAGCGCCGCGTGCCGGTCGTGCGACGTGCAGACCAGCAGGCCGTTAAAGGGCTTTTCGCGGTCGGCGGCGATGAGGCACAGCAGGCCGTCCATATAGGCGGCGTCGCTGCCGAACATGCGCTTGCACAGATAGTCGGGCTCGCGCTCGAAGGCGTCGAAGATCCAGAGCAGCGAATTGCGGACTTTGGACGGCATGGCGTGAACGGCTCGAGGTCAATGAAGGAAGGCGGGCCCGGCGCATGGGCGGGCCGAGCGAAGACTCATTCTACGGGCTGCGCGAAGAAGCCGGCGCGAAGCCAGGGCACCACCTTGACATCGACGGTTCGCGTCCTATGCTTAACCGCATGGTTAAGCATGAAGACGACACGCTGAACCGCACCTTTGCGGCGCTGGCGGACCCCACGCGGCGCGCGCTGCTCGCGCGGCTCGCCCAGCAGGACGCGCTCTCGGTGAGCACGCTCGCGCAGCCGTTTGCGATGTCGCTGCCCGCGGTGATGAAGCATCTTGACGTGCTCGTGGACGCGGGGCTCGTCACGCGCGCGAAGACCGGACGCACGGTGGCGTGCCGTCTCGCGGCCGGGCCGATGGAGGACGCGATGCAGTGGCTCGCGTACTACGAGCGCTTCTGGAGCGGCGCGCTCGATCGTCTGGCCGCTTTCGTGGAGGAAGACGCATGTCCAGTCAACCCGACGCTGGCGCAGCCAGCAATTCAAGCCAAAGCGCAAGCCCAGGCGCAAACTCAGGCGCAGGCCAAAGCGGAGACAACGCCGCAGGCAATAGCGCAAGTGCAGGAAACGCAGGCCCCAGCCTCGTCCTCAGGCGCCGCATCAACGCGAGCGCCGTGAAGGTCTACGCGGCATGGACGCAAGCGGCGCAACTGATGCGCTGGATGCATCCGCTCGACACCATCTGCCTGCATGCCGAGGCCGACGTGCGCGTGGGCGGACGCTTTCGCGTGATCATGCGCTCGCCCGACGGCGAAGAGCACGACGCGAGCGGCACGTATCTCGAGGTGGTGCCCGAGGCGAAGCTCGTGTTCACGTGGGCGTGGCGCAGCGCGCCCGAGCGCGAGTCGCGCGTGACGGTCGTGCTGCGCCCCGAGGGCGCCACGACCGAGATCACGTTGCGGCACGAACGCTTGTTCGACGAAGCCGCGCGCGATGCGCATCGCGAAGGATGGGCGAGCGCGCTCGATCGTCTGGTCGAGCTGTTCGAATGAGGGTGTCCGGCGCAAGCGGTGCCGGTCAGGTCTATACGAAGGAGGAATCGACGATGGAGATGCACAAGGTTGTTTCGGAGGACGAATGGTTGGCGGCGCGCAAGGCCTTGCTCAGCGAGGAGCGTGCCTTCACGCATGCACGCGACGCGCTGGTGGCGAAACGTCAGGCCCTGCCGTGGGTGAAGATGGAGAAGACGTATACGTTCGAAACGCCGCAAGGCGCGCGCTCGCTCGCGGAGCTGTTCGGGCCGCGTAGCCAGTTGCTGACGTATCACTTCATGCTCGGTCCCGACTGGGAGGAGGGCTGCCCGGGCTGCTCGTTCCTCTCCGACCACGTGGACGGCATGCTGGCGCACCTCACGCATCACGATGTGACCTATGTGGCCGTCTCGCGCGCGCCGCTCGCGAAGATCGAGGCCTTCAAGCAGCGCATGGGCTGGCATTTTCCGTGGGTTTCATCGCATGGCAGCGACTTCAACTTCGACTATCGCGTCTCGTTCAGCGAAGCAGACAAGGCGCGCGGCAAGGCGCTCTACAACTACGCAGAGCAGGACTATGTGAGCGACGAATTGCCGGGCATCAGCGCGTTTTATCGCGATGAAGCGGGCAATGTCTATCACACGTATTCGGCGTACGCGCGCGGCGTGGAAATGGCGCTCGGCGCCTATGCGATGCTCGAATTCACGGCGAAGGGGCGCAACGAGAAGAAGGACATGCGCGAGTGGATGCGCCACCACGATCGCTATGAGGAAAGCGCCGGGCAAGCGGCGTGCTGCGCCCATGAGCGCAACCCGCAATAAAAGATGAACGGCAGGGGAAAAGCGGTTGCGTCCCGCGAAAGCCAAAAGTAAGGCTAGAGCGACATTTCGAAAGCGGGGCGCAACAGCACTTCGATGGCCATCACGACGAGGCCCATCGCTGCGGCGGCGAGCGTCAGCGTGCCATATTCGTCGTAGCGTGTGTCGTACAGGCACGCGACCACGAAGAGGATGGCGAGCAGATTGGTCAGCCAGTAGAAGTTCAGCGCGAGAGGCATCGGCGTACCTGGTTGCCGGATCGACAACACGACGGCAGATAGTGCAAACCGTGGCGATTCTAGCGGACCGACCTTACGGATACGCAACAATAGCGTGCTGTGGAGCACCTGTTTTTGTGCTTTTTTAAGTGTCGCAGTGAGTGGCTCATGTTTGCCCGAACGGCATCAGCGGCATCTCATCGCGAATCCACTGCACTCCACGACCGACGTGCGGCGCGAACTGCCCGGGCCGGCGCACAAGTCCGCGAACCTCGTGGCCCGCGCGCACCCGATGCGCGGCAATCGTCCCGCCGATGAAACCGCTTGCGCCCGTCACGAATACTTTCATGGGGTTCTCCCGAGGGTTGTCCCGTTAGCTTGATTGCCTCATCGGGCAGGCGGTATCGCGGCGTTCGGACGTTGCAAAAACCGTGTTAGTCTCAAATCAATCTTGACTGCGGATCAATAATGAAAACGTCGACCGACGAATTGCTCGTATTCGTCACCGTGATCGATGCGGGGTCGATCACCGCCGCCGCCGAAAAACTGGAGCAGACCGTTTCCGGCGTGAGCCGGGCGCTTACGCGGCTCGAAAAGCAGCTGGGCGTGGCGCTGATCTTGCGCACGACGCGCCGCCTGCAACTGACCGAGGAGGGCGAGCTCTTTCTCGAACGCGCGCGCGCCATTCTCGCGGCGATGGAGGATGCGGAGGAGGCCGTCTCGCGCTATCGCGAGCAGCCATCGGGACGCTTGCGCGTGGATGCGGCCACGCCGTTCATGCTCCATTGCATCGTGCCGCATATGGCGGCGTTCGCCGCGCGCTATCCGGACATCCAGCTCGAGCTCACGAGCAACGAGCGCATCGTCGATCTGCTCGAGCAGCGCGTCGATATCGCCATTCGCATCGGCGCGCTGCAGGATTCCACGCTGCATGCGCGCTCGCTCGGTGCGAGCCGGCGCCGCGTGGTGGCGAGCCCGGCATATCTCGCGGCGCACGGCACGCCGCGCACGCTTGCGCAATTGCGCGAGCATCGGCTGATCGGCTTCACGGCCCCGGCGCAGCTCAATCGCTGGCCGCTCAGGCTCAATGGCGATACGGCCCCGGCCATGACCACCGGGTCACTCGCAGCCGCCCCCGCGCAGGCCGCGCTGCTCGACGAAGCCGAAGCCGCCCCCGAGGGTTTCGCGATCCATCCGGCGCTCGCGGCCTCGAGCGGCGAGACGATACGCCAGCTCGCGCTCGCGGGTGCCGGCGTCGCCTGCCTGTCCGACTTCATGACCGCCGCCGACCGTGCGGCGGGCCGCCTCGTGACCCTGCTCGACGACGCGCTCGTCGTCGAGCGTCAGCCGATCCACGCTGTCTACTACCGCAGCGCCGCGCTCGCCGCGCGCGTGCAGTGCTTCCTCGCGTTTATCGGGGGCAGGCTGGAGGACCAGGCCTGACGGGCATGCGATGCGCGCCGCCGCGATGCGCGGGCGCACTCATGGATTGTCCCAGGGCGGCGGGGGGATCGTCGAGGTTGTCTATACAGGCGCGCCAGGCTAGACTCCCCGTCACTTGTATAGACAGGATTCGATCATGCTCCTCACGCCCGGCCATCTGACCCTGCCCCAACTGCGCGAGATCGCGCGCGCCCCGGACAGCAGCAGCGTCAAGCTCGAACTCGACCCTGCGAGCTTTGCCGCGATCGACGCAAGCGCGCGCGCCGTCGCCGAGATCACGGCCAAGGGCGAGCCCGCCTACGGCATCAATACGGGCTTCGGCCGCCTCGCCAGCACGCATATCCCGACCGACCAGCTCGAACTGCTGCAGCGCAATCTGGTGCTCTCGCACGCCGTGGGCGTGGGCGAGCCGATGTCGCGCCCGGTCGTGCGCCTCATGATGGCGCTGAAGCTCTCGAGCCTCGGCCGCGGCCATTCGGGCATTCGCCGCGAAGTGATGGACGCGCTCATCACGCTCTTCAACGCCGACGTGCTGCCACTCATTCCCGTGAAGGGCTCGGTGGGCGCCTCGGGCGACCTCGCGCCGCTCGCGCATATGTCGGGCGTGCTGCTCGGCATCGGCGAGGTGTTTATCCGTGGCGAGCGCGCCAGCGCGCAAGCGGGTCTGGCCGCCGCTGGCCTCAAGCCGATCGCGCTGCAGGCGAAGGAAGGCCTTGCACTGCTCAACGGCACGCAGGCCTCCACGGCACTCGCGATCTATAACCTGTTCGCGATCGAAGACCTGTATCGCACGGCGCTCGTGTCGGGCGCGCTG
>DATEJU010000260.1:0-4268 GCA_035277805.1 Paraburkholderia sp. | reverse complement strand
CGGCCTGTTCGCCTCGAAGACGCCGGCCGAGGCGCCACATGCGCCGGCCCGTGCACCGCGGCCGCGACCGAGCGCGCCTGCCGTTATGCCGGCGCCGGAACCCGCCGAAGTGCCGCCTTCGAGCGGCGTCGCGCCAACAGGCGCGGCATCGGCGGCTCCCGTGCCGCCTGAGATCGCGCGCATGTTCGGCGAGCCGCCGGTGATCGGCGCTTCGGGGGCCTCTGGGGCCTCGGCGGCGCAGCCATCGCATCAGGAGCCGGCGCCTTATCCGCCGCAGGAGCCGTCGCTCGCGCCGACGCCCACGCCCGACGATTCCGATGCGGGCGGCGGCGCGGCCGCGCAATACACGCCGCCCACGCCGTCGGCGACGCAACCGCAGGGCAACTGATCCGGCGCGGCGCTTACCGGTTCTGGACGGTGCGGGCGCTGGCGCACCGGTTCACGACCGCCAGGTAGTGCGCGAGACCCGGCGCCGCGTGCGCGCCGTCGAGTTCGCCGCTGGCGATGGCTTCGAGCGCATCGAGCGCCACGTCGATGTCGCGGGCGCGTTCGGCGTCGATGACCGCGCGCGCCGCGCCGCGTAACGCCAGCACCCAGGTGCCGGCCGGCAGCGGGCCGGTGTGCGCGAGGTCGATGGCGCAGGCGCCATGACGTGTCACGGCCTGTGCGGCCAGGCCCTCCGCGCAGACGATGCGGGCGGGAACGCCGATCAGCATCGGTCGGTCGGATTGCGATGGTTGCGGCATGCGCGCGCCAGCGGCTGAGGCGAGCGCGGACGGGCGGATGAATCGGGTCATGGCAGTCCTGGGCGCCGCGAATGTGCGGCTGTCGGTCGAGCGAAAACGACGGCGCAAGATAGCAGCGTCTCATTGACCTGCGCCGTGCGGCAACGGAGCGATTGATCGTGCGCAATCGAGAAAGCGCGCGGACGGTTATCCCCAGTTTTCGTTGATAGGGCTGTGGACAACCTGTCCGCATTCGCGCCAAGGCGTTGATCCTGAAGCGAATTGTTATCGCGGCCACGAAGCGGGCCGATTTTTGTGCTGATAGGTGTCAAGGCCGGGGCTCGTCCGCCCGCGCTTTTGACAAGAATTGACGACCGGCTGCCGAAACATCCGCTAGATTGCGGCGCTTCGGCTTTTTGGCTCACGCGGGCGATAATGCGCGGCGGGCCAGCCGGCCTGACCCATTGGAGTGAATCGAGATGTCCCGCATGTCCCCCCTGATGCGCACACTGTGCGCGAGCGTCTTTATTTCGGTGGCGTTGAGCGCAGCGCTGCCCACCCTCGCGCACGCTCAGGACGCGCCTGCCGCCGCATCCCAGGGCCTGCCCGCCGGGGCGGTGGCCGTGGTCAACGGCGTGCAGATTCCGCAGTCCGCGCTGGAGAACGCCGTGACCTCGGCGGTGAGCCGCGGCAGCGACGTCGATACGCCGCAGTTGCGCGCGGCGCTCAAGCAGCAATTGATCATCCGCGAAGTGCTGCGTCAGAAGGCAGTGAGCGCGCATTATGACCAGCGTCCCGAGGTGGCCCAGGCGCCCGACAATCAGAAAGTGGACCTCGAGATTCAGTCCTGGCTGCAGGACAACGTGCACGTGCCCCAGCCGACCGAGCGGCAGCTTCGGACGCGCTACAACAGCGTGAACGGCGAGCTCGGCAAATACGAATACAAGCCGCAGTTCGTTGTGCTCGCCGATCAGGCGGTGGCGAAGGACGTGATCGCGCAGGCCAAGGCCGGCACGCCGTTCGACGCGCTCGCGCGCAAATACAGCATCGTTCCTTCGAAGGAGAACGGCGGCGAAATGCCGTGGGTGAGCTTCAAGACGCCGGTGGTCGAGGGCAAGACGCGTGGCGTGCCCGTGGACGTTGCGCGGGTGCTCGCTCAGTTGCCCGTGGGTGGCGTGGCGCCGCAGCCGGTGCAGTCGGGCCAGGCGTGGGTGGTCGTCAAGCTGGAAGACAAGCGCCCCATGAAAGTGCAGTCGTACAACGAGGTGAAGGATCAGATTCGCCGCCAGATCATCGCCGAGTCCATGGATGCAGGCGCGGCCAGGCTCGTGAAGTCGCTGGTGCAGAGCGCGACCATCGCGCAATAACCCACTCGCTTTCGATAGCGGCGGCGGCCGGCTCGGTGCTGGCGCGCCGGCCGCGCGCGAGCCGACCGCGCAGCAGACTCAGCGCCGTTCGCGCCAGGTGCGCAGCAAGAGCGCGTTAGTCACTACGCTCACGCTTGAAAACGCCATGGCCGCGCCCGCGAGCATGGGATTCAGAAGCCCGAAGGCCGCAAGCGGAATCCCGATCAGGTTATAGACGAACGCCCAGAACAGGTTCTGCTGGATCTTGCGCCATGTGCGCCGCGAGATGTCGATGGCGGCGGCCACCAGCGCCGGGTCGCCGCGCATGAGCGTGATGCCCGCTGCGTGCATGGCGACGTCGGTGCCCGTGGCCATGGCGATGCCGATGTCGGCGGCGGCCAGCGCGGGCGCGTCGTTGATGCCGTCGCCGGCCATCGCGACCACGGCGCCCGTGCGGATCTTCAGGTCGCGGATCGTGCGCGCCTTGTCGTCGGGCAGCACTTGCGCGTGAACCTCGTCGATGCCGAGCTGTGCCGCCACGGCTCGCGCGCTGCCCGCGTTGTCGCCGGTCACGAGCACGCTGCGGATGCCCATCGCCTTCAGGCGCGCCACGGCTTCGCGCGCGGTCGGCTTCACCGTGTCGCCGAAGGCGAGCAGCGCGAGCACCGTATCGGGTTGTGCGTCGGGCGGTGTGTTTGGCTGCGGGTTGCGCGTGGTCTGCGCGGGCGCGCTGCCGGTCGCCTGGCTGGAGGCCACGCCGGACGCGTCGCTCGATTGGCCCATCAGCCAGGACACCGTGTTGCCTTCGGATTCGAGCGCCTGCGCGCGCGCCGCAAGCACGGGCGGCACGGCGAGTTCGAGCTCCGCGAGCCAGCGCGCGCTGCCGATCGCGAGATGCCGGCCATTCACCTCGGCCTGTACGCCGCGTCCGGGCACCGCGCGCGCATGCGCAGCGGCGGGCAGCGCCGCACTTGCCGCATTCGCCGCGCCTGCCGCACGCGTCGATTCCGCGCCGAACGCCTTCACCACGGCCTTCGCGAGCGGATGGTCGCTGTGCTGCTGCACGGCGGCGGCGAGCATGAGCGCGTCGGCGCGCGCGATGTCGCCTGCGGTCTCGAACGCCGTCAGCGAGGGCTGGCCGAGCGTGAGCGTGCCGGTCTTGTCGAAGGCCACGACGCTCACGTCGTGCGCCGTTTCCAGCGCTTCGGCGTCCTTGATCAGCACGCCATGGCGCGCGGCCACGCCGGTGCCGGCCATGATCGCGGCGGGCGTGGCGAGCCCGAGCGCGCACGGGCAAGCGATCACGAGCACGGCCACCGCGTTGAGGATCGCGGTTTCGGCGTTCGCGCCCGCGAGCAGCCAGCCGCCGAGCGCGAGCGCCGCGATCACGAGAATCGCGGGCACGAACACGGCGCTCACGCGGTCGACGAGACGCTGGATCGGCGCCTTCTCGGCCTGTGCGCTTTCCACGAGGCGGATGATGCGCGCGAGCGTCGTTTCCGCGCCGATGGCGGTGGTGCGCACGGCCATCAGCCCTTCGCCGTTGATGGAGCCGGCGGTGACGGCGTCGTCGGGGGCCTTCGGCACGGGCAGGCTTTCGCCGGTGATGAGCGACTCGTCGATATGGCTGCGGCCTTCGAGCACGACGCCGTCGGTGGGCACGCGCTCGCCCGGCCGCACCACGACCACGGCGCCCACGCGCACCTGCGCGAGCGGCACCTCGCGCTCCACGCCGTTTTCGCGGATGCGCGCGCGCTCGGGGCGCAGCGCGTTGAGCGCGCGGATGGCGTCCGTGGTCTGGCGCTTCGCGCGCGCTTCGAGCCACTTGCCGAAGCGCACCAGCGTGATGACGACCGCGGAAGCCTCGAAGTACAGGTGCGCGGCGTCGCCGGGGTGCGCGAGCATCGCATAGACGCTGACGCCCCATGCCGCCGTTGTGCCGAGCGCCACCAGCAGGTCCATGTTGCCGGCGCCCGCGCGCACGGCTTTCCATGCGGCGCGATAAAAGCGCGCGCCGAAGCCGAACTGGACGATCGACGCGAGCACGAGCTGGGCCGCGGCGGGCAGCATCCAGTGCAAACCGAGCCAGCCGCCGAACATCGGCAGGACGAGCGGCACGCTCAGCACGGCGGCGGCCAGCACGGCGCGCCACTCGCGGCGCGCGGCGTTCTGCGCGGCGGCGGCGCGCGATGGCGCG
>DATEJU010000259.1:0-33599 GCA_035277805.1 Paraburkholderia sp. | reverse complement strand
CCGGAGCGGGCGAGGTGGGCGCGGGCGGTGCCGGCTCGGCGGGCGCGGCTGCCTCGGCCACGTGCTGCGAGGGCGCGTCGGTGACGGGCAGCGGCGTGGGCTTCGGCCTCGGCTGAACCTTGGGTTTCTCGCGGCTCACGTGCGGCACCGGCTTGGGCGGCGGCGTGGGCGTCGACTGGATCGCGGCCGGCGCGGCGACCGGCTCTGGCTGGAGCAGCTCGGCCGTGATCGTGCGGGATTCGAGCGCGACGGGCGTGACGGCGTTGCGTTGAGTCAGGACGACGGCAATGAGCGTGGCGTGCAGCGCGATGACGATCGCGCCCGCGGTCACGGCGCGGCGATGCGCGCCTAACGGACGAAAAGCGGGAGGCACTTGCGCGTTGGCGGTGGTTTGGGAAGCCTGCATGTTAGCGTGGCCGCCAGAAAGACGACGGCGCGCTGGCAGGGCAACGCGTCGCGACGGGCGGCTTTATTTGCGAAAGATCAACAGCGAGATGCACACGGTGGTCACGAATCCGATCAGCAATTCCATCCCGGCACACTCCTCTTAAAAAGGAAACGGGGGGTAGCTGGCTGGTCGTGAAACTGGCTTGCTGTCGGCAGTAAAGCGCCCGGGCGTGAAAGCGTGCGAGCGGTGAAGCAAAGGCGCGTGCCGCACTGGGCGAGACGCGCCTCGTGGTTCTCAGGCGGCCTTGCGCTCGTAGAACGTGAGAGGCACGGCTTGCGGCACGGCGGCCGGGTGCGCATGGCTCACGCCGCAGCGGGTCGCGCAGGCGCCGCTTTGCGCCATCACTTCGCGAACGGATTCTTCGCACTTGCCGCAGCAGGTCGCGACGCCGAGCTCGAACTGCAGCTCGTCGAAAGAGTCCATGCCTTGTGCGATAGAGGCACGGATCGTCCGGTCGGAGACGGACTTGCACACGCAGACAATCATGATGGACCGCAATAGATATGGTTAATGCGAATTATTATCATTATGTTTGCTCGCTTTGGCAAGCGTGCAGAGGGATTTTTTGTAACAAAACCGGACCCTTAGCAGGGATTTTGCTGGGGATCAAAGCGGGCGGGCATCCGGCGTGGTGGGCGTAAAACGGGGCCGGAAATCTGAAGGCTGGGTGAAAGCCGATGCGCGCGAGCGACTCAGGCGGCGTCGGCTTCGAGTTCGCGCGTGCGCCGCGAAGGGATGCTCACGCATTCGACTTGCGCATCGATACCGAGCAGCGCCGCCGCGAGCATACGCAGATGGGCGCCGTCGCTCGTCGAGCAGAAGCGTGCCGCCGTGCCTCCGGCCGCACTGGCGTCGCCCTCGTGGGCGGGTTGTGCGCGCAGGCCATGCTGATCGAGCACGCGCTCGAGCTGGCGCGCGATGGCCACGCTCGTATCCACGAGTGCCATGCGCTCGCCCACGATCGAGCGGATGGCCGCATCGAGAAAGGGGTAGTGCGTGCAGCCGAGCACGAGGGTGTCCGCGCCGGCGTCGAGCATCGGCTGCACGTAGCCGCGCAGCAGCTCGACGAGCGCCGGCGAGCGCACATCGCAGCGCTCGACCGCCTCCACGAGGCCGTGGCCAGGCTGGCACAGCACGCGCAGATCGGCGGCATGGCGCTCGACCAGCGCCTGAAAGCGCGCGCTGCGCAGCGTCACCTGCGTGGCGAGCACGCCGGCCACGCGCGACTTCGAGAGCAGCGCCGCGGGCTTGATGCCGGGCTCCACGCCCACGAGCGGGATGGAGAGCCGCTCGCGCACGAGCGCAATGGACTGCGCGGTGGCGGTATTGCAGGCCACCACGAGCGCCTTGGCTCCCTGCGCGACGAGCCATTCGCAGATGGCGAGCGTGCGGTCGGCGATGAAGTCGTCGTCGCGCTGGCCGTAGGGCGCATAGCGCGAGTCGGCCACATAGACGATGCGCTCGGCGGGCAATAGCGCGCGCACGGCGCGCAGCACCGAGAGGCCGCCCAGCCCGGAATCGAAGATGCCGATGGGCGCGGCGCAGGAGGAGGCCGTTGGGTTCAAGTGAGTCTGGATGTGGGAGTGATGGCGACCAGGGTCAAGCGCGGCGCGGGTGCCTGGGTTTCGGGGGACGCATCCGCTGCGGCTGCCGATGCGTTCCGGCCTGGCTTGGCCCGGCTTGGCCTGACCGCCCGCGCGATCAGGATTCTACCGAACCCATGCCCGATTGCTGGTAATTCTGGATGCCGACCTTGTCGATGAGGTCGAGCTGCGTTTCGAGCCAGTCGATGTGCTCTTCGGTGTCGTCGAGGATCTTCACGAAAATCTCGCGCGAGATGAAGTCGCGCACGGATTCGCAATAGACGATGGCTTCCTTGCAGGTGGACTGCGAGATCTGCTCGAGCTTCAGATCGCACTCGAGGATTTCCTTGGTCTCTTCGCCGATCAGCAGCTTGTGCAGGTCTTGCAGATTGGGCAGGCCATCGAGCATGAAGATGCGTTCGATGAGCAGGTCGGCGTGCTTCATTTCGCCGATCGACTCGTCGTACTCGTGCTTGCCGAGCTTTTCGAGGCCCCAGTGCTTGTACATGCGGGCATGCAGGAAATACTGATTGATCGCGGTCAGCTCGTTCTTGAGCTGCGCGTTCAGGTATTCGATGACTTTTTTATCGCCTTGCATGATTTTTTCCTTCCTGAGTGGGGCGTGCAGAGTTCAAAGACTGGTTTCAAACAATAAACGCTCGATCCGCAAAAGCCAAGGCCAAATCCGCATGGAAATCCAGCCTGAATCAGGCATTTACGCCGTCCTGCGAATTAATCTCAGTCCGCTTCGCGTTACTCAGACGTTACTCAAGCGTTATTCAAAAAAAACCGGGGCGCTGGGCCCCGGTTTTCACATCGGCATGTGCGGAGAGGCACCTATCGAGCGTGCATCAGGCCGTTGCGACCGGAATCTTGCCGATCTTCGCCTGCCATTCGGCGGGGCCGGTCTTGTGAACCGAGGTGCCCGACGAATCCACGGCGACCGTCACCGGCATGTCCTGCACGTCGAACTCGTAGATGGCTTCCATGCCGAGGTCCTCGAATGCGAGCACCTTCGAGCCGCGGATCGCCTTCGAAACGAGGTAAGCCGCGCCGCCAACCGCCATCAGGTAGGCAGCCTTGTGCTTCTTGATCGCCTCGATCGCGACCGGGCCGCGCTCGGCCTTGCCGACCATCGAGATGAGGCCCGTTTGCGAGAGCATCAGCTCCGTGAACTTGTCCATGCGGGTGGCGGTGGTGGGGCCGGCCGGGCCCACCACTTCGTCGCGCACCGGATCGACCGGACCCACGTAGTAGATCACGCGGTTCTTGAAGTCCACCGGCAGCTTCTCGCCCTTGGCGAGCATGTCGGCGATGCGCTTGTGCGCGGCGTCGCGGCCCGTGAGCATCTTGCCCGAGAGCAGCAGCGTCTGGCCCGGCTTCCACGAAGCGACTTCTTCCGGCGTGAGCGTGTTCAGGTCGACGCGCTTGCTGGTTTCCGTGTTCGGCTCCCAGTTGACCTTCGGCCAGGCGTCGAGCGAGGGCGCTTCGAGCTTCGCGGGGCCCGAGCCGTCGAGCACGAAGTGCGCGTGGCGCGTAGCGGCGCAGTTCGGGATCATCGCGACGGGCTTCGACGCCGCGTGCGTGGCCGTGGCCATGATCTTCACGTCTAGCACGGTGGCGAGGCCGCCCAGACCCTGCGCGCCGATGCCGAGCGCGTTGACTTTCTCGTGCAGTTCCACACGCAGTTCTTCGATCCAGTCCTTAGGACCGCGCTTGATGATGTCCTGGATGTCGATCGACTCCATCAGCGATTCCTTCGCCATCAGCATCGCCTTCTCGGCGGTGCCGCCGATGCCGATGCCGAGCATGCCCGGCGGGCACCAGCCTGCGCCCATCGTCGGCACGGTCTTGAGCACCCAGTCGACGATCGAGTCGGAGGGGTTGAGCATCACGAACTTCGACTTGTTCTCCGAGCCGCCGCCCTTGGCCGCGACTTGAACGTCCACCTTGTCGCCCGGCACGATCTCGTAGTGGATCACGGCCGGCGTGTTGTCTTTCGTGTTCTTGCGGCCGCCTTCGGGCGGGTTCACGATCGACGCGCGCAGCACGTTGTCCGGGTTCAGGTAACCGCGGCGCACGCCTTCGTTGATCATGTCGGTCACGCCCATCGTGGCGCCGTCCCAGCGCACGTCCATGCCGACCTTCACGAAGATCGTGACGATGCCGGTGTCCTGGCAAATGGGGCGCTTGCCTTCGGCGCACATGCGGCTGTTCGTGAGGATCTGCGCGATCGCGTCCTTCGCGGCCGGGCTCTCTTCAAGCTCGTACGCGCGGCCGAGCGCCTCGATGTAATCCTGCGGATGGTAGTAGCTGATGTATTGCAGCGAATCCGCAATGCTCTGGATGAGGTCTTCCTGTTTGATGACGGTCATGGCTAGCTTCTGTGGGGACAGGGGGTGTTTTAATCGTGTGTGCGGCGCGCCGGGTGGGCTATTCCGACGTCGCCGTATCGCGCACCGCGGCGCTCTCGGGCACCGGATGGCGCGCGGCGAGGTCGTGGTAGTGCTGGGGATGCGTGTGCGTGGTGATGCGGTCGATCCACGCCATCACGAGCGCGGAGAGCAGGAAGGCGCAATGAATGGCCACTTGCCAGATCACCGTGCGCTCGGACACCGCGTCGGGATTGATGAAGGTTTTCAGCAGATGAATCGACGAAATGCTGATGAGCGCCATCGAGAGCTTCACCTTGAGCACGCCGGCGTTCACGTGGTCGAGCCATTCGGGCTCGTCGGGGTGGCCTTCGAGGCCCATGCGCGAGACGAAGGTTTCGTAGCCGCCCACGATCACCATGATGAGCAGGTTCGAGATCATGACCACGTCGATCAGGCCGAGCACGGCGAGCATGATGCTCGTCTCGTCGAGCGACATCGCGTGGCTGACGAGGTGCCAGACCTCCTTCACGAACAGCACGCAATAGACGGCCTGCCCGACGATCAGCCCCAGATAGAGCGGCACCTGGAGCCAGCGGCTCATGAAGATGAGGCTGGGCAGCAGTCTCATGCGGTGGGGGCGAGCGGCGGACGGCGGCTGGGGACGTGCAGCGGACATGGGCGTTTCACGAGTGACGGAAATCGGGCGCGAACCTGGGCACGGGCGGCATCGGGCGCGCTGCGACAAGTCTCTTCGAGCCTCGTGCCGGGTTTCGGGCCTTGCCGCGCTGCGCATGCCGCCTGGCCGCGAGGGCCGGGCGGGCGCTATTGTAACGCGTCGGCGTGTCGCTTCGCCGGGACGCCGACAGGGGAGCCTTTCAAAGCAATTACGAAGCCGCGGGCGGGAGCCGTTTGGTCTTGAGGCTGGCGAGCGCGATGCCGCCGATCACGCACGCGAGCGCGATGCCGTGCGCGGGCGTGGGCCGCTCGCCGAGAAAGGCGATGCCGTACAGCGCGGCGGCCACCGGCAGCACGGCGCTGAAGACGCCCGCGATGCTGCCCGGCACGTGGCGGATGCCCATCATCCAGAGGCAGAACGAGAACACGCTGGCGGAGAGCCCGTACCAGAGCACGAGCGCCCAGACGCTCGCGGGCACACTCGCATAATCGAACCACAGCGCACTGGGCAGTCCGACCGGCAGCATCAGCAGAAAGCCGAACAAGTGGGTATATGCACAGATTTCGAGAGGCGCGAGGGTTTGCGTGAGCCGGCGCGAGAGAATCACGTAGAACGATTCGCAGCACACTGCGCCCAGCACCATCAGGTTGCCCGCGAACGACCCCGGGTTTTGCGAGCCGCTCCCGGCGTGCGCGAGATTGATGACGGCGATGCCCGCGATGGCGAGCACGATCGACGCGAATGCCCGCGCGTCGGGACGCTCGCGCAGGAAGAACCACGAAAACAGCGCGACCACGGCCGGGATCGTGCTCGTGATGACGCCCGCCGCAACGGCGCTCGTGCGATGCACGCCGCCGAGCATCAGCAGCGTAAACCCGAATGTACCGAAGAGGGCCTGAAGGAACAGATTGAGCCATTCATCGCGCTTCACGCGCCGCATGCGCGCGACGCGCAGCAGGGGCCAGAGCACGGCGAGTGCGATCACGAAGCGCAGCAGCGCGAACAGTGGAACAGGCAAGAACGCGACGATCGTTTTGCCGATGCCGACATTGCTGCCCACCAGCAGCATGGCGGCAACAAGAAAGAAGGAATAGCGATTCAAGCTGGAATCCGGACGTACAGATCAGTTAGCATTCTAAATGGCCGCTTAACTGACTGTCACCGCGTAGCGGTTGGCACACCGGGTTGGCACATTCGTGGCACGCTCGTTCGACGACGCGTCATCCATGAAGTTGTGCGCCGCGTAAGTAGCGGGTAAGTTGCTGCACTTAATCTTGCGTGTGTGAGTTCGCGCGCGGACCCATGCGAGCGCGATTGCAACGTGTTGCAACGCGCGGCGTGCCGGGAAGTCAGGCCACGGGAATGAAAAATGCCGCGGTCGCGCCGGGGTGCCGGAACATCGAAGCCAGGGCGTGGCGGCACAAGGAGATGGCGCGCGGCAGGGATCGAAGATCCTGTGCGCGCCTGCGAGTTTGACGTTTCATCTTCACCAAGGGGTTGTCGATGTCTGCGATTGAATCGGTTCTTCATGAAAATCGCGTGTTTGCGCCTTCCGCGCAAACGGTGGCGGACGCTACGGTGTCCGGCATGGACGCATACAAGGCGTTGTGTGCCGAAGCCGAACGCGATTACGAGGGTTTCTGGGGGCGTCTCGCGCGTGAAACGCTGACGTGGCAAAAGCCCTTCACGAAAGTGCTCGACGAGTCGAAGGCACCGTTCTACACCTGGTTCGAGGACGGCGAACTCAACGCTTCGTACAACAGCCTCGACCGCCACGTGGAAGCGGGCAATGGCGAGCGCGTCGCCATCATCTTCGAAGCCGACGACGGCACCGTCACCAACGTCACCTACAAGGACCTGCTCTCGCGCGTCACGCGCTTTGCGAACGCACTCAAGAAGCGCGGCGTGAAGAAGGGCGACCGCGTGGTCATCTACATGCCGATGTCGGTCGAAGGCGTGGTGGCCATGCAGGCTTGCGCGCGCATCGGCGCGACGCACTCGGTCGTGTTCGGTGGGTTCTCGTCGAAGTCGCTCAACGAGCGCATGGTGGACGTGGGCGCGGTCGCGCTCATCACCGCCGACGAGCAGATGCGCGGCGGCAAGGCGCTGCCGCTGAAGAACATCGCCGACGAAGCCATCGCCATGGGCGGCTGCGACGCCGTGAAAAGCGTGATCGTCTACAAGCGCACGGGCGGCAAGGTCGGCTGGACCGAAGGCCGCGACCACTGGATGCATGAACTCTCGCAAGTCGAGAGCGACACCTGCGCACCGGTGCCCGTGGGCGCCGAGCACCCGCTCTTCATCCTCTATACCTCGGGCTCGACTGGCAAGCCGAAGGGCGTGCAGCACAGCACGGGCGGCTACCTGCTGTGGGCCGCGCAGACCATGAAGTGGACCTTCGACTCGAAGCCCACGGATGTGTTCTGGTGCACGGCCGACATCGGCTGGGTCACGGGCCACAGCTATATCGCTTACGGTCCGCTCACGATCGGCGCGACGCAGCTCATGTTCGAGGGCATCCCCACGTATCCGAATGCGGGCCGCTTCTGGGAGATGATCCAGAAGCACAAGGTCAGCGTGTTCTACACGGCGCCCACGGCGATCCGTTCGCTCATCAAATCCGCGGAAGCCGACGCGAAGATCCATCCGAAGAGCTATGACCTCTCTTCGCTGCGCATCCTCGGCACGGTCGGCGAGCCGATCAACCCCGAAGCGTGGATGTGGTACTACGAGAACGTGGGCGGCAAACGCTGCCCGATCGTCGACACCTGGTGGCAGACCGAAACCGGCGGCCACATGATCACGCCGCTGCCGGGCGCGACCCCGCTCGTGCCGGGCTCGTGCACGCTGCCGCTGCCGGGCATCATGGCAGCGATCGTCGACGAAACCGGTCAGGACGTGCCGAACGGGCAGGGCGGCATTCTCGTCGTGAAGCGCCCGTGGCCCGCGATGATCCGCAACGTGTGGGGCCAGCCCGAACGCTACAAGTCGGGCTACTTCCCCGAGGAGCTCGGCGGCAAGCTGTACCTCGCCGGCGACGGCAGCGTGCGCGACAAGGAAACCGGCTACTTCACGATCATGGGCCGCATCGACGACGTGCTGAACGTCTCGGGCCACCGCCTCGGCACGATGGAGATCGAGTCGGCGCTGGTGGCGAACCCGCTCGTGGCCGAAGCCGCCGTGGTGGGCCGCCCCGACGACACCACCGGCGAAGCCGTGGTGGCCTTCGTGGTGCTCAAGGCGACGCGCCCGCAAGGCGACGACGCCGTGAAGCTCGCCGCCGAGCTGCGCGCATGGGTCGGCAAGGAGATCGGGCCGATCGCCAAGCCGAAGGACATCCGCTTCGGCGAGAACCTGCCGAAGACGCGCTCGGGCAAGATCATGCGGCGCCTGCTGCGCTCGCTCGCGAAGGGCGAGGCGATCACGCAGGACGTCTCCACGCTGGAGAATCCCGCGATTCTCGATCAGCTCGGCGAATCGCTCTGAAACGTCGACTGAGCGCCGGCGCAAGCGCTCGACCGCTTGCGCCGGTGCCATAGCGCCTCACTCCGGCCGCGTGCAACGCCGGATGTTCCCAATTGCCGGCCATGCGCGTTTTTGCTAAACAGGCGCATGGCCGCGCCACACCCTACACCCCAGAACAACATCAATCCCTTGCCTGAGCCGCCTGCGGTGAGCGAGGCGATGGCGTTCGCGCATCGTCGCTACTGGCGCTTCAACGTGGCGCTGATCGCCGTGCTCATGAGCATCGGCTTCGCGGTTTCGTTCATCGTGCCGCTGTTCGCGCGCGCGCTCGACAGTGTGCGGTTCGCCGGCTTCAGCCTGCCGTTCTATATCGGCGCGCAAGGGGCGATTCTCATCTATATCGTGCTCGTGGCCGTGTACATCGTGCTGATGCAGCGCGCCGACCGCGAACTGCAGGCCGCGCGCGAAGCCGACATGGCCATTCGCGAGGCCATCCAGGCGCAGCAACGATGAAGCTCGCGCACCGGCTCATCCGCTCTTACGCGCTCTATACACTCGGCTTTCTCGCCTTCGTCTTCGTGATGTGGCGCATCGAGCTCGCCACCGGCCCCGGCATGTGGATCGGCTACGTGTTCCTGTTCGTGCCGATCGCCGTCTACGCCGTGATCGGGCTGCTCTCGCGTACCTCGGACCTTGTCGAATACTACGTCGCGGGACGCCGCGTGCCCTCGTTCTTCAACGGCATGGCGACGGCCGCCGACTGGCTCTCGGCAGCCTCGTTCATCGGCCTCGCGGGCTCGCTCTACGCGAGCGGCTACGACGGCCTCGCGTACCTGATGGGGTGGACGGGCGGCTACTGCCTCGTCGCGTTCCTGCTCGCGCCCTACGTGCGCAAGCTCGCGCGCTATACCATCGCGGACTTCCTCGGCACGCGCTTCTCCAGCAACCTCGTGCGCGCGCTCGCCGTGCTGGCGACGATCATCTGCTCGTTCGTCTATCTCGTCGCGCAGATCCAGGGCGTGGGGCTGATCGCGGTGCGCTTCATCGGCGTGGACTTCGCCATCGGCATCTTCTGCGGGCTGGCTGGCATCCTCGTGTGCTCATTCCTGGGCGGCATGCGCGCAGTCACGTGGACCCAGGTTGCGCAATACATCATCCTGATCGCGGCGATCCTGATACCGGTTTCGTTGATCGCGCATCGAGATGGCCTTGGCTGGCTGCCGCAACTCGACTATGGCAAGGTGATGCAGCGCGTGGAAACGCTCGAGGGCGACATGCGCGACGCCAGCGCGGAGGCGAACGTGCGCGACGAATACGCTCACCGCGCCGCGCTCTGGCAATCGCGGCTGGATGCGCTGCCGCAGTCGTATGCCGAGGAGAAGGCGCGGCTCGTCGTTGCGCTCGCGGACATGCGCCGCCACAACGGCCCGCTGCGCGACATCGATTCGCTCGAGCATGAGATCGCGCATTTCCCGCGTGACGCCGAAGCCGCACGCGTGGCGTGGACGCAGCAGCGCGACGACCTGCTCGCGCGCGGCGCGCCGCCCGTGCCGATGCACGAACCGTTTCCCGCCGATAGCGACGAAGCGCGGCGCATTCACGAGCGCAATTTTCTTTCGCTGCTGCTGTGCCTTTCGCTGGGCACGGCGAGCCTGCCGCACATCCTCACGCGCTACAACACGACGACTTCGGTGGCATCGGCGCGGCGCTCGGTAGGGTGGACGCTTTTCTTTGTTGCGTTGTTCTATTTGACGGTGCCGGTGCTCGCGGTGCTCATCAAGTTCGAGATTCTTTCGCACCTGGTGGGGCAGCACTTTAGCGACTTGCCGCATTGGGTGATGCAATGGCGGCGCATGGAACCGACCATGATCGGCATTGCCGACATCAACGGCGACGGCATCGTGCACTGGAGCGACATCCAGATGCAGCCCGACATGGTGGTGCTCGCGGCGCCCGAGATCGCAGGGCTGCCGTATGTGATGTCGGGGCTCGTGGCCTCGGGCGCGCTCGCGGCGGCGCTTTCCACGGCGGACGGACTGCTGCTCACGATCTCGAACGTGCTCTCGCACGATGTGTACTACCACATGGTGGACCCGAACGCGTCGAGCCAGCGGCGCGTGACCATGTCGAAGATCCTGCTCCTGGGCGTGGCGCTGTTTGCTTCGTGGGTGGCTTCGCTCAATGCGGGCAACATTCTATTTCTGGTGGGCGCGGCGTTTTCGCTGGCGGCGTCGAGCCTCTTTCCGGTGCTCGTGCTCGGCGTGTTCTGGAAGCGCACGACGCGGCTTGGCGCGGTGGCGGGGATGGTGGCGGGGCTTGCTGTGTGCGTGTATTACATCGTTTCGACGTATCCGTTCTTTACGCAGCTCACGGGGTTTGAAGGCGCAAGATGGTTTGGCATCGAGCCGATTAGTTCAGGCGTATTCGGTGTGCCGGCGGGGTTTTTGGTGGCGATTTTGGTCAGCCTGGTCGATCGGAAGCCGGATGAGTATACGGTCGCGTTGGTGGATTATATTCGGCATCCTTAGTAATAGTGCGACCTTTGCGTTTTGCTCCTGCGTGATGGACGATTGAACCCATCGAAAGACTCCCGCTCTCTTCGCGAACCGTGAGAAGAGCCAGTGCCAAGCGCTGGAGCGAGCACAATCGCTGCTACCGATGGGGCTCGGTTACGTCGAAGGCGTTACGCACGATTACGTTCGCCATGGCACCACAACTCTGTTCGTCGCGCTCAATGCCACCACTGGTGAGGTTATCGCCCAATGCAAAGCACGTCGCAGGCGTCAGGAATTCATCGCCCTAGCGAGGCTAGTTACTGTAAGTGAATGAGTCTGGTGCCGACGTCACTGCTGAAAAGCGCGCGCCCCATCGGGTGGTGGCTTCGTCCCGACAAGGATCTCCGCTGTGTTGTTGGCTCCATGCATCTGGGAAGGTTCAGGCGAGTCTTCCAATGGAATGCCGGCTGTGTGGAACGCGTGCAGAAGCAATCGCCTGTCTTCTGGTGAGCCGCCCAGTAGTTGCAAGCCTACCGCTCGGGCATATCCACTGAAGAATTGGGTCTCCACGCCAGCATGCGTCAGAGCGTCATTCAGGTCCGTGCGGAACACGGTGGACTCAGGATCATTGCCGACGAAGGTGAGCCATACGGACAGGTGGTGTCCACGGATGGCGAGCATCAACTGATTCGCCTGTTCCGGTGTTACCCGACGCCATGCCAGTTGTGCTCGAAGTCGCTCCTGCTCGAGGCGAGCATGTGCGGCTTCCGCATTCGCTCGGGCCGCTTCCGCGTTTGCGCGCGCGGCTCCGTTGTTCGCCTGCGCAGTTGCTTTTTCGTTTGCCGCGACTCTCTCATCCGCGAACCGATCCCGAATTCCAGCAGACCATACTGCGGCGATTGTGCCCACCGCGACGAGTACGGCGCCGACGATAAGTGCGATGTTGGCCCAATTGAATATCAGGTTCGCGGTGGGCAGCGAGATAGCGGAAAGCGGCATATTCTTTTTCATATCCGATAGACTGTCTGCGACCTGAGCGGTCCAGAGGAGCAGTAACGCATCACGGGGAACCCGATGAGGATAAAGCAATCCTGGTTGCCGTGGCCGCACTGCTGGCTCACCGCATCTCGGCGCACGCTCAATCCATTGATCCTGACGCGGCGTACTTCACTGGACAGGAAGAGCAGCAGATCGATAGGCAAGAGTGGGCTGGTCGGCAGCTAGGGGAGATGCAGAGACGTGAGGGGCAGAAAGGCGTGAAGCGGCTGAATCGTGAGATGGAAGCTTCCGTTCGGGAGCAACAACTACGGCGCCTGCGCGACGAGTAGACCAATATGTACCGGTGTGGGTAGAAATGAAAAACGGGCCGAGAGGCCCGTATTCATTGGTGTCCTGGCGGAGAGAGGGGGATTCGAACCCCCGATAGGCTATTAACCTATACACGCTTTCCAGGCGTGCGACTTAAACCGCTCATCCATCTCTCCGGCGGGAGTCGGATTATAGCAGAGTCTTGGCAGCGCGGGGAGGCCGTCCGCAAACTTCGCGCCACCCGCCCATCCTGTTCAGCCGCGTGCGTTCCGAACCCACCACCAAAAAAATGCCGTGGTGAACGCGCCGCCTCGCCTTAAAGCGCCGCCCGAATCCGCTGCGCCGTCGCTTCGAGCAGGGTCTTGTCGGCCATGTCGCGCGCGTGCATGCGCAGCTCTTCGCCCTGGCGGCGCGGAATCAGATGGAAGTGCACGTGCGGCACGGTCTGGCCTGCCGCTGCGCCGTTGAACTGCGCGATCATCAGGCCGTCCGGTGCGAGCGCCTTGCGCACCGCCGCGGCCACTTTCTGCACCATCGCCATCGCGGCGGACATCGCTTCGGGCGAGAGCTCGTAGATCTCTTCGGCCGGCTCCTTCGGCAGCACCAGCACGTGGCCCTCGGATTGCGGCATCACGTCCATGATCGCGACCGCTGCATCGTTCTCGCACAGCTTGATGGAGGGGATTTCGCCACGCAGGAGTTTAGCGAAGATGTTGTTGTCGTCGTAAGCCATGGGTTCCTCGGTAGTGTCTCGGGCGCAGCGTTGGTTCGCCGCGCGGATAAAGCAGGCGCCTCCCGTCTTGCGATGCGGCGCGCAGCGCCGATTATCGCCCACGCCGGGTCGGCCGTCGGGGTTCCTGCAGTTTTTTTGAAGTGGGTGCATCATAGTAGTTCTCGCAGCGAGCGCGACGATGAATGTCTTGATTGCAACTTCATGCATGGGACCGGAGTAAGGCGTTAAAGCGCCAATTCCGGTTGATACGGAGCACGTATGGCAACGACTGATCTCGAAGCAATCCAACCCGCCCGCGAGGCCACCGGATCAGGGGCCTGGCGGTTCGCAGCCCAGCTATTGGCGCGCGCCGATGTGAAGCTCAACGGCACGCGAGCGTGGGACATGCGCATTCACGATCCACAGGTGCCGGAGCGCGTACTCGCGCTAGGTAACCTGGGCCTCGGCGAGGCCTATATGGACGACCAGTGGGATTGCGAGCAACTCGACGAATTCTTCGCGCATGTGTTGCGCGCGCATCTGGACGACCAGATCGATCCCTCCCGGCTCGTCTTTTACGCGCTCAAGGCGCGCCTCATGAATCGCCAGACCGCGCGCCGCGCGTGGAAGGTGGGGCAGCAGCACTACGACATTGGCAATGCTTTCTACGAGGCCATGCTCGACAAGCGCATGACCTACACCTGTGGCTACTGGTCGGGCGGTGCGAAGACGCTGGACGAAGCGCAGGAAGCCAAGCTCGACCTGATCTGCAAGAAGCTTGAGCTGCGGCCGGGCATGCGTCTGCTCGACATCGGCTGTGGCTGGGGCAGTCTCATGAAGTTCGCCGCGCAGAATTACGGTGTTTCCTGCGTGGGCGTCACGATCTCGAAGGAGCAGGCCGCGCTGGGCGCCGAGCGTTGCGAAGGTCTGCCCGTGGAGTTCCGCCTGCAGGACTATCGCCTGCTCGACGAGAAGTTCGACCGCATCGCGAGCGTGGGCATGTTCGAGCACGTCGGGCCCAAGAATTACCGCACCTATATGGAAGTGGCGCATCGCTGCCTCGTCGACGATGGCATCTTCGTGCTGCACACGATCGGCAAGAACCGCCGCGATACCACGCCCGATCCGTGGGTCGACAAGTACATCTTCCCCAACGGCGAGCTGCCCACGATCGGCCAGATCGCGGATGCTTCGGGCGGGCTCTTCGTCGTCGAGGACCTGCATAACTTCGGCGCCGATTACGATCGCACGCTCCTGGCCTGGCACGCGAACTTCGAGGCTACGTGGCCGCGCTTCGAGGCCGAGATGGGGCATCGTTTCTACCGCATGTGGCGTTACTACCTGCTCTCGTGCGCAGGTGCGTTCCGCGCGCGCGACATTCAGTTGTGGCAGTACGTGCTGACGAAGAATGGACTGCTCGGCGGTTATCGCCGGCCGCGGGCTTGATCGCTGTGCATGCAACGATGCCCTGAAACAGGGCCGATCCGTCAAAAACAAAGGCCGCGTGCGCGAAGCGCCGCGGCCTTTGTTATGTGCGCGCAATGCGATGCAGCTTCAGCGCATTACGGCGGCGACCGTGGCGATGCCGAGTATCGTCATCAGCACCGAGGCGCACACGTGGATGGCGATCTCGCCCGCGGCCCAGCCGAAGCGTCCGTGCTGCAGATGCGCGACGACTTCGGCGGAGAAGGTCGAGAACGTGGAGAGCCCGCCCATGCAGCCGGTGATGACGAAGAGGCGCCATTGCGGTGAGACATCGGGCATGCGCGCGAACGCGGCGAGTGCAACGCCGATGATGTAGCCCGCGATGATGTTGGACGCGAGCGTGCCGAGCGGCAGTGTGGGGAAGACGGCGTTCAGGCGCAGCCCAAGCACCCAGCGCAGCAGCGAGCCGAGCGCGCCGCCAATGCCGACGGCGAGAATCGAGAGATACATGGTGTGGAGTCGTTGTAGGTGCAATGAAAGGCGACGCCGCATGGCCGGCCGTTGCGTGCCGTCGCCTGCTATTGCGTCCCGATTTCGACTCCGGAGTTTAGCATCGCGATGCGTGCGGGCAGGCGCGCCCGGTTGGTGGCCGGTTGCGCCCCACGCGCGCCGCAAGCGTGTCGGCGGCTTCAGGCGAGGCCGCCGTTGGCGCGCAGTGTCTGGCCATCCACCCAGCCGCTGTCCGGGCCCGCGAGGAACGAGACCACCGCGGCGATGTCGTCGGGTTCGCCGAGCCGCTCGAGCGGCGGCATGCTCGCGAAATGGCGGATCTGCTCTTCGGTCTTGCCTTCGAGGAAGAGGGCGGTGGCCACCGGTCCGGGCGCGACGGCGTTGACCGTGATGCCGCGTCCGCGCAACTCCTTGGCGAATACGCGCGTGAGCGCTTCAACGGCGTTCTTGGTGGCGTTGTAGAGGCCGTAGCCCGGCAGGTTCAGCGCGAGCGCCGTGCTCGAAAAGTTGATGACGCGCCCGCCCTTCGCGAGCTTCGTCGCGGCCTCGCGCATCGTGTTGAGCGTGCCGCGCACGTTGATGTCGAACATTTCGTCGTAGAGCGCATCGGTCGATTCGGCGATCGTCGTCACCTTCATGACGCCGGCATTGTTGACGAGCACGGCGGGCTGGCCGAGCTGCGCGGCCGTGGTCTCGAACAAATGGCGCACCTCGTCGGCTTTGGCGATGTTGGCCTTCACGGCGATCGCGCGGCCGCCCGCGGCGGCGATCTGCGCGACGAGCGCTTCGGCCTCGCGCGCGCTTGCGGCGTAGTTGACGGCAACAGGGTGGCCATCGCGCGCGAGCCGAAGCGCCACGGCGGCGCCGATGCCGCGCGAGGCGCCCGTGACGATGGCGACGCCGCGCGTGTGGTGCACCTCGTGCGCGGCATTGTTTGTAGCGGTATTCATAATCGAGCTCCTTTCGTTCGGGTTAAGGCAGCAAATGAAGCGGGAACGGGGTCGATCATGAAGGAATCCGGGCGTCCGATCATTACCTGGCGATGGACTTCATTATTCCATTTAGATTAACAATTCTCGAGAGGCTGCGCGGGGAGGCGAGTGAGCCTCCCCGCGCGCCGGTTGCCGGTAAGCGCGTTTAGCATCAATACGCGATGCAGACCGATTTCGTTTCGGTGTAGGCGTCGATGATGGCGCGGCCATGCTCGCGGCCGATGCCCGAGGCCTTGAAGCCGCCGAAGGGCAGCGCCGGGTCCACCATGTTGTGCGTATTGACCCAGACGGTGCCCGCTTGCACGGCGTCCACCACGCGTAGCGCGCGGTCGAGCTGGTTGGTCCACACGCTCGCGCCCAGGCCGTATTCGGAAGCGTTCGCGGCAGCAATCGCTTCTTCGACGTCGTCGTAAGGCATGGCCACGAGCACCGGACCGAAGACTTCCTCGCGCACCACGGTGAGCGGTTTGTTGGCGGCGTTCGCGATCACGGTGGGCTCGACGAAGTAGCCCGCGCGATTGCCGTCGCCGCCGCCCGCCACGATCTCGCCGCCTTCTGCGCGGCCTTGCGCGATCATGCCGGCGACCTTGTCGCGATGGCGCGCGGAAACGAGCGGGCCCATCTGCGTGGCCGCGTCGAAGCCGGAGCCGAGCACGGTGTTGCGCGCGACCTGCGCGATGCCTGCGACGATCTCGTCAAAGCGCGCGCGCGGCACATAGAGGCGCGATCCGGCGGTGCAGACCTGGCCGTGGTTGAAGAAGATCGCGCCCGCCGCGCCTTCGATGGCGCGTTGCGGGTCGCAGTCGTCGAGCACGATCACGGGGCTCTTGCCGCCGAGCTCGAGCGAGACGCGCTTGAGATCGTTCGCGCACTGCTTGCCGATGATGCGGCCCACTTCGGTGGAGCCGGTGAAGGTGACTTTGTCCACGTCGGCATGACGCACGAGCGCCGCGCCCGCGGTTTCGCCCTGGCCGGTAACGACGTTGAACACGCCCGGCGGAAAGCCCGCTTCGTGCGCGAGCTCGGCGAGGCGGATGGCGGTGAGCGGTGTTTCCTCGGCGGGTTTGAGCACGACGGTGCAGCCGCAGGCGAGTGCGGGCGCGATCTTCCACACCGCCATCAGCAGCGGGAAATTCCACGGCACGATGGCGGCGACCACGCCCGCGGGCACGCGCCGCGTGGAGGCGTTGTAGCGCGCGCCGGGCGGGAAGGCGAGCGAGAGGTCGACCGTGCTGCCTTCGATCTTGGTGGCCCATCCGGCCATGTAGCGCAGCCATTGCACGCTGCCGCCCACCTCGAGCATCTTCGAGAAGCCGAGCAGCTTGCCCTGGTTGAGGGTTTCGAGCGCGGCGAGTTCGTCGCCGTTGCGCTCGACGAGATCGGCGAGCTTCAGGAGCAGGCGCTCGCGTTCGGCGGGTGGCATGCGGCGCCATGTGTCGGTCTCGAAGGCGCGGCGCGCGGCAGTGACGGCCGCATCGACGTCGGCGTCGCCGGCGTCGGGCACCTGGGCGATTTCAGCGCCCGTGGCCGGGTTGAATACGGCGAAGGTGCGGCCGTTGCCGCTGGCGCAAAAGCGGCCGTCGACGAACATCTGCGTGCGGATCGTGTGCGTGAAGTCCTGGCGGTCCATGTCGTTTCCTCGGTTCGGTCCTGTGCGGAGGTATCAGCGAATGTCGATCACGCCGCCCGATGCGAGCGCGGGCGATGCGGGGTGATCGGCGAAGGGCGGTGTGTAATGCAATGCGTTGTGCGGTGCGTAGTGCGGTGCGTACTGGGGCCTGTAGTGCTGCGTGGAATGCGGTTGGTGCGGATAAGGTGTGCGCTTGCGGCGGCGTGCCGCGAGTGTGCATGCACACAGGAGATTGAGCGCGGCACCCGCTAGAAAGAGCGCATCGAAGCCCTGGCCGAAGCCCCATGACGTCGTGGCCAGCGCGGCGCCCGCGAGCATGCCCGCGTGGTGCGCGACGCCGGGGCAGCCGGCCTGCGCCGTGCGGCCGATGCGCAGGAGCGTGGGCAGCGTGAGCGCGTCGAGCACGGCGAACGCGGGCGCGGCGAATGCGGCCCAGGGCGCGAGTGCATCGAGCGTGAGCGCGGCCAGCAACGCGCCGCGCAGCGCGAAGAGCGCGAGCAAGGCGTAACGATGATCGATGCGCTCCGCGAGCAGGCCGAAGCCAACCGCCGTGCCAAGCGATACGGCCAACTGCGTGAACGAGAACGGCCCCGTGCCGCACATCGCGAAGAACTGGAAGCGCGCGAGCACGCCGCTCGAAAGCCCGGCGAGCAACGCGGGCGCGAGCAGGGGAACACTGCTGGGCAGCGCGGCAGCGAATCCTTGCTGTGCGTGTTGCAGCGGAGTCCTATGAATTTGCGTCAACGGCGTTGAAGACGCGATGCGCCGCGCGGGCAAGCGCGGCCATACGGCCGCAAGCAAGGTGAAACCTGCGAACGCGAGCGTGGCAGGCATGGCGCTCGAGAGCGAGCCCGCGCGTGCCTGCGCGGCGGCGGCCGTCATCGCGGCCATGGTTAAGACGAGCGAAGTGGCCACCGGCACGGTGGCCCGCGAGGCGAAGCGGCGCGTGAGCGCTGCGGGCAGCAACGCCATCGCAAAGAGCGCCAGCGCACTTGCCGCGATGGCGGCGGCAGTCGCGCTGCCGCGCATTGCGCCCAGCATGACGCCCGCCGCGAGCGCCGCGGCGCCGCCGGTCACCGCACACCAAACCGATGCGGCAGCAACGGCGTCGCGAGCCTTCATCGGCGGGAGGTGGCGGCGCGCGCGGGCCATCATCGCGATGCTTATTGCTTGCCGTGGCAGCACGAAGGCGCATTGCCCGCATCGGGCGCGCCGTCCTGCACGCTATGCGGATCGCGCCCGCCCGGCAGGTCCATCGCCGGATTGCCGTAGAAGAAGTTGTTCGGCTTGAGCATGAAGCCGGCGTACTCCACGGGCATCACCGGGAAGTCCTCGGGCTTGCACACGTGCGTATGGCCGAAGCTGTGCCACAGCACGATGTCCTCGTTCTCCACGTTGCGGTTCGCTTCGATATAGCGCGGCAGGCCGTCGCCGCCCGCGTGCTGGTTCGGATAGTTGCCGCTCGCGTAGCGCTGCGTCGTGTCGTACGGCGTGACCCAAACGTGGCGCGTGGCGAAGCCGCCGCGCTGGCGCACCTTCGAGTGGGGATCGGCAAGCATCAGCGGCGAGTCGTTGATGATGAGCTTGTAGCCGGGATTCGTGCCCACGCGGTTCTTCACGTTCGGGTTCACGACCTTCCAGAAGCGGCCGGTCCGGCCGTTTGCGTTGCGCGCCGCTTCCTGCTCGGTTTTGAGCACGCGCTTCGTGGTGTCGAAGACGTTGCCGTACGGGTTCTCGGCGCCCATCGGACGCGGCACGAATTCGTGCTCGGTGACGGAGTTCTTCTCGCCGTCCACCATCATGTGCAGACGCGCATTGAAGAAGTGCTGATGCGTCGGGCCGCCGAGATTTTCGGTGACCATGCCGCCCCATGGGTATGCAGCGCCGTCCGCGACCGCCGAGGTCTGGATGATGCCCGTTAGCTTGCACTCGAGCTGGATCGTGCCGTCCTGATAGAAGTACCAGTAGAAGCCGTAATCGTAGTTGCCCACTGTCGCGAAGAACGAGATCACGAGGCGGCGCGAGCGGCGCATCTCGAACACGCCGGTGCGGAATTCGTAGTGCTTCCAGAGCGTGCCGTAGTCTTCTTCGTGCAGGCACACCGCGTTCTTCATCGTGAAGCTGTTGCCGAAATCGTCGGCGGACGGAATGTCGAAATAACGGATCGTGCCGAGGCAATCGCAGCCTAGCTCGAGCTGGTTCGCGAGCTTGCCGAGGCCGTATTCGCCCGCGTCGAATGCGCTCTTCCAGTAGTGGTTCGTGGTGGGATCGGAGTAGGGCACGCACATCTCCGTCACGCTCGCGCGGTAGACGATGGGGCGCGGTGCGCTCTTGCCGTCGTCCCAGGTAATCTGATGCAACACGAGGCCCTCGCGCGGCGTGAAGCCCACGCGGAATTTCCAGTTCTGCCAACTAACCTGCCAGCCGTCGATCGTGAAGCTCGGCCCTTCGGGCTGGCTGATAGAAAGCGGCTTGACCGTGTCGCGCGGCTTGCCGATGCTCGGCGTGTCGTAGTTGTGTTTGGCGCGCGGGATCGCAATGATGCGGCCGTCGTCCACGAGTTCGATCACTTTGTGTTCGAGCAGATCCACCACGGCCACCACGCCTTCGATCGGATGCGCGTAGCCGTTGTCGGTCACGTTCTCGCGATAGTAGCTCACGCAACGAACCAGACGGCGGCCGCCTTCGCTCGCGCGATCGAACGCACCCGCCGAGAATGGGTCTATCTGCACGCGCTCGAGATCGGCTTCGGTGAGGCCGCGCTTCTTGACGGCTTCGCGCCAAGCGAGGTCGGCCTTGACGATGCGCTCGGCGTTCATGAAGTCTTCGATCATCACCGGCGGCTGGCCGAACGGCGCGCTGTGCAGCGCGAGCGCCTTGCGCGACTCCACTTTCTTTTCGCGCAGGTCGACCACCAGTTCGAGCGTCTGGTTGCGCGTGCGATCGATGGCGATCGTGAACGCGCGGCGCGAATAGTAGTCGCCGGGCTGGTATGCGACCACTTCGGCCTTGGGCGGCTCCTGCAACTCGGTGACGGGAAAGCGCGCGTGTTCGTCGAGCTGTTCGGCGGCCTTCACGATGTCACAGGCGAGCTGCATTTCGGTGAGGCTCAGCGGATCGAGCGGATGCGAGTTCGGATTCGTGTTCATAAGCATTTCGTAAGAATGACGTTGGACCGCAACAGCGCGTGAAAGGCGGCAGGCCGGCCGCGCTTTTGGGGGCGGAGGGCGTGGCCGCAGTGGCGATGTCGTGACGTCATCGTAGAAACGCCATTTTTTTTTCGCGCTTGCAAAACGCGCCAAAGAGGCGATAGAGTGCGCCAGAGACAGAGCGAACGAGCCTGCGTGCGTATTCGAATGCGAAGCATCGGGACAATGGAGCGAGACATGAAAAAAGTGCCTGTCAGCAACGGTTTTCCGATGATTCGCGGTGCCGTGATGGGTCCCATCGTGCGTGCGCTGGATGCAGCGGGCGCCGACTGCGATGCGTTGCTGGCCGAGTTCGGCCTGAGCCGCCGGCAACTTTCGGATCCTTATGAAATCCTGCCGCTCGGGCGCTATGTGGGCGCCTTCGAGCGCGCGGCGCAAGTGCTCGACGAGCCGTGGCTCGGCCTGCGTCTCGGCAACGAATTGCAGCTCACGGAGCTTGGGCCCGCGGGGCTCGTGTTCATGTCGTCGCCCACGCTGGGTTCGGCGATCCGCAAGTTCACCGATGCACTCGCTTCGTGGCAGAGCGGCACGCTCGTCGATCTGGTGCGCGATAACGCATGGCCCATGTGGAGCTATCGCATCGCGCAGGCGCAGATCTGGCCGCGCCGCCAGGACGCCGAATACAGCGTGAGCGCAATGTGCCACATGATTCGGCTCGTGCGTGGCGCGGCATGGACGCCGGTCGAGATCCATTTCGAGCATGCCGCGCCCGCGGATCTCAAGCCCTATATGCGCATTTTTCGCGTGCCGGTGCGCTTTCAGCAGCCGGCGAGCGGCGTGGTGATTCATCCGCACGATCTCGACGCGCCGCTCAAGAGCGCCGACACGCAGCTCGCGCGCATGATGGAGCGCCACGCCACCGACCTCATTTCGCGCGATACGGTGCCCCATGATCTCGTCGATCAGGTGCGCGATCTGGTGACGCGACGGCTCGCGCGCGAAAAGCTCGTGGTTGCCGACATCGCCCGCGATCTCGGGCTGTCGAACCGCTCGCTGCAGCGCCATCTGACCGAGGCGGGCACCTCCGTGCGCGAGATCATTCGCGAGGAGCGCCAGCGCAGCGTGGCGGTGCTGCGCGAGCAGGAGGGCATGACCAACGCGGCCGTCGCGCGCGCGGTGGGTTACGCGGACGCCACCGTGCTATGGCGCGCGACGCGTAACTGGGGCCGGTCGGGCTAGACGCGGCCGGCCTGGACCCGGTCCTGTCAATTCGCAAATGTAAACATAGTGATGGCTAATGGAAAAAATGTGTGCTGACGAAAGCATCCGTCAATTTATTCGTCATCCGAATCGATTTTCGTGGCGCAAGCGCATTAAGTAAAAACCCGCAGATGCGTTGGCGCAATCTATCGAAAATTTGGCGCGGTCAGCAAGATCGTCAGAATTTTTAGCTGCCTACCATGCGCTCCTGACGAAACTCGCAATCGAGTTCGCGAGTTTCGCTTTCATGAGCGCCAGAGGGCACGCGGTCCTTCATCGTGTCGCATGGCGCGACCCAAAAAGACACCAGCAGAGGCAACGATGAACGAATCGCAAATACCCGTCGCGCCAGCCGGACTCGCCGGCGGCGTCGAGGCAGACGATGCCGCCGTGCCGCAACGCAGTCTGCTCGGCCTGTGGCAGATCGTGTTTCTCGTGATCTCCGCGGCCGCGCCGCTCACCGGCATGCTTGGCGCGGTGCCGCCCGCCATCAGCCTTGGCAACGGCGCGGGCATTCCCGGCGCCTTCGTGATCGCGGGCGTCGTGCTGCTCGTGTTCAGCGTGGGCTTCGCTTCGATGAGCCGGCATATCGTGCGCGCCGGCGCGTTCTACGCGTACATCACGGCGGGCTGCGGCCGGCCGCTCGGCATGGCGGGCGCGCTCGTCGCGCTGCTCTCGTACACCTGCATCCAGATCGCGCTGTATGGGCTGTTCGGTTTCTTCTGCACAGTCGTGCTCGGGCCGCTCCTGCATAGCACGATGCCGTGGTACGCGTATTCGCTCGCGTGCATTGCCGTCGTGCAGGTGACGGGCCTGCGTGGCATCGACCTGAACAGCCGCCTGCTCGGCGTGCTGATGAGCCTCGAAATGGGCATCCTGCTCGTGCTCTCGATCGCCATCGTGATCCATCATGGCGGCCCGGACGGCCTCACGCTCGCACCGTTCGCGCCCAGGCACGTGTTCAGCGGCCACATGGGCATCGCCGTGATGTTCGCGCTCGCGTCGTTCATCGGCTTCGAGGCTACGGCGATCTACGGCAAGGAGTGCCGCAATCCGAAGGTCACGGTGCCGCGCGCGACCTATGTGTCGGTCACGCTGATCCTCGTGTTCTTCGCGTTCGTCACGTGGGCCATCGTGTGCGCCTATGGCCTGAAGGACGTGGCCGACGTGGCGACGAAGCAGCCGGGCGACTTCTGGTTCATCCAGTCCACGAAGTACCTGGGCGGCGCCATGACCACGACGATGAGTTTCCTGCTGCTCTCCAGCATCTTCGCGAGCCTGCTCTCGTTTCACAACACGATCGTGCGCTATATCCACGCGCTCTCGGTCGAAGGCATCCTGCCCGCGAAGCTCGACCGTCTGCATGCGAAGTACGGCTCGCCGTATCTCGCGAGCTATCTGCAGACGCTCACTGTGTTGGTGCCGGTGGGGCTCTACGTGCTCGCGGGCGCCGATCCGTTCAACATCGTGTTCAGTTGCACGTCGGCGCTCGGCACCATCGGCATCGTGATGCTGCAGGCCATGACGAGCTTTTCGGTGGCCGCCTTCTTCCGCGCCACGAAAAAGGACACGCGGGTGTGGCACTCGCTCGTCGCACCGGTGCTCGGTGGCTTCGGTCTTTTGTGGATCGGCTTCGTGCTGATCGGCAACCTGGACGCGCTCTCCGGCTCCGATAGCCCCATCGTGCGCGCGTTCCCGTGGATCGTGCTCGCGGTGGCGCTCGTCGGCATCGCGCTGGGCTTCCTGTTCAGGCGCATCCGACCCGACGTCTACGCGCGCTTCGGCCAGTAGTCGGGTCCAATAGCGCAGGGCGCAGCCGGGTGGGGCAGGCCCGGCATCCCGCGCGCTGTTTCCCGCGCATTTCCCACGCAGTCAAACCGCACGCGGCGCGCGCATTCGAGGCGCGCGCCGCGGCCCGGCCGCGCTCGCCCGTTGTGCTCACCCATTGTGGCCGCACCGCTTGCGCGATCTCTCACTTCGAAACGAAAGACATCGACATGGCAAACACACTCGTCACGCGCACGGCGCTGGCGCTGGCTTCGTGCGCTCTCGCCACCTTCACGCAAGGGGCGCACGCCCAGTCTTCGGTCACGCTCTTCGGCACGGTGGATGCAGGCCTCGTCTATTCGACGAATCAGCAGACCACGCACGCGGATGGCCGCACCGACGGCCATTCGAACTGGCAACTGGGCGGCGGCAATCTCGTGCCGTCGCGCTGGGGTCTGACCGGCAGCGAGGACATCGGCGGCGGCACCACGGTGAATTTCACGCTGGAAAGCAGCATCCTCACGCAGAGCGGCGCGTTGCTGCAGGGCGGCACGCTCTTTAACCGCAACGCGTGGGTGGGCGTGGCGAACGCGAACTACGGCACGCTCACGCTCGGCCGCCAGTACGACCCGTTCTCCGACGACATGGGCGCCTATGCGTCGAGCAACAACTGGGCGACGCTCTACGGCTCGCACTTCGGCGACGTCGACAACCTCAACGAAGCCTTCAACTTCAACAACTCGATCAAGTACGTGAGCCCGAGCTTCGGTGGCCTCACGGTGGGCGGTCTGTTCAGCCTCGGCGGCGTGGCGGGCAACTTTTCGCAAAACCGCGGCTGGTCGCTCGCGGCCAATTACACGCACGGGCCGCTTTCGCTCTCGGCGGGCTATCTGCAACTGCGCAATCCGCTCCAGGCGGCGCTGGGCGGCGAGGCGGGCTATATCGGCGACTTCAGCTGCGCCAACGCCGATGCTTCGTATTGCGAACTACAGAATGCGCAGAAGATCGACATCTACGGAGCGGGTGGTTCATATACGTTCGACAAGGTGACGCTCGCGCTCAGCTACACGCATACGCGGCTTTCGCAGAGCCAGTATTTCGCGAGCACGGCGCAGCCGCAAGGCGCCGACATTTCGTTCGACATTGCCGAACTCAACGCGATGTGGCAGTTCTCGCCGGCGCTGCAATTCGGCTTCGCGTATATCTTCAACGACGCGCATCCCGATCAGGGTTCGTCCACGCGCATCCATCAGATCAACCTGGGCGCCGTGTACAGCCTCTCGAAGCGCACGGCGCTCTATGCCGTGGCGATCGGCCAGAAGTCGTCGGGCGTCGGGCTCGGTATCGATGCCAGCGGCGGCACGAGCAACCTCGCGCAGATTCCGAATCTCGTGAACTCGGATACCGACAAGCAACTGGCGATCATCGCGGGCATTCGCCACAACTTCTGAGCGATCGGCGGGCGGCCAGGCCGCCCGTGGTTCAGCCTCTGCAACATGTGAGCGCAGCGCCCGGTTCACGTCAGGCTCGTCACGCCATCTTGATGCCTCAAATGCTGCAGCACCGGGTCGCTCGCGTGAACCGCGATCAGGTTCACGCCTGCCGGGAAAAGTCGATATCCGTGTTCGCCGAGCATGCTTTCGATGGCGCTTCGATCGGACTTGATGATTTCAACCAGCAGAATCGGATGGTGTTTCTCGAGCGTCGCACTCGCCCCGCGCAGCACCTCGACTTCCATGCCTTCGACGTCGAGCTTGATGAAATCGACGCGCTCGAGGCCAAGCGAGTCGAGGCTCACCATGGGCACGGCTTGCCCTTTCGACGGGTCGTATGAAATGCGCTGCCCGATATTCTCGGTGTTGTCTCGCCGGCGCAATTCGAGGCTGCCAAAACTGCCCTGCGCGAAATAATCGGGCTGCGGAACGACCAATTCGCCGGTGCCCTCGCCGAGCGCAGCCAGCTTCGCCCGTGCGTTCAGGCAATTGTTGAGGACGATGTTGCCGGTTAGCGCATAGTAGACGACCTCCTGCGCTTCGAAGCTCAGCACGCGCCCCCAGCCGTGCATGTGGCGCGCCCATTCGATCGTATGCACACCGATATTGGCGCCACCGTCGATCGCCAGCATACCGTCGCCGAAATATTTCCGGCGCTGCGTGAGCAAGGCGAGCACAAACGCGACTTCGGTGGCATCGAAGCACGAATTCTGCAGGATCTGATATCCGACGCCGAAGACGCCGCGTTCTTCGCTGGCGTGGTAGTCGTTGCGGTTGACAATCATCGTGCCGTGATTCGTCGCCGAGAGGACGAAGGCGACGGGGCGAGTGGGACGCGACATGGTGGATAGATCCTGCTTACGCGGTTTGCTCCGCGAGGTGAATGTGTGGTTGAACGCCAGCTTGCCATGAGCTGCGGGTTCGCGGATTGTAGCCGGATGCTTATCCTAAAATTGTGCGCAACACAGTTCGTTTGGTCTGAACCGCGCTGCGGCGCCGCAAATGGGCGGCGCGGCCGGCGAGGCGCGGCTAGCGTGGCCCGGCCAGCGAGGTGCGCCTGCCGGGCGGATCGGCGCTAGAATGTTCTGGTCCGCTTTCCCGCGCGAGCTCTCGCATGAAAGTCGCCCTTTTTGTTCCGTGCTTCATCGACGCGTTCTATCCCGAGGTTGGGATCGCCACGCTCGAATTGCTGGAGCGCCTCGGCTGCGAGGTCGACTATCCGCTCGATCAGACCTGCTGCGGCCAGCCGATGGCCAACAGCGGCGCGCGGGCCGAAGCCGCCGGCGCGGAGCGCGTGTTCGCGCGCGCCTTCGAGGGCTACGACTTTATCGTCGGGCCCTCGGCGAGCTGCGTGAACCACGTGCGCGATCATTTCACGGCCATCGAGCAAACCGACGCCGTGCGGCGCGTGCGCACCAACACCTTCGAGCTCGTGGAGTTCCTGCACGACATGCTGCGCGTGCGCGAATTTCCGTGGGCCGAATTTCCCTGGCGTGTGGGCCTGCACAATAGCTGCAGCGCGCTGCGCCATCTGCATGAGGCGTCGATATCCGAGGTCGCGGGCAAGCCCTTTTCGAAGCCGCTTGCGTTGCTGCAGGGCGTGAAGGGCATCGAGTTCGTGCAGCCCAAACGCCCCGACGAATGCTGCGGTTTTGGCGGCACGTTCGCCGTGACCGAAGAAGCGGTTTCCGTGCGCATGGGGCAGGACAAGATCATCGACCACGTGAGCGCGGGCGCGCAATACATCGTCTCGGCCGACATGTCGTGCCTCATGCATCAGCAAGGCTGCGCGGAGCGCATGCAATCCGATGTGCGTTTCATCCATATCGCCCAGGTACTCAACGGAGCGCGCGAATGAGTACGCCGAACGATCGCCCGAAGCGGGTCGAGCACGCGAAGCTCGCGGGCACGTTTCTTTCGCGTCCCGAGCATGTCGATTTCCACGACAAGCGGCTCTGGGATTTGCGCATGAAGCGCGATGCGCAGGCGCATGCCATCCCCGAATGGGAGACGTTGCGCGAGCTCGCATCGGCCATCAAGGCGCACACGCTCTCGCATCTTTCCGATTATCTCGACCAGTTCTCGCGCACCGCCGAGGCGAACGGTGTACAAGTGCACTGGGCCGATACGGCGGGCGAGCACAACGAGACGGTCTTTCGCATCCTGAGCGAGCGTGGCATCACGGCGCTCGTGAAGAGCAAGTCGATGCTCACGGACGAGTGCGAGATGCGCCCGTACCTCGAGCAGCGCGGCATCGCGGTGATGGAAACCGACCTCGGCGAGCGCATCCAGCAACTCGACCGGCAGCCGCCGAGCCATATCGTCGTGCCCGCCGTGCACAAGCTGCGCGACGACGTGGCCGAAGTGTTCGGGCGCACGATCGGCACCGACCCGTCCAACAGCGACATCCACTATCTCGCCGAGAGCCAGCGCATGAACACGCGCCCGTGGTTCGTGCGCGAGAAGACAGCTGGCATGACGGGCTGCAACTTCGCGGTGGCCGAGACCGGCACCGTGGTGGTCTGCACCAACGAAGGCAACGCGGATCTCTCGGCCAACGTGCCGCCGGTGCACATCGTTTCGATGGGCATCGAGAAGCTGATTCCGCGCCTCACCGATCTTGGCGTGTTCATCCGCATGCTCTCGCGCAGCGCGCTGGGCTCTCCGATCACGCAATACACTTCACATTTTCGTGCGCCGCGCGAGGGCGCCGAGATGCACTTCATCCTCGTCGATAACGGCCGCAGCGCACGCCTCGCGATGCCGGACTTCTGGTATTCGCTCAAGTGCATCCGCTGCGGTGCGTGCATGAATACCTGTCCGGTCTACCGGCGCAGCGGCGGCCTCTCGTATGGCAGCACCTATGCGGGGCCGATTGGCGCGATCATCAATCCGACCTTCGACCTGAAGCGCTTTAGCGCATTGCCGTTCGCGTCCACGCTCAACGGCAGCTGCACCAACGTGTGCCCCGTGAAGATCAACATTCACGAGCAGATTTATCAGTGGCGCGAGGTGATCGCCGCGCAGCACGAAGTGCCGTTCGTGAAGCAGGAAGTGCTCAAGATGGCAGGGCGGCTGCTCGGGAGTCCGAAGATGTATCGCGCGGCAGTGTCGTCGCTCGACGGTGCGTTGCGGCTCTTGCCCAATTTCGTGCTCTACAACCCGCTCAATATCTGGGGCCGGCAGCGCACGCTGCCGCACGCGCCGTCCAGAACTTTTCACGCGTGGTATCGCAAGAATCGCAAAGGCGCCAAAGACAGCAAGGGAGGCAACGATGGCGAGCCGTGAAGCGTTCCTCGCGCGCGTGCGCGCCGCGCAGCCCGCAGGGGAGGATTTGCCCGAGGTGCCTTGGTTCGATACGCCGCCCGGCGAATTGCGCGCGCGCTTTGGCGCCGCGCTTGCGTTGATGGGCGGAAAGGAGGCGCAGGCCGAATCGGGCGAGGCCGTGCTCGCGCTGATACACGAACGCTTCGGCGCGCAGGTGTCGATCGCATCGGCCGCGCCCGAGGTGCAGGGCACGCCTGCGCTCGATGCGGCCACGCCGCCCGTGTCGCTCGAAAACGTGCAGGTGGGCGTCGTGCGTGCGCGCTTCGGCGTGGCGGAGACGGGCTCGGTGTGGCTCTCCGAGCGTGAGTATGTGGTGAATGCGCTGGGCTATCTCGTGCAGCATCTCTACGTGCTGCTCGATCCTGGCGAACTCGTGGCGGGCCTTCAGGATGCCTACCGGCGCGACGACTTTCGGGGCGCACGTTATGCCGCGTTGGTAACGGGGCCTTCCGCAACCGCCGATATCGAGGGCGTACTCATTCAGGGCGCGCAAGGGGTGAGATCGCTGACCGTGGTATGGCTGGCCGCGCGCTGAACGGCGCACCGAGCAGCAAACATAAGTCACGCGAGTAACGATGATCATCCACGTTTTACTCCTGAGCGGCTTTTTGCTGGCAAGCATCGCCGTGGTGCAGGCCCTGAGCCTGCGCTTCGCGCTCTCCGAATCGGTACTGCTGGCCGCGTGGGGCTTCGCGCTGGGCGGCATCTATCTCGTGAGCGGCGAGGCCTGGCCGCAACTGGCCGCAAGCGTGTTCACGCCAGCGCTCGCACCGCGCCTGCCGCCCGAAGCCTATCTCTGGATCTTCCTGCCGCTCCTGCTGTTTCAGGCCGCGCTGAGCGTGAACGTGCGCGAGATGCTGGGCGACGCAGCGCCCATTCTGCTGCTCGCCGTGGTGGCCGTATTCGTTGCCACGGCGATGGTGGGGGGCGCGCTGCGCCTCACCGGGCTCGGGCTGCTTACCGATGGTCTGCTGCTTGGCGCGATGATCGCGACCACGGACCCCTCCGCCGTGCTGGCCGTGTTCCGCGAAGTGGGGGCGCCCGAGCGTCTCGTGCGTCTCGTGGAAGGCGAGAGCCTGCTCAACGACGCCGCCGCCATCGCCATTGCGACCGTGCTGATCGCCGCCATCACTGGCGACACCGCGGCGGCCACGGGTGGCGCCGCGCTGCGCACGCTCGCCATCGAGCTGCTCGGCGGCCTTGCTGTGGGCGCGCTCGCCGGGCGCGCGTTCGCGTATCTGCTGCCGGCGCTGGGCGGCGAGGGCAAGGCCGAGATTTCGCTGAGCTTCGCGCTGCCGTATCCACTCTATCTGTTCGCCGATCAAACGCTCCATGTCTCCGGCGTGGTCGCAGTGGTGGCCGCCGGCCTCGTCATCAGCGGGCTCGGACGCACGCGGCTTTCGCCCGTCAACTGGCAGCACCTGCAACTGATCTGGGAGCAGGTGGCGGCCATGGCGGGCGCAGCGATCTTTCTGCTTGCGGCCATGCAGATTCCCGCCACGCTGCGCGATGCGCATTGGCTCGACCTGGCCGCGCTCGCGGTCGTGGTGGTGACGGCGCTGGCGGCGCGCCTCGTCGTGGCGTTCGGCATGCTGCCGCTCCTGAGCCGCCTGAAGCTCACCGAGCCCGTGAGCGCCGCGTACAAGCTCGTGATCGCATGGGGCGGGTTGCGCGGCGCGGTCACGCTCGTGCTCGCGCTCGGTCTAGCGCACAACGAGGCGTTGCCCGAGACCACGCGCCGCTTCGTCGCCATTCTCGCCACGGGCTTCGTGCTCGTGAGCCTGATCGTGAACGGCTCGTCGCTCAAGCTGCTCATCAAGCGGCTCAAGCTCGATCTGCTTTCGCCGCAGGAGGAAGCGCTGCAGCAGCAGGCAGTGCGGCTTTCTTCGATCGGCGTGTCCGAGCAGGTGCATGAGGCGGCGCGCACGTTCCGCATACCCGCGTCGATTGCCGATGACGCCTGCAACACCTTCCGCCACAGCATCGACCTGAGCGCGACCGCTTTCGACATCGAGGCGGCGCTTTCCGAGCGCGAGCGCCTCGCCATCGGGCTCGTCACGATCGCTGCGAAAGAGCGCGACCTGATTCCGCGGTACGGCAGCGGCATCATCACCATCCGCAATCTCGACGCGATGATGCGCAACACCGACGCAATGATCGAAGCGGCGCGCGAAAGCGGGCGCATTGGCTACCAGCGCGCGGCAGCGAAGATACTCGCCGATACGCCGGGCCTGCGTATCGCGCGCTTCGTGGCGCGTTGGCTGCATATCCAGCAGCCGTACGCGGATGCGCTTGCCGATCGGTTCGAACTCCTGATGTGTCGCCGCGTGGTGCTGCATCAGCTGCTGGAATTCGCCGATACGAGTCTCACGCCGCTGCTGGGCGCACGACTGGCCAAACTGCTCGGCACCATTCTCAGGACGCGCATCGAGAAGGCCGAGCGCGGGCTGGACAACGTGCGCCAGTGCTTCGGCCACCATGGCGCGGACGTGCTCGAGCGCCGCATGATGCTGCTTTACGCGCTGCGCGAAGGACGCGCGCGTGTGGCGGCGATGTATGAGGACCGCTCGATTTCAAAGGAGATCTACGATTCGATCCGCCGCGAGCTGGACGCAGCATGGAAGCGCGCGGTACCGCGCGCGCATCCGGATGTGCTGCTCGCGGGCGGTGCGGATGCACAGGCGGGCGGTGCGAGCGAGGGGAACGCAGCCGCCGACACTGATGCGAACGCACGAGCAAACCCACAAGCAGCAAGCAGCGAAACCACTGACGCCACCGAAAGCGCCGCAAACGACGCACAGCGAGGCGCGGCGCCATGACCGAAATTGCGACCGCGCTGCGAGTGGGCCTTTTTTTGTGCCTTCGCGGTGCGCTAGACTCGATCATCGATTCGAGCATGGAAAAGGAGGTGCCCGATGCTGCGCAAGACACTCAACGCGTCGCGGCTGCAGGAAGAAGTGAAGCGCCGGATCCACCGGCTGCAGGAAGTCGTCGATGACGGCGTGAAGATCGGCGTACCGCGTCCGCAGCTACAGACACCCGATCGCACGGGCTGCAACTGGACGATGCGCAATTTCGGCAACGCGGCGGGGTTCGAGGCGAGCATCGCCGGCGTGCTCGCACAGGTGCAGGCGGAGTACAACCTCGCGGCGCTTGCGGGGGAGGAGAGCGAGGCGCCGCGCTCTCCGGCCGATGACCCGTTCGGTGGCGCGCACGCGCCAGAACGCGTCGATCCGTTCGGCGAGCCCAAGCGCGCGTCGGCAGCGAATCCATTTGACGAGGCGAAGCCGTCCAGCCCCTCGAAGGCGGGCGCTGATCCGTTCGGTACGGCATCGTCGCCGAAGGAAAGCGCAAACGAACCGGCACCGCGCAAGCGCCCGGCAAACCCGTTCGGCGACGATTGACATCGCTTTCAACACGACCTCGCACGCCGCGTCTTGCTTCACTGCGTACGCTGGCGCGCGGCGTTCAGCTTGCTTCAGCTGCCTTGCGCGGACGGCGTGCACGCGCCGTGGTCTTCTTCGGCGCCTTTGCTTTCTTCTTGCCGGGTTCGTGGTTCGCATCGGCTTCGGGAGCGGGCTGCTCCGTCACGTCGCGCGGCTCCGCGTGGACCTCCTCCGTGGCCGGTTGCGCGGCCTTCTTGCGCGCGGGACTCTTGCGCGATGCGGTCTTGCGTGCACGCCGCGGTGCTTCGGGGGCTTCAGCGGCATCAGGCGCTTGATGCGCCTCGGCCGGCATGTCGGCTGCGTGGCTCGCGTCATCTTGCTTATGCGCGTGCTCGCGTGCGTGTCCATGCGCGCGCTCATGTGTGCGTGCGCGATGCGATTGCGCTTCGCCAGTCTCGTCGGTCTCGGTGAAGAGGTCGCCGTTCGACATCGCAGCGCTTGCTTCAGACTCTTGCGTTTGCGCGAACTCGAACGAGACATGCGACTCGGCCGCTGTTTCGGCTGATTCCCGCGTCTCGCGCGCCTCGTTCGCTTCGCTTGCTTCGTTCGTTTCGCGCGCCTGCTCGTGCCCATTCTCGCCCGCCGCGGGCGCACCGCGGCCGCCGCGCCGGCCCTTGCGGCGCGAGCGCGATTCTTCCGCACGCGGCGCCGGGGCTTCTTCCGCCGCGCTCGCGCTCGCGCCGTTCGCCGGCTGGCTCGTGCGCGTCACGTAGGTGCCCGACTTCTCGTCGCGGCCCACTTCCAGCAGGCCGCGCGCCTGCGCTTCTTCGAGCAGGTTGCCGAATGCGCGGAAACCGTAGCGCGCCTCGTTGAAGTCGGGGCGCCGCCGCTTGATGGCGCTCTTGAGCACCGAGGCCCAGATCTTGCCGCTGTCGCCGCGTTCGTCGCCGAGCGCGTCGAGGGTCTCCACGACCAGCGTGATCGCCTTGGACTTGCGCTCTTCGCCACGCTCCTCGGCGCTCTCGGCAGGAGCGCGCCGTTCGTCGCCGGCCTGGCGCTTCGCGTTCGCGCCACTGTCGCTGCGGCCCTTGGCGCGCTCCTTTTGCTCGCGCATGAGTTCGCGCACGAGATCATCGTAGAAGATGAACTCGTCGCAGTTCGCGACGAGCAGGTCCGAGGTGGAATGCTTCACGCCCACGCCGATCACTTTCTTGGCGTTTTCGCGCAGCTTGGAGACGAGCGGAGAAAAGTCGGAGTCGCCGCTCACGATCACGAAAGTGTCCACGTGCGACTTCGTATAGCAGAGATCGAGCGCATCCACGACGAGGCGGATATCGGCGGAATTCTTGCCCGACTGGCGCACGTGCGGAATCTCGATGAGCTCGAAGCTTGCCTCGTGCATCGACGCCTTGAAGCCCTTGTAGCGCTCCCAGTCGCAATAGGCCTTCTTCACGACAATGCTGCCTTTGAGCAAGAGCCGCTCGAGCACGGGCTTGATATCGAAGCGGTCGATCTTCGCGTCGCGCACGCCGAGCGCGACGTTCTCGAAGTCGCAGAACACCGCCATGCTGACGTTTTCCTGGGGGGAGGCCATGTGA
>DATEJU010000258.1:0-3393 GCA_035277805.1 Paraburkholderia sp. | reverse complement strand
TGAATCGCAACTTAATCCAGGTAAAATCCAAAACAATTAGCAAAAAGGAGAAAACCAATTGGCAGCAGAGATAATCGCAGTCACGCAGCAAAAGGGCGGGGTCGGCAAGAGCACGATCGCGATGCATCTCGGCGCAGCATTCCACGAAAAGGGAAAGCGGGTACTCGTGGTCGATGCAGACGGCCAGAACACGCTGGTCCATTGGGCAAGCGCTTCCGCGGACGGGGAAACGGGCATTCCGTTCCCGGTGGTGAATCTCTCTGAAGCGGGCGGCCAGATCCACCGCGAGATCAAGAAGTTTATCGGCGACTACGACGTCATCATCGTCGACTGCCCACCGTCGATTACCGAAAAGGTCTCTGGCGTTGTCCTGCTGGCGGCCACGGTCGCGGTCATTCCCACTTCGTCCTCGCCAGCCGATTACTGGTCGAGCGTTGGGCTCGTCAAGCTGATCCAGCAGGCGCAAGTCATGAACGAAGACCTGAAGGCCGTCTTCCTGCTGAACAAGACAGAAGAGAAGCGCATGCTTACACGCGAGCTGAAGCGCGCGCTGGAAGAGCTGGGCTTTCCCCTGCTCAAAACACAAATCCCCACCCGCGAAGCGTACAAGCAGGCCATGGCACTCGGTCAAACGGTTCTACAAATGAGCGATCGCGGCGCGCGGCTCGCTGCTGTCGAAGTGCGCGCATGCGCCGACGAAATCGCGGAGATGCTCCCCTGACTTTATGCGCATAAAGGACCCTGAATGAAGCCCTCACAATTCGCCAAAGGTTTTCAGGCGCGGCCTGACACGACGAGCAGCGAGAAACGCACGGCCCTCGACCGACTCAATGCCATCGACGGCCTTGTCCAGGAGAAGCCGAAGTCGCGTGAATCGGTCGGTCGAGCCAGTCAACCAGAACCTGTCACGAGCACAGAAGACGCCGCCCTTGCGCCGACGGAACACGAATCTGCGGAATATCGCGCGTGGCGCATCGAGCACGGCTATCGTCCCGGCCAGATCATCGAGCTGCCGCTGAAAGCGATCAAGCCGAGCCCGTTCAATCCGCGTCATTTCTATCTGAAGACGTCGATTGCCGAGCTCGCAGTCAATCTCGCCAAGCAGGGGCAGCAGCAGGCCATCCACGTGATTCCCGATTACGCGGCGCCCGGCAGTTATTACGTCAGCGACGGCGGACGGCGTGTGCGTGCCCTCAAGGAAGCCAACAAGGAAGTCGTCAAGGCAATCGTCGTCGATCTGCCTATCGGCCTCGCGAGCTACAAGCTCGGCTACGACCTCAACGTCCAGCGAGACTCGCAGACGGTCTTCGACAACGCCATCGTATGGAAGCGCTTTATCGACGAAAAGCATTTCCAGAGCCAGCGAGAGCTTGCCGACCATCTTGGCCTCGATGAATCGACGGTGGCCGTGGCGCTTTCCATCGCCAAGCTGCCCGAATCGGTCATGCATGAAATGGTCACGCGTCCGGATCGCTTCGGCTCAAACATGGCTTATCAGGTTGGCCGCTACCATGGCGCACGCGGCTCGGACGCCACGCTGCGTCTCATCAACAGAATCCTTGCCGATGATCTGAGCACGCGCCAGGTCGCGGACATCGTGAAGGGGCGGACAACGCCGCAAGAGAGCCCCAAGCCCGCTGGCCGGCAGCGCTACGCCCAGCGCCTGGAAATCAAGCTTGACGGCGTGGCCGTCGGCGACCTGAAGTCATACGGTGACGATCGGCTTGAACTGCGCCTGAAAGGCCTCACGAAGGATCGGCGCGATGCGCTCCTTCACCAAATCGAAGAAATGCTGAAAGCGAAGTAATCGCACGAAGCAAAGAAAAAGCGGTCTTCACGTCTGAATCGTGAAGACCGCTTCTTATTGGCGTTCCACCGGAAACCCGCTGCGAATCGGGTAGCACAACGCCATTGCCCGGAGCCCCAGCTCGCGCAACCGGTGACAGCAGGGTTCAGGCTGCCCGCGACTGGCTCAGCGTAAAAGCGAGCAGATCGCCGTCGGTCGGTTCGCCCCACGTCTTGCGTGCGAGCCAATCGAAGAACGCCGTATCGGCCAGTTTCGAGTCGAGACCGCGGCGGCGCCAGTCATCGCGCAGATGAGTCCCCAGCCCCGGCAGTTCATCGTTCTCGAACGATGTGCGTGCGACCTCGCGCTCCAGCTCGCCCTGCTCGTCGTAAAGCGCGCGCGCCTCCTTGCGCCGGTAGGCCGCGTACTCGTCCATCAGGCGAGCTTTCGGATCGTCCGCTGCCACGCTCCCAGCCACTGCGCGTGTCGAGGCCGACGAGGCTGCCGCTGCGTCCTCGACCGGTGGCGCGTAGCCCTTTTTCAGCGCATCCTTGAACAGCGCTGCCGCGCTGCGCACGGGCGGCAGACTCGTGCTGCGCATGCGCTGCTCGGTCAACTGAAGCGCCGCGCGGATGCGGTTTTCCTCACTGTCAGCGTAAAGCGACTGGGCTTCCTTCAGCGGAATGCCGATCTTGACCATGCGGTCGACGAGCGTGCTGTCGAAGACGTTCGGGTGCTCGTCGAGCGCGAGCATGGGTTGCTTGCGCTCCGTCACGCGGAACTGGATCTCGGCAACACGCCGGCCTTCGCGATGCTCGATCAGCTCGACGAAGATGTTCGTGACAGCGTTGACTTCCGCAATGGCCGGGCGCAGATAATCGCGCTTGAAATACTTGTACTCACGCTTGGCTTCATCGCCTGCCTCGGTATCGGGTGTGCCCGACAGGATCGGCCGCCACCACTCCCATGTCTCGCGCATCGTCAGATGGCTCGGATTGGTGAGATAACGCACGCAGATCTCGTAGAGTGCGAGACCCGCGCTGCTGCGCAACTGGCTCTGGAATTGCAGGCTCAGCCGGGCATACTGGACTGGATCCAGCAGCTTCTTCTTGATCTTGGGCGCGAACGAAAATTCCACCCAGACGCGGCGGGTGGCGGGATCTTCGAGAATTTCCGCGTCGGCGATCAGTGTGGAGATGCCCCACTTGCGCCCCGGCTTCTGGCTCGAGGTGCCCTGGCTCCATTCGACCTGCACCGACACCATGCGCCTCAGATGCTCCTTGACGAGCGCCGTGTCGTTCGAGTCGAATGCAGAGTTCGCAACGATGTCGGACAAAAGCGCACGGTAGGTGTCGCCAGACTCGTCCGCCTGCTGCGCGACGGCGAGCAGGACGTTGAAGAGCTTGCGGGTCAACAGGGTGATCTTGCCGCTCTTCGGCTGAATCGCGATCGCCTCGACGGCCTTACGCAATTCGGCCGAACTGGGGCTCACCACATCGGTTTTTTTCACGCGCTTCGTGGCCATGCGTCGGGTCGAGGTGAGATTTCGCGAAAGGATACCGCCTGTGGTGAAACACGTCTATAGGCTCACTCTCACCATTGCCGGT
>DATEJU010000257.1:0-6642 GCA_035277805.1 Paraburkholderia sp. | reverse complement strand
GCGAGCTGGTTGCACGACTTGATCGCGCGGCCATTGAGGTGGACGGTGCACGCGCCGCACTGCGCGGTGTCGCAGCCGACGTGCGTGCCGGTGAGACGCAGCTGCTCGCGCAGGAACTGGACTAAAAGCGTGTGGGGTTCGACTTCGGCGGTCACGGGCTTGCCGTTGACCGTCAGGCTGAGACTGATCGCCATTGACTGTCTCCTGTTGACCAGAGTTCGAGTGTCTCGCTCTGGTCCCATGCAAAGTGATGGGTAGGGACCGGCCTGGGCCCGCATTCGCCAATTGCCCCGCTTCTGCCGCCTGCTGTCTTTCGCCCAGCGCGCGTCGCGAGTGCGGGCGCGATGCGTCTGCCGCGCGCGATGGCCGGCAGGCTGGACGGAAACGGGGACGAGGGTCCGGCTGGTGCTGTGCTTGTTCAGTGATGCCTGATGATGCCTGGTGTTGCCTGGTGTTGCCTCGGTACTGCTGGATCTTGCCTGGGTCCTGCCTGGAAGTGACTTCGGAGATGCGGGGTGTTACCTGCATGCCGCCTGAGTCTGCTTCTGAATCCGCGCATTTCCTGGATATTGCGAGGTGCCGCGACAACAATGCCCGAACAGTAAAGCACACTTTACTGATTCGCGCTGCGCGGGCTTTTACCGTTTTTCAGCCGCTTTTTAACGGCCGCGCGCAATGCAAAACGGCCCGCGCCGGAGACCGGGGCGGGCCGTTGCAGTGCAGCGTAATGTGCAGCGAAGCGATGCGGCAAAGCGGTGCAAAAAGCGCGCGACCGGCGCGCCGTGCGATGCCGCTTCAGTGCTCGTGCGGATGATGCGCGAGGCGAGAATGACTGCGCGAGTAGAGGAAGTAGATCAAGAGACCGATCAGCAGCCAGGCCACGAACGCGATCCACGTGATCCACGCGAGATTGAGCATCAGGAACAGGCACGACGCCACGGCGAAAATCGGCACGACCGGCACGCCCGGGCAGCGGAACGCGCGCGGCAGATTCGGGTGGGTGCGGCGCAATACGAGCACGGCGATCGAGACCATCGAGAACGCCGCGAGCGTGCCGATGTTGATGAGCTCGGCGAGCACGTTCAGCGGCACGAGTGCGCCGATGAGGCCGAAGAAGATGCCGACGAGCCAGGTGGTGAAGAACGGCGTGGCGTAACGCGGATGCACCTTCGAGAGCTTCGCGGGCAGCAGGCCGTCGCGCGACATCGCGAAGATGATGCGGGTCTGGCCGTAGCTCATCACGAGAATCACGGTGAGCATGCCGAGCACGGCGCCAAGGTCGATGAAGCCGGCGACCCACTTCTCGCCGGCCACCTGCAGCGCGTACGAAACGGGGTGGGCGATGCCTTCGAACTGCTGCCAGGGCACGATGCCCGTGACGACCGCCGCGACGGCCACGTAGAGCACCGCGCACACGATGAGCGACGCGATGATGCCCACGGGCAGATCGCGCTTCGGATCCTTGACCTCTTCGGCCGCCGAGGACACCGAGTCGAAGCCGATGAACGCGAAGAACATCACGGCGGCGGCGCCGAACACGCCGTTCCAGCCGTGCGGCATGAACGGATGCCATTTTTCGGGCGTCACGTGGAAGGCGCCCACGGCGATCACGAGCAGCACGACCGTGACCTTGATCGCCACCATGACGTTGTTGATGCGGGTGGATTCGCGCACGCCGATGGAGAGCAGCGCCGTGATGACCATCATCACGAGGAAGGCGGGCAGGTTAAAGAGCGTGAACGAACCGGGCACGGCGCCGGGCGCGGCGGTGAGCACGATCGGCAACGACACTCCGAAGCCTGCGAGCAGCGACTGCAGATAGCCCGACCAGCCCACCGAGACCGCCGAGGTGGCCAAGCCGTACTCGAGCATCAGGTCCCAGCCGATGATCCACGCGACCAGCTCGCCGAGCGTGGCGTACGAGTAGGTGTAGATCGAGCCCGCCACGGGAATGGTCGAGGCGAATTCGGCGTAGGCGAGCGCGGCGAAGCAGCAGGCCACGGCGGCGATGAGGAACGAAAGCATCAGCGCGGGGCCGGCCTGCACGGCACCGGTGCCGGTCAGCACGAAAATGCCGGTGCCGATGATCGCGCCGACGCCGAGAAAGGTGAGGTCCAGTGCGCCGAGGGCCTTCTTCAGGCCAGCGCCTTTGGCGCTCGCCTGCAGCATGTGTTCGACGTTCTTCTTGCGAAAGAGGGACATTTGGCGGGGAAACTCCAGGTAAAACGCGCGAGCGGCAACGCAAACGCGAGGGGCGCTCTCGCGCTCTCGTGCCCTTTCGTGCCGTATGGCGGGGAAACCCGCAATTTTAGCGGATTGGGGCGTCGAAGCCGGTCCAGCCGGGTCGGGTGAGGAGGGGATTCGGTGCGCAGCGGCGGTCGATTCCGCCGCAAAGCGGCGTAGGCGCGTGCATTCTTTGCACGAACCCGATCGAAAAGGCGGAATTCATTTCCGGATCAGCGGCTCATGGCGAGAAGGCGCCTTAGTGGCGAGTCCTTTGCGCCGCCTGTGCAGCACGGGCTGTGCTCCGGCCGACCGTGGCGCGGCCGACCGTGGCGCGGCCGATCGCGGCGCGGCCGCCCCATTGGCCATCGGGAAGGGGTGGGCTCGCGATGCGAGGGCTCAGAGCCCCGGCGCGGGCGCGAGATCCACGAGCCGGTTGCTCATCACGTAGAAGGTGAGCTCGGCGTTGTTGGTGAGCTTCATCTTTTCGAGCAGCCGCGTGCGGTAGACGCTCACCGTCTTCACCGAAAGCGAGAGCGTGCGCGCGATGTCGGTGAGGCGCTTGCCCGAGGCGAGCATGCACAGCGTCTGGTACTCGCGGTCCGAGAGCTTTTCGTGCGGCATCTGCTCGCCGTCGACGAGCACGTACTCGGCGAGCGCTTCGGCCATCGCCGGGCTCACGTACTTGCGGCCGCTCGCGACCTGCTGGACCGCCGCGATCATCTGCGCGGCGTCCACCGTCTTCGAGAGATAGCCCGACGCGCCCGCCTTGAGCGCGCGCACGGCGTACTGGTCCTCGCGATACATGGAGAACATCAGCACCGGCATGCGCGGCGCCTTTTTCTTCGCGCGCTTGAGCACTTCGATGCCGCTCATGTCGGGCAGCGAGATGTCGAGCAATACCACGTCGCAGGCGTGCTTCGCGATGGTGGCGAGCGCTTCGGCACCGCTTTGCGCCTCGATGACTTCGCCCGCGACGCCACGATCGAGCAGCAGCTGGCGCACGCCCTGGCGCACCACGGCGTGATCGTCGACGAGCAGGATGCGCAGGGTCATGGGCGTGCGCTCTTCATGAGGTTCGGAGCCCGCTCGGCGGGCGCTCGCGAGAGCAGCGTCTCCCAAAGAAAGCGCGCTTCGACGGTCGTGCCGTGCCGTGCCGGGGCGGCGGCTGCGCGGCCGGTTACCGCGGCGCGTGCTGGCTCGTTGAGCGTGTCGCCGGCCGTGTCGCAAGACGGCTGGGCAGCCTCGGTCATCTGGCTGGCGGACAGGTCGTGCCGGGCGGGCGCGGTGCGCAGCGTGCCGCCGAACGCGGCGCAGCGCTCGCGCATGCCGGCGATGCCGTAGGCGCTGCGGCCTTTCGCTCCGCCCTCGTCGCTCTGGCCGTTCCGCGCTGCTTGCCCGCACTGGCGTCTCGCGCGCCGCGCGGCTTCGCGCGAGAGGCCCACGCCGTTGTCGGTCACGTTCACGATCAGCTCGCGCGGCGTGCTGGTGAGGCGCACCTCGACCCGTGTCGCCTGCGCGTGGCGTGCGACGTTGGTGAGCGCTTCCTGCACGACGCGAAAGACCGCGAGCGCCGCTTCGGCGGGCAGGCGTGCGAGGCGGGCTTCGTCGTCGCGGGAAAATCCCGGGGCGGTATGGGTGGCGCTCGAGCCAGCTGTGGAGCTGGCTACGAAGCGCGCGGCAAGCCCGGTGCGCGAGGCGAAGCTGCGCGTCCAGTTGGCAAGCGCGGCTGCGAGGCCCGCGTCCAGTTCGGGCGCGGCTAGCCCGTCGAGCACGCGGCGCACGGCGTCGCCGGCGGCGTCCAGCGAGCGCATGACGAGCGCGAGCGCCTCGGCGCATTGCGGCGGCACATCGGCGGGTAGCCACGTGTGGACGTTCGCGAGGGCGAACCGCGTGGCCGCCAGTTCGGCGCCAACGCTGTCGTGCAGCTCTTGCGCGAGCCGCTGGCGTGCGGCTTCGTCGGCATGAACGCGGGCGGCCCCCGCTGCGACAATCTGCCGCTGCACGCGCGCGATGGCGCCGAGCGTCACGCGTGCGCCTTCGGCGTTGGCGAGGAGGGGAAGGCCGCCGGCCGCGCAGGCGGCACGCGTGCCTGGCGCATCTGCGCGAGGCACGCCCGCATCAAGCGCGGCGCGAGTCGACGTATCCATCCATCCCCCGTAATTTTCCGTCCAGGAACTGGTCCTTTTCCGCTCTTGCCTGCGCGCCGCAGCACTGCAGCGCGACCGCGCCTTGTGTCATCCGCGGCACGGCGCAGCGTAACGAAATTTACATCCGGTTACAACCTGGCTCGGACCCTGCCAGGTGCGCCGATGCGGCTTATGTTGCGCCGCGATAATATCTTAAAAAAAGGAAAACTTCAGTCGGGACAACGCTTAGCGGCGAAAGCTCAGAGATTGAATGAAGTCTCGCCGCGCTGTCTATGTAGGAAAAACGCTGACACGGAAGCTACGCGAAATCTGCGAAATATGTAACCGCCAGACGTGACGTTGTGCGCGATTTTTTGACGCGCCGCTGCGATGCGCAAGCGGAAAGCAAAAACCGGAGCGCGAGGCTCCGGTTTTTGCTGTCGAGCATGCCGGCGGTTGCGGTCGGCGGTGCTGACCAGGGCTTAGAGGGGCTTAGGGCCCTGGCCGCTGGATTTAGCCAACGAACGCCTTTTCCACGACGTAGTGGCCCGGCTCGTTGTTGCTGCCTTCCTTGAGGCCGGCTTTTTCGAGCAGTGCGACGGTGTCGCGCAGCATATGCGTGCTGCCGCACAGCATGATGCGGTCGCGCTCCGGCGTGAAGCCGGGCAGGTCGAGGTCGCTGAACAGCTTGCCGGTGTCGATCAGTTCGGTGATGCGGCCGCGGTTGTCGAACACCTCGCGCGTCACGGTCGGGTAGTAAACCAGCTTCTCGCGCACGATCTCGCCGAGGTACTCATGCTCGCGCAGCTCTTCGGTGATGAATTCCTTGTACGCGAGCTCATCGACGAAACGGCAGGTGTGCGTGAGCACGATCTTCTCGTAGCGGTCGTAAATGTCCGGGTCCTTGATGATCGACATGAACGGCGCGAGGCCCGTGCCGGTCGAGAGCAGCCACAGGACCTTGCCGGGCAGCAGGTTGTCGGCCACCAGCGTGCCGACGGGCTTCTTGCCGATCAGAACCTTGTCGCCGACCTTCAGGTGCTGCAGGCGCGACGTAAGCGGGCCGTCCGGCACCTTGATGCTCAGAAACTCGAGATGCTCTTCGTAGTTCGCGCTCGCAAGCGAGTACGCGCGCATCAGCGGCTTGCCTTCGACCTCGAGGCCGACCATGGTGAACTGGCCGTTGTCGAAACGCAGGGCCTGGTCGCGCGTGCAGGTGAAGCTGAAAAGCGTATCAGTCCAGTGGTGGACGCTCAGAACGGTTTCTTCGGTGTGTTTGCTCATGGTTCCTGATGATGCGAAACAAGGTCCGCCGGACGGGGGCGTTCCTTCCGGCCGCGCATGACGCTGCATGACGGGCACGGTTTGACGATGCGTGGCGCGCGCATTTCGGCGGTTGCTCATGCGTGTGCTTTGCGCCCTGCTTTGCGATCCGCTTTGCTTGCGCTTCGTGCCCCGCTTTTTGCAAGCTTGCCAGCCGTCCCATTGCGAACGAGGCGCAGTCCGTTATTTTACCGCGAGCGTGCCTCGTGGGCTGTGCCGCGTCTAACGAGAGTGGTGGCCTGCGCTACGCGAGGTGTCGCGAACTGCCGTATTTGCGCCCGCACCGCCCATAGATACGGGCAGCGGCGCGACAAAGCCGGCTTCGGCGGGAGGCGGCGCGAGGGCGCGATAGCCCGGGAGTCCAGCTGCCCCTTGGACGGGCTGCTTCGGCCCGTCAGGGCATGCGCGCTTGCCGCAGGCGGCACGCGCTCGAACACGACGCATGCCGCTCGAATCTTCGCCAAGATGATACCGGAAGGTCTGAGAGGTCGCAGCAGAGACCCTGCTGGCGGGGGCAGATTCGACGGGCGACGGCAGCACATGGCCGCGCCTGGGCAACCGGATCTGCGCGGGCCGTCAGCGGTCGGCGGCGAGCTTCGCGGCGAGGCCGATCAGCGCTGCGCCGCAGAACGCGTCGATGGGCCGGCGCAGCCGCTTGTAGCCGCGTTGCGTGCGGTGGTCGGCGAACAGGAGCGCGAGCCTCGAGTGATAGCCGAACGACATCGCCGCCACGAGTGCGAGCGCCGCGCCGTAGAACCACAGCGGCGGGTGGGCCGGAAAGATCGCCGCGAACACGCTGGTCCAGAACACGCACGACTTCGGGTTCGTGAGGCAAGTGAGAAAGCCCGCGCGCCACGTGCGCAGCCAGGCGCGCCGGTCGGGCGGCGGCAGCGGGGCGACAGGCGCGTTTTCGGCGCAATGGGCGCTGTCGGCGGTGCGGGCAGTGCGGGCCGCGCCGGCGTCGCGG
>DATEJU010000256.1:0-10154 GCA_035277805.1 Paraburkholderia sp. | reverse complement strand
GTGCTCGTCGAAAATACGCCGATCGACTATCTCGATTTTGCGTCGCCGGTTGCGGGGCTCGGCTCGAAAATGGGCCTCGACGCCACCAACAAGTGGCCCGGCGAAACGGACCGCGAATGGGGCCGCGCCATCGAGATGACTCAGGACGTGAAGACCCGCGTCGACCGCCTTTACGAGGAGCTCGGACTCGGGCGCGCTTGACGATCGCGGGCTGGGACCGCCACGCTGTCCGCTGATCCGCTGCCTATCCGCGACGCCTTCGCGACGCCGCGCTCACCGCGATACGGCCCGCTTCGGGCCGCGCCGCTCACGCATTGAGGAGACACGATGATGAGCCTGTCCGCATCCGAACGCCTGACGCAGTTGAAGGATCCCGCACTATTCAAGACGCGCGCCTGGATCGACGGCGAATGGAGCGGCGGCGCGGCGACCTTCGCCGTGCTCGACCCCGCCGACAACACGGAAATCGCCCGCGTGCCCGACTTCGGCACCGCCGAGGCGCACCGCGCCATTGCCGCCGCGCACGCCGCGCTGCCCGCGTGGCGCGCGAAGACCGGCAAGGAGCGCGCCGCCGTGCTGCGCCGCTGGTTCGACCTCGTGATCGAACATGCCGACGACCTCGCCGCGATCATGACCGCCGAGCAAGGCAAGCCGCTCGCCGAGGCGCGTGGCGAAGTGCTCTATGGCGCCTCGTTCCTCGAATGGTTCGCCGAGGAAGCCAAGCGCGTCAACGGCGACGTGCTCGCGAGCCCGGCGCACGACCGCAAGCTCGTCGTGCTCAAGCAGCCGATCGGTGTTTGCGCATCGATCACGCCCTGGAACTTCCCGATCGCGATGATCACCCGCAAGGTCGCGCCCGCCATCGCCGCAGGCTGCACGATCGTCGTGAAGCCCGCCGAGCAGACGCCGCTTTGCGCGCTTGCGCTTGCCGAGCTTGCACAGCGCGCGGGCGTGCCCAAGGGCGTATTCAACGTCGTCACCGCCGATTCCGCCAATTCGGTCGAAGTGGGCAAGGCGCTCTGCGAGAGCGACATCGTGCGCCACCTCTCGTTCACGGGATCCACGCCGGTGGGCCGCATCCTCATGCAGCAATGCGCGCCGACCGTGAAAAAAATCGCGCTGGAGCTGGGCGGCCACGCGCCCTTCATCGTGTTCGACGACGCCGATATCGACGCCGCGGTGGAAGGCGCCATGATCTCGAAATACCGCAACGCAGGCCAGACCTGCGTGTGCACGAACCGCTTCTACGTGCATGACAAGGTGTATGACACCTTCGTCGAAAAACTCGCCGCCGCCTCGCGCAAGATCAAGGTCGGCAACGGCTTCGAGGCCGGCATCAACCAGGGACCGCTGATCGACGACGCCGCCGTTGCCAAGGTGACGCAGCACATCGGCGACGCGACGTCGAAGGGCGCGAAGCTCGTCACGGGCGGCAACGTGATGGAAGGCCGCTACGTCGAACCGACCGTGCTCGCCGAAGTAACGCGCGACATGCTGATCGCGCGCGAGGAAACCTTCGGCCCGGTCGCCGCCATATTCCGCTTCAGCGACGAAGCCGAAGTGATTCGCCTCGCGAACGACACCGAATTCGGCCTCGCCTCCTATTTCTATAGCCGCGATATCGGCCGCGTGTGGCGCGTAGCCGAGGCGCTCGAGTACGGCATGGTCGGCATCAACACCGGGCTCATCTCGAACGAGGTTGCGCCGTTCGGCGGCGTCAAGCAGTCGGGGCTCGGACGCGAAGGCTCGAAGTACGGCATCGACGAATATGTCGAGCTGAAGTATCTCTGCATGGGCGTCTGATCGAGCCGCTCAGGTGTCTCGGGTGCCTCAGGTGCTGCTCAAGCCGCCGCGCAGGAATCGGGCGCCACAACCACAGGCTCGGCGGCCGTGTTTCTCGCGGGCTTTTTCCTCGGCCGACCGGGCTGGACGCTCTTCCTGTGCGGCCTCGCAAGCCATGGCCGCAAGCGGGCCGGCACCGGACTGCTGCGTGCATGCCACGTGCTTTCGGCACTGCTCTTCGCGTACATCTCGTACAGCGTGATCGTGCACGGCTACCGCGACCTGATCGTCCGGGGCGTCGGCGCCGCGTAATGCGCGCCTGAAAAGCAAACGGCGCAACGCGGCATGAGCCGGCGTTGCGCCGTTGCAGACTTCGCGCGGGTGGCGCTGGGCCACCCGGCATCATCCGTTGAGCTTAGTGGCGGTACCAGCCGCCGTGATAGCCACGGTAGTAGCCATGATGGCGCCAGTACGGGTGGCCGTAATAGCCATAACCACCATAACCATAACCGCCTACGACGACCGCGGGCGGCGGCGCGTAGACCACCGGAGGCGGAGCGTAGACAACGGGCGGGGGCGGTGCGTAGACCGGTGCAGCATAGACCGGATAAGCCGGCGCAACTGGAATGCCAATACCGATACCCACCGAAACGTGCGCCTCGGCTGCGCTGACGAGCCCCACACCCAGCACAGCGGCAACGATAAACGAAACGGTCTTTTTCACTTCTCTTCTCCTGGCGGCCGACGACGCGGCGTCGCTCCACATGACGGGCAAAGCCCACATATGCACTGTATCGAAAACGGCGGCCGTCAAAGGTACCCATTTGTTGCAAATTGCAATTGCGGATGCGGGCTTCCCTGCCCTGAATCAAGGTGATGCCGCAAAGTTCTGCCGACGAAAGGCCCAAACCTCGATGCGTCGAGCCTCGCAAGCCCCGCAATCCATCCACTCGGTCAAAATTACCGAAAACATCGCGCCTGTAGCCAAATAGGCAGGTAATGTTTCATTACAAATTGGTTGAGGTGCCGGATTCACCGGTCAGCCGCAATCCATTTTCACCGGCCTGAAACGACGATGCCCGGTCCATGGACCGGGCATCGTCGAGATCGAAATGCGAAAAACGTGCAGCGACGCTATCCGACTTTCACGTAGGTGAATTCACGCGTGACGTTAGGCGGAACGTACGCGCCGCTAATCTGCACGCGAGGCGTTAGACGCTTCTTCTGATCCCACCAGCGCCGACGCTGATGGGGCGTGAGAAACCGCAGATGCTTTCGGTAAGCGAAGATGCTCATGGTGACCTCCCGAATCGGACAACCGACAGGAAACAGCCCAATTGCACGACAGCAACAACGAAACCGGAGCCATAAGAGTATTGTGCGCAGGTTTGCGAACAGCGGCCGTGGTGTTGCGAGATAGCCGCAGGGACGTGACATATCGCATGGGACCTGTTAGTCGTGCCGTCCCCGTGCTGGGCCGATAAGCAGAGGCGTGCCCCACGCCTCGAGCGCCGCCGCGCGCCGGCCGGCTCATGCCCGCCGGCTGGGTCGCATCTTTCGCCCAGCGCTTCGCCGCACGCTCGCCGTCATCGCCGCCGTTCCTGGCATCCCTTTTTAATCGGAGCAAGCCCATTGCATCGGTACGTCGGCGAACATTTCGTGGTGCCAGATCTTCCACGAGCGCCTCAACTCACTTTAGCCGTTTGCCGGAAAAACGACCGAAATCCTGTGCGCAGCCGGCGCCTCGCGCCATCACTGGCAACGCGTAAGCCGTGGTAATGTGGCATCGGCGCGCGCACCCACTGCGCGCGGCGCGCATCGGGACTCATCGACAGGAACGCACAATGATCAAGGTCAGCATCCTTTATCCTTACCGCGAAAACGGCCGATTCGACAGCGAGTACTACGCCACGCGGCATATGCCGCTCGCCGCGCGGCTTTTCGGCGACGTGCTCAAAGGCTGGTCGATCGACATCGGGATCAACGCGGGGCCGCCGGGCACGCCGCCGCCCTACGTCGCGGCCGGACATTTCCTGTTCGAAACGCTGGACGACTTTTACGCAGTGTTCAAGCCACACCAGCAGGTACTCGTCGACGACATTCCCAACTACACCGACGGCGGCAATGGCACGATCCTGATCAGCGAAGTCAAGGTTCCCGTCTGATTCGCGCCGCAGGCCACACGCTCACAACCTGCCGCCACGCACCGTCACTCAACACAAGAAGGAAACAACACCGATGTTCGGCGATATCGCCCGCTTTTTGCTCAACACGATCTTCACGTTGTTCGGCGCCGCCCTGCTGCTGCGCGTCTGGCTGCAGTTCGTCCGCGTTCCGCCCTACAACCCGGTGACGCATGCCATCCAGCAGGCGACCAACTGGCTCGTACTGCCGCTGCGCCGCGTGATTCCGGGCCTGCGCGGCATCGACCTGGCGGGCGTCGTGGCGGCCCTGATCGCCGCCGTGGCCTACGTGTTGCTAATGGTATGGCTCGCGGGCGTCGACCCGCTCGGTCTCTTGCCGGCGCTCCTGATCGTCGCGGTGCTGACGCTCGTGAAATGGGCGCTCAATCTGCTCATCTGGCTCACGATTCTGATGGCGCTGCTTTCATGGCTGAACCCGCGCTCGCCTGCGATGCCCGTGCTGTTCCAGCTCACGGCGCCGTTCCTGAATCCCATTCGGCGTGTACTGCCAAACTTCGGCGGACTCGACCTCTCGCCGATTTTGTTGTTCGTGATCGTCCAGGTATTGCTGATGGTCGTCACACGCCTGGCGGTCTCGCTCACCCTGTTCGGAATTTGACGCCGCGCGTACGTCCCGCGGCAACGCGGGACGTACGCGATTGCGCAATCCGGCGAATTCCGCGTAAAATGGCGCGCTCTGCGGGCGTCGTATAATGGTTATTACCCCAGCTTCCCAAGCTGGAGACGTGGGTTCGATTCCCATCGCCCGCTCCACGAATTCACATCGCGGCCTCGTACTTGAATGCGAGGCGCCGTGACATCTACCCAGCCGGCTGATCCGCCCGGCGTCCAGGTTCCCCTCAGATTCGTAGCCGCGTATTTCCGGCATCGCCACGGCGGCACCCTTGTGCGTCGAACGGCCATGGGTCCGCTCCGGCGATTCTCATCCTGCTCCGCCGCTGCACAATTCGCTGCGAACCGGCTAGTCGATGCGCTAGCATCAACGCTTGCAAGTGTTTTCCCAGCCACCGCCCCGTGTTTTGACCTTGCACGTGTGCGCAGGCCGTAATCGATGGAACGATTTTTCATGTCTCGCCGCCGTGCGATCGCGCTGATCGTGAACGCACGCACCACGCTTCTCGCCAGCTTCGACGAGAGGCCACCCACCGACGCCCAGCATCACGAAGCGCGGGTGGCCGACCTCACGCGGCTGCTGTTCGACGTACGCGCGGGCCGCGTCAATGAATTCGAGCTGAACGAGCCGACTCCCATGCATGTGATCGTGGCTTCGGACTGAATCCGTCGGCCCCAAGGCCTGGGCAGCCCAGCACGACCGCGCTGCTATAATGCGCGCCGGGCTTGCCTGAAGCGGTTCCAATCAGGTTCGAGCGGCTGCGATCTGCTGACACGTGCTTCGCAGCACCGCCAGCGTCCATGCGCGGACCATTCGCACGGCGCCACAATGACGCCCGAGCGCCGCCGGCCCGGCGGCACGACTCGCCATGCCGACAGGGCCCGACGCCGCGAAGCCCGCTGCCCTCACCTCCCGTCCTCGAAGATGAATCACGATCCGAACGACGCAGCCCGCACTGGCTGCACGCCGCCCGCCACCGCGGACGACCACGCCACGCCCCCGTCGCAGGAAACGGCTGCGCCCGATGCCACGCTCGAAGACGCACAGGCGAACGCTGCTAGCAGCGATGAAGGCCTGCACCGCCGCCGCATCCGCAGCTTCGTGACGCGCGCTGGGCGCGTCTCGACCGGCCAGCGCCGGGCACTCGACGATCTCGGCCCGCGCTTCGTGGTGCCCTACGCGCCCGAGGCCGCCGACCGGAGCACAAACTGGGATGTCGTGTTCGGCCGGCACGCGCCGCGCGTGCTGGAGATCGGCTTCGGCATGGGCGCGAGCACCGCGGAGATCGCCGCGCTGCGCCCGGACGACGACTTTCTCGGCGTCGAGGTGCATGAACCGGGCGTAGGCGCGCTGCTCAAGCTGATTGGCGAGCAAAACCTCACGAACATCCGCATCATTCAGCACGACGCAGTCGAAGTGCTCGAGCAGATGATCGCGCCGGCGAGCCTCGACGGTGTGCACATCTTCTTTCCCGACCCGTGGCACAAGGCACGCCACCACAAGCGCCGCCTGATCCAGCCGAAGTTCGTCCAGTTGCTTGTCTCGCGCATGAAGCCGGGCGCCTACCTGCACTGCGCGACCGACTGGCAAAACTATGCGGAACAGATGCTCGAGGTACTGAGTGCCGAGCCCACGCTCGAAAACACGGCCGCCAACTACGCGCCGCGCCCCGAGTATCGTCCGGTGACCAAGTTCGAGCGCCGCGGTCTGCGGCTCGGTCACGGCGTGTGGGATCTGGTGTTCAAGCGCCGCGCAGGCTAACTCGTCACCAGCAAAGACAAACGGGCGCCGCGGCGCCCGTTTTGCATGCCGACGACACCGGTTCCGGCGTCGTTTTATATCGCGTCACTGCCAGTCGAGCGCGCCGCCATAGCCGAACAGCAGGATCACGAGCCCGAACGCAATGCGATACCAGGCGAACGCCGTGAAATCGTGCGAGGAGATGTAGCGCAACAGCCAGCGCACGCAGGCGAACGCGCTGATGAACGCGGCGACGAAGCCCACGCCGAAGAGCCCAAGCCAATCGACCGAAAGCGTCTGCCAGGTCTTGTGCAACTCGTAGACGGTCGCGCCGAAGATGATCGGAATCGCAAGGAAGAACGAGAACTCGGTGGCCACGCGCCGCTCGACGCCAAACAGCATCCCGCCGATGATCGTCGAACCCGAGCGCGACATGCCGGGAATCAGTGCGCAGCACTGCGCCAGGCCCACCTTGACGGCGTCGAGCAGCGAGATGTCGTCGAGCGAATTCACGCGCGCCGGCGGCGGCGCCTTGCCGGCCCCCGCGCCCGCGCGCCGGCGCCCTTCCACCCACAGGATGATCAGACCGCCCGCGACGAGCGCGAATGCGACCGGCACCGGCGCAAACAGCACCGACTTGATCGCCTTTTCGAACAGCAGACCGAGCACCACGGCAGGAATCGTCGCGACGACGACGTTGAGCGCAAAGCGGCGCGCATCGGGCCGGGTAGGAAGGCCCGCTACCACGGTGCCGATCTTGCGACGGAACTCCCAGCACACGGCGAGGATGGCCCCCAACTGAATCACGACGTCGAAGGTCTTTTCGAACTCGCCGTCGAAGCTGAGCACGCTGCCCGCCACGATCAGGTGCCCGGTGCTCGAAACCGGCAGAAATTCCGTCAGCCCCTCGACAATGCCCAGAATCAGGGCCTTGCACGTCACAATCCAGTCCATCCCAACTCCTTCGCGAAAAAATTGCGCCGAGCGCCGTACGTCGCTTGCGCGCGTGCCCGCCGACGGCTGCGCGGCGAGCTTCCCGTCGCTTATTTCTCGACGATCTGCACGCGTATACCGTTTGTAAGGATGGTAATTGTACCGGGTTCGTAATTAACGCCGGCAAACTGAAGCTGATCTGGCTTGAATGTATAAACGGGATAGTTGGCCAGCAGTTGGGTAGCGGCCACCGCGGCGACGGCGTTCACCTGCTGCGCATAGATGGCCGCGCCACCTGCCATATCGACGCTGTCCACCGTGGGCGATTTCAGGATGACCGAGCGGCTCGGTGCATCGTAGGCAAGCTCGCTCGAAAGCGTGAACGCACCACTTACCGGATCCTGCATCAGCGGACTTTCGAGATGCGCATCGACACGCACCGCCACGCGGTTCCGATCGGGCAGCAACGTGACGACCGGATTCGTGAGCGTGACGTCGAAAAGCTGCTGCACCGAGTGGTGATACGGGAACTTGCGCTGCACCGCGTCCTGCACCTGCTGTTGCGAGAAGGTGTAGTGATCGGGGATGAAGGGAAAGATGCCGGACGCGCAGGCGCCAAGGGACATGGCCGCGCAGGCCGCCGCACAGGCGGAGAACACAAAAGCCCGTCGGGTGGCGCGAGGCGCGCCCGGGTTGCGCGAAGGGGTGGAGGCGCGCGTCGCGCGTCGGATCATGCGAAATCTCCTTAATAGACGACAAAGGAACGACAAGTGCCTGGCGGCGCCATCACGGCTTGGTGGCGGCTTCGAGGCGTTCGATCCAGACGAGTGCCTCCTCGCGTGACGTGCCGCACATCTCGGCCTGCGGCTGAAGACCCGAGCAGCACGCGGGACGCAACCGCGAGCCGAATATTTTGCACTGCAAGGCCTCGTCCAGCTGCGCGCAACGCACCCCGGCGGGCTTGCCGTGCGGCATGCCGGGAATCGGGCTCGAAATCGACGGTGCGATACAACACGCGCCGCAACCCGGGCGGCATGCATGCTCAGACACGGGAGGAGGGAAACCAGCACTCACCACTGCTTCCTGAAACAAGACTGTTACGGATTCAAAAAAGACCGACGACCGGCGCAAGCGCGACCGCGGCGAAAGACTGTTCGCATTGTGCCATCGCGAGCTGCGACCTTTTTACACAAACAGCTCGGCCAATGGACTCTTACACTCAGCTTGTCAGGCGCTGTAAGACGCCCCGCTCAAGATGCCGCGAGGCGCACCGCGGGTGTCGCGCCGCCCACCAGAGAATTCGCATGAGCGACACCGACCTGCTTTTTCGGCCCGATCTGCTTGCCAAATACGGCGCGAACGGCCCACGCTATACGTCCTATCCGACCGCGCTGCAGTTCCGCGACGATTTCGACCTCGATCATTACCGGCGCGCCGCCTCCGATCCCGGCGCGGCGGAAACCGACCTTTCGCTGTACTTCCACATCCCCTTCTGCGACACGGTCTGCTTCTACTGCGGTTGCAACAAGGTCGCGACAAAAAACCGCGGGCGCTCGAAACCGTACGTGCAGCAACTGGTGCGCGAAATCGAGCTCCAGGCGGCGCTTTTCGATATCAGGCGGCCAGTCTCGCAGTTGCACTGGGGCGGCGGTACCCCCACCTTTCTCTCGCTGGAAGAAATGAGCACGTTGATGGCCGCCACGCGCGAGCACTTCGCGTTGCGTCCAGACAGCGAAGGAGAATACTCGATCGGGATCGATCCGCGCGAAGCCTCGGCGCAAACCATCGCGCATCTGCGCACGCTCGGCTTCAACCGGCTGAGCCTTGGCGTGCAGGATTTCGACCCGGTCGTGCAGCGCGCGATCAACCGCGTCCAGCCGCTCGAACTCACGGTCGACGTCATGAACACGGCCCGCGCGAACGGCTTCGAGTCGATCAGCGTCGACCTGATCTATGGACTGCCTCACCAGAGCGTGAGCAGCTTCAAGCGCACGCTCTACACGATTCTGCTGCTTGCGCCCGAGCGCATTTCGGTATTTGGCTACGCGCACATGCCGCAGCTCTTCAAGATGCAGCGGCAGATGGACGCGGCCACGCTGCCCTCGCCGGCCACGCGGCTCGCGCTGCTGCAGCTCGTGGTCGAACAGCTCACGGAGGCAGGCTACGTCTATATCGGCATGGATCACTTCGCGCTGCCCACCGACGAGCTCGCGCGCGCCCAGGCGCAGCGCACGCTGCATCGCAATTTCCAGGGCTACAGCACGCGCGCGGACTGCGACCTGATCGGCTTCGGCGCCTCGTCGATCGGCAAGGTCGGCGACGTCTACGCGCAAAACGCCAAGGATCTGCCGGGCTACGGCGCGGCCATCGACGCCGGGCGGCTCGCCGTGACGCGCGGCGTGCGCCTCACCGCCGACGACCGCCTGCGCCGCGACATCATCACGGAGTTGATGTGCAATCTCGAGTTGCGCTTCGACGAATTCGAGGCGGTCTATGGCATGCGCTTTCCGACCGCGTTCGCGCCCGAGCTGGAACGCCTGCGCACCTTCGAAGCCGACGGCCTCGTTGTGTGCGGTGCCAACCGGATCGAAGTGCTGCCCGCGGGGCGCATGTTCGTGCGCAATATCGCCATGGTGTTCGACCGCTACCTCGGGGCCCAGCAGGCTGAGCGCTTTTCGCGCACGGTTTGAACGTGGCCGCCTGCACCCGCTGGCACCCATAGTTGCCGCAGCCGCGAATTTGCGCCATAATCTACGGCTACTTCGAGCGTCTGTCACAAAAGCAGACGGCGAAAACTGCCTCGGTGGTGAAATTGGTAGACGCGCCGGACTCAAAATCCGGTTCCGAAAGGAGTGCCGGTTCGATTCCGGCCCGAGGCACCA
>DATEJU010000255.1:0-6577 GCA_035277805.1 Paraburkholderia sp. | reverse complement strand
ACTTGACGGCCCGAAAACAGGGCCACGGCAGGAGGGGACAGGTTCTAAACTGGATTGGAGCTTAACGCTACGAGGCGTTTTGCTGATCGCAAAGGCGACCGGAGCGCAACGCAGCGCGTATTGTATCTCGTTTTGTTGCAGTGCGCCAGCGATTGTGACGCCCGGGCGCGAAGTCTCTCCGGACCGCTGCGCCGGCTCAATGCGGAGAAAGGGTGCGATCAGGGGGCAGCCAGGATGCCAGCGACCCGGGGCGTCGCGCGAGGCCGTGTGCGGCGCAGCAGTCCGGCTGCTCGCCGCTTTCCGTCGTTGCTTGCTAGCTCGCGGTGCCGCTCTTGAGCGATTCGACGAGTTCGACGTACTGCGTCTTCGCGGCGTTCTGCGCGGTGCCTTGCAGCGCGGCCCACGCCTCGTACTTGTACTTGCCGACGATGTCGGTGAAGCCCGGCTTGTCACCGTGCACGTCGCCTTCAGTCGCCTGCTTGAAGAGCGCATAGAGGCGCAGCAGCGTCAGGTTGCCCGGTCGCTCCGGGAGCTTTTGCACGTCTTGCTGGGCCTGCTCGAATTGGGCGTTCACATCGCTCATTGTTTTTTCCTCCACTGGGTGATCGGGACAGCCCGGCGATGGTAGCAGTGCCATTCGATAAAGGGCTGGAACCATTGCTCCATTCTAGTGAGGCCGCGAGCGTCGGCGCATGGGCCATGCCTGGCCGGCGACTGCGCGAAGGCGCCGCATTACAATAGCGGTCATGACTGAAACCGTGCTGCTTGCCCTCGATACCTCGACCGAATATTGCTCGGTCGCCTTGCTTCGCGCCGCTGTGCTTGACGGCGGCGCGTCCGGTTCCGCCAGCGGCGCCGGCTCCGCGCCCGCAACGCCGCCCGAGCCGCGCGTCTGGATGCGCCACGAAGCGACCGGCGCCGTCTCGAGCACGCGCCTCTTGCCCGCCATCGGCGAGTTGCTGGCCGAAGCGGGGCTCGTGCTCGCCGACTGCGATGCGATCGCCTTCGGCGCGGGCCCTGGCTCCTTCACCGGCCTGCGCACCGCCACGGGTGTTGCCCAGGGCCTCGCGTTCGGTCTCGACATCCCGGTGGTTCCCGTGAGCACGCTGCTCGTGTGTGCCGAGCGCGCGCGCATGCGCGATCCGGCGGCGACGCGCGTGCTTGCGGCGCTCGACGCCCGCATGGACGAAGCGTACTGGGCCGACTACGCGTGGGACGCGGCTGCTGACGACTGGCGCACGTTGCGCCCGGCATCGCTCGACGCACCCGAGGCCATCGTCGCACCCGACGAGCCGTTCACGCTCGCGGGCAATGCCGCGGCGGCGTTCGGCGCGCGCCTCGTCGCATCGACGACGGCGCGTACCATCGATGCAGAGGCCCTGCCGCACGCGCTGCCGCTCGCCCATGCCGCGCTGCGCGCGTTCCGGGCAGGCCGCACGGTGCGCGCCGACGAGGCCGCGCCCGAATACGTGCGCAACAAGGTCGCGCAGACCACGGCCGAGCGCATGGCCGCGAAGGCCGCACAGGACAGGACCCGCGAGGGGGGACGATGAGCGGCGTGTTGATGACGGACCGCTACCTCTCGCAGATGACCGAGAGCGACCTCGACGAGGTCGTCGTCATCGAAAAATCCGCGTACGAATTTCCGTGGTCGCGCGGCAACTTCGAAGACTCGCTGCGCAACGGCTACTTTGGCCTGTGCATGCGCCACGTGACGGGTACGCTGATCGGCTATAGCGTGCTGATGCCCGTCGTCGACGAGATGCATCTGCTGAACCTGTGCGTCGCGCCGCAGGCGCAGGGTGCGGGCGCAGGCCTTGCGCTGCTGCGCGAAGGCGTGCGCATCGCGCGCGCGCAGAGGCTCGAAGGGCTGTTGCTGGAGGTGCGGCCGTCGAATCATCGGGCGATCCGGCTCTACGAGCAGTTTGGCTTCGTCACCATCGGGCGGCGCAAGAATTACTATCCGGCTCGCCATCATACCCGTGAAGACGCGATCGTGATGCGCTTCACTTTTGCACTGGAGGGCGCGGATGCCGCTCGATGAGATTGCGCTGGAGGAACTCGGCCTCGCGCCGCGCTGGGTTCGCAGGGGCATGCCGGCGGCACAGTCCGGCGCGCCGGATGGCGAGCAGAACGGCGAGCGCGCCGCGGAGGCGCCGGTGGCAGGTTCATCGGCTCAATCTGTGTCCGTGAGCGCTGCCGGCGACAGCGTTTCCGATCGATCCGCTGCACCCGCGCAGCGTCAGATGGATGCGCTGCAGCCGCCGGTCGCGGCGCGCGTCGTGGCGCATGCACCCGAACAAGATGCCTTCGCTCAAGAGGATGCGCCACCGGCGCCGGCCGGCCGTGCGGCCGCCGAGCCGAGGCAGGCCGGGCCGGAGGAACCGCCGCCGCTGACAGAAGACGATTTCGCCTGGTTCGACGCTGCGCCCGAGCCATCGCTGCCGCATGATCCGGCGCCTGCGCGCGCACCTCGCGACGATGTCGCGACGCTCGACTGGGATGCGCTCGCCGAACGGGTCGCATCCTGCACGCGCTGCCGGTTGTGCGAGAAGCGCACCAACACGGTGTTCGGCGTGGGCGATCGCACGGCGGAGTGGATGCTGATCGGCGAGGCGCCGGGCGAGAACGAAGACCGTCTCGGCGAGCCGTTCGTCGGCCAGGCGGGCAAGTTGCTCGACAATATGCTGCGTTCGCTGTCGCTCGCACGCGGCGAGAATGTCTACATCGCGAACGTCATCAAATGCCGTCCGCCCGGCAACCGCAATCCCGAGCCGGACGAGGTCGCGCGCTGCGAGCCTTATCTGCAGCGCCAGGTCGCGCTCGTGAAGCCGAAGATCATCGTCGCGCTCGGGCGCTTTGCCGCGCAAAGCCTGCTCAAAACCGACGGCAGCATTGCCTCGCTGCGCGGACGCGTGCACCAGTACGAAGGCGTGCCCGTGATCGTCTCGTATCACCCGGCGTATCTGCTGCGCAGTCTGCACGACAAATCGAAGGCCTGGGCCGACCTGTGCCTCGCGCGCGATACCTGGCGTGCGGCTGGCGGCGGCCAGCCATGACCTTCAAGCGGCCCGAGCATGCCTTCCCGGGCGGCCGGGCTGGCGCAGGCTTCGACGCGATGCCGTTCGATTCGCTCTACCAACGTTTCACCGATCCAGCCGTGCGCGATCTGGCATGGTTGCTCTTTAGCGCCGATTTGTTGCGTGCACAACCACTTGCGCCGCTTGCCGAGCCGTGGACTGGCGATGAGGAGGCCTGTGCCGCCGCCGCCTGGCTCGCGCAACTCGATCACGATCCTGCCGGCTTGCGCGCCGCGCTCGGCGCAACGCATGTCACGCGCCTCGGCCGTTACGCCGAAACACTGCTCGGCTGGTATCTCGCCCATGGGCCGGCGCCTCGGCTTGTCGCGGCGAACGTCGCGCTGCGGCGCGCGGGCCTCACGCTGGGCGAGTGTGATTTCCTCGTGCAGACGAGCGATGCCCGGCGGCTGCATTGGGAACTGGCGGTGAAGTGCTATTTGCACGCGGGCGTGGAGGAGGGCACGGCGCCCAGGCTTGCCGATTTCGTCGGGCCGAACCTGCGCGACCGCTTCGATCTGAAACTCGCACACTTGCTCGATCACCAACTGCGCCTGAGTGCGCGCGAAGAATTCGCGTGGCTGGGTTATCAGGGACCGTGGCTCGCGCAGATGTTCGTGAAGGGCTGGCTGTTCTATCGCGCGGGCAAAGGGGCGGGTGCAACGCCGGGCGATCCGCCCGAGCTTGCTGCGCGGCATGGGCGCGGCTGGTGGGTCACGCATGCCGACTGGGCCGATTTTGCCGATCGCGTAGGCGTGGACGGCTGGAGCGTGCTGCCGCGACTCGCCTGGCTCGCGCCGAGGTGCATTCGGCCTGAGACGCTGCGCACGGGAGACTCCTCGGATCGCGCTGCGTTTGCAACTAACAGCCAAATCGGCGATCCGCAAGACGACGGCCGCGATGCGGCCAGCCACTCGGCCGGGCAGCAGCGTGGAGGCGATCGCCCGTCGGCATTCCAAGGGCAGGGAGATCGGCACGAGAGCCGCCGCGCCGCGCGGCGCCTTGTCGGAGAAGAGGACACCTTCGCGGCCCGCTCCGCCGTGGCTGCGCCGGTCACGGCCGCGAAGTTTTTTTCAGGCCTCGCACGGACACACGAGCCCGTAATGGTCGCCGCCTTTGACGCCGATGGCGCAGGCGGCTACGTCGAGCGCTCGCGCGGCTTCATCGTCCCCGACGATTGGCCGGCGCGCGCGCAGGCCTTCGCGCGCGAATGACGTCGCGCCTGACCTTACCCATCATGCCGCGCCGGATTCACCACCAGCGCCAGAAGTGATGCACCGGGCCGACGCCGCGGCCCACGTCGAGCCGCTCGCTCGCTTCGAGCGCACCGGTCAGATACGTCTTCGCCTGCGCGACGGCATCCGCGAGCGTCGCCCGTTGCGGCCACAGCGCAGCAATTGCCGAGGAAAGCGTGCAGCCCGTGCCGTGCGTGTTCGTCACCGGCACGCGCGGACCGCCCAGGCGCAATGTGCCGCCGGCTTCGATCAGCCAGTCGGGGCTGTCGGCGCCACCCAGGTGGCCACCCTTCATCAGCACGGCCTGCGCGCCGAGCGCACGCAGCGCCTCGCCTTGCTCGACCATCGCGGCTTCGTCGGCTGCCGGCGCCACGCCAAGCAGCGCCGCGGCCTCGGGCAGATTCGGCGTCACGACGCCGGCGAGCGGTAGCAATTCCTCGCGCAGCGCCGCCACGGCCTCCGGTGCGAGCAGCGCGTGATTGCTCTTCGAAATCATGACCGTGTCGAGCACAATGCGCGGCGGCTGGTGGCGGCGCAGCGCATCGGCGACGGCACGCACGATCGATGCGTTGGCGAGCATGCCGACCTTCACGGCGTCGATGCGGATGTCCTCGAACACGGCGTCGAGTTGCGCGGTGACGAAGCCCGCATCGGGCGCGTGGATAGCGGTGACGCCGCGCGTGTTCTGCGCCGTGAGCGCGGTGATGACGCTCGCGCCATAGGCGCCAAGCGCGGAGAAGGCCTTGAGGTCGGCCTGGATGCCTGCGCCGCCGCCCGAGTCGGAGCCGGCGATCGTGAGGACATTGGAAATCGGTGAAGTCATGGCAGCGTCGCAAATGCGCTGCGCTTCAGGGCCGGCGGGCCACCGCCGCGCGGGCGCTGGAAAGAGTCGATGAGCGGGGCGGGCTTGCGGCCGGTTCCGTCAGGCTTCGCGCATCCTGGATGCGCTTCGCAAGCAGCGTGGGGCCCCGCCGCCGCGGTAATTCGCAATCCGCAATTCAGTGATGGTGATTTTCGCCGATCAGCGCGACCGAGTCGAACGAGCGCTGATTGGCCAGGTGGCGCCGCATCACGAGCCACATCATCAGGCAGACGAAGGTGCCGAACAGCACGATCACGATGGTCACCGGCACGTCGAGCCAGACGAGCACCGCGTAGAGGCACAGCATCACGAGCACCGAGAGGTTCTCGTTGAAGTTCTGCACGGCGATCGAATGGCCGGCGGAGAGCAGCACGTGGCCGCGGTGCTGGAGCAGCGCGTTCATCGGCACGACGAAGAAACCCGAAAGCGCGCCGACCACCATCAGGAACAGATAGGCAAGCACCAGGTAACCCGGAATGCGCATGTGGCCGATATGCAGGCCCCAGTGCGGCGGAAACAGGTGGCGCGTGTAAAACGCCATGAGCATGACAGCGACGCCCATGATGATGCCCACCGGCAGCACCGAGAGCGACTTCTTGAGCGGCACGCGCGCGGCGGCGATCATCGCGCCGGCGGCGACGCCCACGGCCACCACGGCCTGCAGCACCGCGCCTTCCGAGAGCGACATGCCGAGCGACACTTCGGCCCACTTGAGCACGATGAATTGCAGCGTTGCGCCCGCACCCCAGAAGAGCGTGGTGACCGCGAGCGAAATCTGGCCGAGCTTGTCGTGCCAGAGGGTGTTGAAGCAGTCGGCGAAGTCGGTGAGGAGGCGGATCGGCCCGTGCTGCTGGCGCGGGTAGCGGGCGCCGGTGTCGGGGATGCGCAGATTGAAGAGCGCGGCGATCACGTAGATGATCATGATCACGAGCATCGCGGCTTCAGCGGGGGTGTTGACCGAGGCGGGCGTGTGGCGGATGACGTGGGCGGCGATGTGCGGGCTGATGAGCGCGCCGCCTAATACCGTGCCGAGGATGATCGAGCCGACTGTGGTGCCTTCGATCCAGCCATTGGCCGCGACGAGGCGTTCGGGCGGTAGCAACTCAGTCAGAATGCCGTATTTGGCCGGCGAATAGGCCGCTGCTCCGAAGCCCACCACGCCGTAAGCGAAGAGCGGATGTGTGCCGGCCAGCATAATGGCGCAGCCCACCACCTTGATCGTGTTCGTAATGAACATGACCTGGCCTTTAGGGCGCGAATCAGCAAAGGCGCCGACGAATGCGGCAAGAACGACGTAGGAAAGGACGAAGAACAGCTTGAGCAGCGGCGTCATCCAGTTCGGGGCGTTGAGGTCTTTCAGCAGTGCAATTGCAGCGATCAGGAGCGCATTGTCGGCCAACGAC
>DATEJU010000254.1:0-9845 GCA_035277805.1 Paraburkholderia sp. | reverse complement strand
CATGACGATGATGACGGTCGAGTCCGCGTTCAACGTGATCTGGCGCGTGCGCAAGGCGCGGCCGTTCGCGCAGCGCGTGCTGGTCTACTGGGCGATCCTCACGCTCGGGCCGATCCTGATCGGCGTGAGCCTCTCGATTTCTTCGTACCTGTTCACGCGCTCGGCCGCGCTTGCCACCGAGCAGCACGTCTCGATGCTGTTCGACTGGATGCTCATCGGCGCCTCGCTGCCGCTCACGGCGCTCGCGTTCACGATGCTTTATGTCTATCTGCCGAACTGCCGCGTGGAGTGGCGCGACGCGGTGGTGGGCGGCGTTGCGGCGGCGGTTGCGTTCGAGCTGGCCAAGCGCGGCTTCGGTCTTTACGTGCGGCGCATCCCCACTTATACGGCGGTGTATGGCGCGTTCGCGGCGGCGCCCATGTTCCTGCTGTGGATGTATCTGAGCTGGTTCATCACGCTGGTGGGCGCGATGATCACATCGGCATTGCCCGAGATTCGCACCGGGCGCTTTAACCGGCCGAACTTTCCGGGCAGCGATCTGCTGGATGCGCTCGAATTGCTCGCCGCGCTGGCCGACGCGCGCGACGCAGGCCAGCCGGGCAGCACCGCCGGGCAGCTCGCGCAACTGCTGCGGCGCGAGCTCTCGAGCGTCACGCGGCTCGTGGCGGATCTGGAGGAGGACGAACTGATCGGGCGGCTCGAAAAAGACGGCGAGAAGCCGCATTACGTGCTCGTCGCGAATCCCGCACGCATCTCGGTGGAGCGCATTTATGCGCGCTTCGTGATCGATCGCAAGGAGCTGGCGTATCAGCTCAAGTCGAGCGATATCGACGCCGCAACGCTGCTCGGCGCACTGGAAAACGACAAGCTCTCGATTTCGCTCGCTTCGTTGCTGGCGGCGCGCCGCGAGCTGGTTCGCATCGAGGAAGCGGGCGGAGAGCCACCGGCGCTGCCGCACCCGGCGGCTTGAGGGCACTTCAGGGAAAAGCGCGCGCCGCCCGGAACACGTTCGGGCGGCGGCGCTTCGTTGTGCGGGTATCGGTACGGGTTTTGGCGCCGGTCCTGGCGCAAACGCGCGCCGCTAGATCGATATCTTTCCGCGGCAGATATCCGAGAACATGACCCAGTCGCCCATCAGACTGTAGATGGGGTGGCGGAAGGTGGCCGGCCGGTTCTTCTCGAACGCGTAGTGGCCGATCCACGCAAACCCGTAGCCGCATAGCACGGCGGCGGGCAGCCAGAGCCAGTCGCCCGTGGCGATCGCCATGGCGACGCAGCCGATCACGCCCAGCGAGCCGATAAAATGCAGCCGCCGCGACATGAGGTTGCTGTGCTCGCTCAGATAGAACGGATAGAACTGCGCGAAATTCGCGAAGTGTTCAGCCTGGGTGGGGTGACTCATCGTCTCCTCCTTTGCGCGTTGCGTGCTGCTGCGCAAGGGTCGCTCATGCAACTATTCTGCGGCGATCCGAACGGCCGCGCAACCCGGGCCGGCAGGCGGTGCCACTACCGTTGCCGATAGCGGGGCCGGCGACCGGGCCGCTGGCTCGGGCGCTCCTGTGCACGGCGTCTGCCAGCCGGCCCAAGAGCAGCCGGCACTCCGATTAACCGTTCCCTACCCGCGGCCCATGCTGCACCGCAAAACCATAGAGTGCGTCAAGCGTTGCGTCGGGCTGCTCCGTCATCAGCGCGTGCCCTGCGTCCAGCGTCACCGTATCGACGGTTACGCCTGCCTGCGCGAGCGCACCCGCGAGCGCGCCGGCCGCGCGCGGCGGGGTCATCATGTCGCGCTGGCCGACTAGCAGGCGCACGGGGCAGCGCACTTTGGCCGCGCTCGCGAGGCCGTCCTCGTAGGCGTTGCAGGCCGTGAAGTCGGTGTGAAAGAGCTGCGGTTCGCCCAGCGCCGCGACGCGCTCCATCAGCCGCTGGTTCATGCCGCGCAGCCAGAAGCCGGGAGCAGGGCTCGACGGCTTGGCCGCGAGCGTCGAATGCGACCACGCGTTCACGAGCGCGATGGCCTCGGACTCGCGCTCGCGCGCGGCCTCGAGCAGCGCGGGGGAGACGGCCATCGGCAAAGCCGTGGCAAGCAGCGCAATGGCGCAGGCGCGCTCGGGGTGGCGCGCGGCGAATTCGAGCGCGACGAGCGAGCCCATGCTGTGTCCGGCGACGAATGCCTTGTCGACCTTGAGCGCCGCGAGCAAGGCGTCGAGCCAGTCGGCGAGCGCGCCGATGCTCGTGAGCGCCGGCCCCGCGCTGCGCATGTGGCCCGGCAGGTCGACGGCCAGCACGCTGAAGCCGTGATGCGCGAAATAGCGCGATTGCAGCGCCCACACGCTGTGATCGTGCTGCGCGCCGTGGACGAACACCGCCACTGGCCGGGCCGGCTCGAACGGGCGTCCGCCCGTGTAGGCGTAGACGGTTTTGCCTGCGACGTCGACGATCATGACGGCTCCTTGCCCGTCGAGGCTTTGGCGGCGGGGGCGGCTTTCTGCGAAGTCTTCTGCGACGTCTTGAGCGCGCGCTTGAGATCGTCGATCAGATCGTCGGGGTCTTCGAGGCCGATCGAAAGGCGGATGGTGCCGGCGCCGATCCCCGCTGCGGCGAGCGCGGCCTCGTCCATGCGGAAGTGCGTGGTGGAGGCGGGGTGGATCACGAGCGAACGCGCGTCGCCCACGTTCGCGAGATGCGAGAACAGCGAGAGCGACTCGATAAAGCGTTTGCCCGCCTCGCGGCCGCCGGCCAGATCGAAGCTGAACACGGCGCCCGCGCCGCGCGGCAGCAGGCGCCTGGCGAGCGCGTAGTCGGGATGCTTCGGCAACTCGGGATAGGCCACCGACTGCACCGCGTCGTGCGCGGCGAGAAATTCGACGACGCGCCGCGTGTTCGCCACATGCCGCTCCATGCGCAGCGGCAGCGTCTCGATGCCCTGCAGAAGCTGCCACGCGGCCTGCGGATGCAGACACGCGCCGAAGTCGCGCAGGCCTTCGCGGCGCGCGCGCAGGAGGAACGGCGCAATGCGGCTTTCCTCGCTGAACACCATGCCGTGAAAGCCCGCGTAGGGCTCGGTGAATTCGGGAAAACGGCCCGAGGCGTCGAAGTCGAAGGTGCCCCCATCCACCAGCACGCCGCCGATGGTCGTGCCGTGGCCGCCCAGGAATTTCGTGGCCGAGTGGTAGACGAAATCGGCGCCGTGCTCGAACGGGCGCAGCAGATACGGCGTCGTGAAAGTCGAGTCGACCAGCAGCGGCACGCGGTGCTCATGAGCGATTTGCGCGACGCCGGCGATATCGAGCACATCGAGCCCCGGATTGCCGAGCGTCTCACCGAACAACAGGCGCGTCTGCGGCCGCAGGGCCGCGCGCCAGGCGTCCAGATCGCCGGGTTTTACGAAGGTCGTTTCGATGCCGAAGCGCCGCAACGTGTAGTCGAGCAGGTTGTGCGAGCCGCCGTAGAGCGCCGTGGACGCGACGATATGCGAGCCCGCGCCCATCAACGTGGCGATGGCCAGATGCAGCGCCGCCTGGCCGCTCGCGGTGCCGATCGCGCCCGCGCCGCCTTCGAGCGCGGCCACGCGCTCTTCGAACACGGCGACCGTGGGGTTCGAGAGACGCGAGTACACGTGGCCCGCGCGCTCCATGTTGAAGAGCGCCGCGGCGTGGTCGGCGTCGCGAAACGTGAACGACGTAGTCTGATAAATCGGCGTCGCGCGGGCGCCGGTGACGGGGTCGGGCGCGGCGCCGGCATGCAGCGCGAGCGTGTCGAAGCGTGGGTCGGACATCGTGGCAGCACGGCCGGCGCGAACCGGCGTCGGGTGAAAGGTGCAGGCATCGTAACACCGGCCAGCACCCGCCGGGGACGCATCGCCGGGGTGGGCGGCGAGGGGCTCAGGCTTGCCGCGCGCATGGCGTGGGCCCACAGACGCGGCGCTTGCTGGCCAGATGGCATAGGGCAAAGGGCCGATGCGACGCCGCCCTGTTTGCGAAAATCCTGGCGTTTGGGCGCCTCGGCGGGCCGTTTCACGGGGGATTCGGGGCAGATTTACGCCTTTCGGCCTGCTTTGGCGCGTCTTTCCTTTTACCGGCCTTTCCGATAGCATCGAAAAGAGGTAGGTATTTCTTTTCAGCATCTCCCCCACGATTGGCGATATCGCCGACAACATTTTTTGCATGGGATGGGCCCCGGCGTTTTACTGCCCGGTCCATCGACACAGGAGACAGATCATGCGTGTGAGCGACATTCTCAAAGTCAAGGGCAATACGCTCTACACCGTTACGCCCGACACGTCGCTGCATGACGCCGTGAACACCATGGCCGAGCGCGACATCGGCTCGCTCGTCGTCATGGAGTATGGCGACCTCGTCGGCATGCTCACGTTCCGCGAGATCATTCTGACGCTGCGCACGAACGGCGGCAGCGTCGGCACCACCACGATCCGCAAGGTCATGGACGACCATCCTATTACGTGCACGCCCGAAACCGAGGTCGATGAAGTGCGCCGCATGATGCTCGAGCATCACGTGCGCTATCTGCCCGTCATGGAAAGCCGCTCGCTCATGGGCGTGATCTCGTTCTACGACGTCGCGAAGGCGGTGGTGGAGGCGCAGGGCTTCGAAAACAAGTTGCTCAAGGCCTATATTCGCGACTGGCCCGAAGAGGAGCAAAATTCGGGGCGTTGATTCCGGTGCCGCGCGCGGGCACCTGCGCGCAAGGCGAATCGCAGGATGAACTCCAGGGTGAACTACAGGAAGAGCCTGCTTGAAAAGCGCGCATCAGGCGCGCTTTTTCGCGTCTGGCACCTAACACCTACAGCATGAATCCGACTCGATGAGCGAAAGTCCGATGCCCGTCGCGCAACGCGCGGCCCGCGAAGCAACCGGCCATGGTTCGCAGTTCGCGCTACTGCGCCAGCGCCGCTTTGCGCCGTTCTTCTGGACGCAGTTTCTCGGCGCGATGAACGACAACGTCTTCAAGATCGGCTTCACGTCGCTCGTGACCTATCAGGCGGCGCGCTTCTCGGGCGTCGATCCGAAGACGGTGGCGTTCCTGATCTCGGCCATCTTCATCGTGCCGTTCGTGCTTTTTTCCGCCACGTCGGGACAGATCGCCGACAAGTATGACAAGGCCGTTCTCACGCGCTGGGTCAAGACCTTCGAGATCGCCGTGATGCTGATCGGCGCCGCGGGCTTCTGGATGCACAGCGCGCCGCTGCTCTATCTGTGCACGTTCCTGATGGGCGTGCACTCCACCGTGTTCGGGCCCATCAAATACGCGTACCTGCCGCAAAAACTCGCGGATGACGAACTCGTCGGCGGCAACGGGCTCGTGGAGATGGGCACTTTCGTGGCGATCCTGATCGGGACGATCGTGGGCGGCATCGCGGCCGGCATCGGTGCGACCGATGCCATTTCCACCAAGGCCTCTGCCGGGCCGCCGGCGGGCGCGTGGTGGCTCGGCGGTATGTGTATCGGCATCGCGTTGATCGGCCGCGTGGCCAGCGCGTTCGTGCCGTCCTGCGCGCCGCCGCAGCCGGGCCTGAGCATCAACTGGAATCCGTTTTCGGAGACCTGGCGCAACCTGCGCCTCGCGCATGGCAACCGCACCGTGTTCCTGAGCCTGCTCGGCATTTCGTGGCTGTGGTTCGTCGGCGCGACCTTTCTGGCCTCGTTCTTCAACTTCGCGAAGGACGTGCTATCGGCCGATCCCGACGTCGTGACCTTGCTGCTCGCCATGTTTTCGCTCGGCATCGGCTTGGGCTCGCTGCTGTGCGAGCGGCTTTCGCGGCGGCGCATCGAGATCGGCCTCGTGCCGCTCGGCTCGATCGGCATGAGCGTGTTCGGCATCGACTTGTTCTTCGCGAGCCATACGCTGCCCGCGGCGACGCATCTGCTCTCGGTGGGCGAGTTCGTGAGCACGCTCGCGCATTGGCGCGTGCTGGCCGACCTGTTCCTGCTCGCGATGTTCGGCGGCTTCTACAGCGTGCCGCTCTACGCGCTGATCCAGAGCCGCAGCGCGCCCAGCCACCGTGCGCGCATCATCGCCGCGAACAACATCCTCAACTCGCTCTTCATGATTGTCTCGGCGCTCATGGCGATGGCGCTGACGGCGGCGGGCGTCGGCATTGCTGGAATCTTTCTGACGACCGCGCTGCTCAACATCGTCGTGGCCGCGTACATCTACACGCTCGTGCCCGAGTTCCTGCTGCGCTTCGTGGCCTGGGTGCTCGTGCATACCGTCTATCGCGTGCGGCTCGTCCATGCCGAGCGCATTCCGGCCGAGGGCTCGGCCGTGCTGGTCTGCAACCACGTGAGCTATGTCGATGCCGTGGTCATCATGGCCGAGAGCCCGCGCCCGATCCGCTTCGTGATGGATCACCAGATTTTCCGCTCGCCGCTGCTCGGCTGGATGTTCCGGCACGCAAAGGCGATTCCGATCGCGCCCGCGCACGAGGACGCCGCGCTGCTCGCGGCGGCCTACGAGGCCTGCGCCGCCGCGCTCGCCGAGGGCGAGCTCGTTTGTATCTTTCCCGAAGGCAAGCTCACGAAGACCGGCGAGATGAATCCGTTCCGCCACGGCGTGATGGAGATTCTCAAGCGTCATCCCGCGCCGGTCGTGCCGATGGCGCTGCGCGGGCTCTGGGGCAGCACGTTTTCGCGGCATGCGGCGTCGGGGCAGGAGCGGCCGCGGCGGCGCGGCCTGACAAGCCGGCTCACGCTGGCGGTGGGCGAGCCGGTGGCGCCTGGCGACGTAACGGCCGAAGCGTTGCAGCAGACGGTGGCCGAGTTGCGGGGCGCGCGGCGCTGAGCGCAGCGGGGAGGGGCCCGGTCGCGACAGAATAGCGGCACAAGCACGGCAGCAAAGCGCGGCACAAGCGCGGCACAAGCGCAACACCAAAGCGGCACAAGCGCTCCCGGCGCGCGTGCCCCGCACGGACAAGCCGGGCGGGCCGCCGCGCGGGCTGGCATAATGCTGGATTCCCCGATTCACTTTGGACGACCGCCATGTCCGGCAACACGCTCGGTACGCTTTTCACCGTCACCACCTTCGGCGAATCCCACGGCCCGGCCATCGGCTGTGTCATCGACGGCTGCCCGCCGGGCATGGCGCTCACCGAAGCCGATATCCAGATCGACCTGGACCGCCGGCGTCCGGGCACCTCGCGCCACGTCACGCAGCGCCAGGAAGAGGACAAGGTCGAGATTCTCTCGGGCGTGTTCGAAGGCCGCACGACCGGCACGCCCATCGCGCTGCTCATCCGCAATACCGATCAGCGCAGCAAGGACTACGGCAATATCGTCGAGACCTTCCGTCCGGGCCACGCCGACTACACCTACTGGCAGAAGTACGGCATCCGCGACTATCGCGGCGGAGGCCGTTCGTCGGCGCGTCTGACGGCGCCCACGGTCGCGGCAGGCGCGGTCGCGAAAAAGTGGCTGCGCGAGCGCTTTGGCGTTGAAGTGCGCGGCTGCATGAGCGCGCTTGGCGAGATCGACGTGCCGTTCGTCGACTGGAAGCACGTGCCCGACAACCCGTTCTTTGCCCCGAACGCGGAAGTCGTGCCGCAGCTCGAGGCCTGCATGGACGCGTTGCGCAAGGACGGCGACTCGATCGGCGCGCGCATCGACGTGGTGGCGAGCGGCGTGCCGGTGGGCTGGGGCGAGCCGCTCTTCGACCGCCTCGACGCCGATATCGCGCACGCCATGATGGGCATCAATGCCGTGAAGGGCGTCGAGATCGGCGCGGGCTTCGCCAGCGTGGCGCAGCGCGGCTCGGAGCATGGCGACGAACTCACGCCCGATGGCTTTCACAGCAATCATGCGGGCGGCGTGCTTGGCGGCATTTCGACGGGGCAGGACATCACCGTTTCGATCGCGATCAAACCGACCTCAAGTATCCGCACGCCGCGCCGTTCGATCGACAAGGCGGGTGAGCTGTCCACGGTCGAGACCTTCGGCCGCCACGACCCGTGCGTGGGCATCCGCGCGACGCCTATCGCCGAGGCGATGCTGGCGCTCGTGCTGATCGACCATGCGTTGCGCCATCGTGCGCAAAACGGCGACGTCGTCGTGACGACGCCGAAGATCCCGGCCAGCGACGCCTGATCGCCATGCAAGAGGCGACGTTGGCGCTCGTGCTACCGGCCGGCGTGACGCTGCCTTCGCCGGCGTCGGCCGACGACCCGCTCGCGCCGCTGCTGGCCCGCGTCGCGCAGGCCGATGCGCGCGCAACGGATTGGCTCGCGCTCGGCCGCGCCTTGCATACGCGTGCCGGCGGCGCTATCGGGCGCATGCGCGCGGCGCTCTTCGCCCTCACGCGCGCCGCGCAACTCGACCCCAGCGCCGATCCGAGACTCATGCATGAGCTCGCGCAAACGGCTTTCGTCACGCGCGAATGGCCGCTCGTGGAGACGTCGTGCGCAATGCTGCTCGAGCGTGACCCGAACGACGCAAACGCGCTCGTCTGGCGCTCTGCGGCCGCGCAGGCGTGCAACGACTTCGCGAGCGCCGAAGACCTGTTGCGCGCCGCGGCGCGCATCGTGCCGAATCATCCCGTAGTCCAGCACAAGCTCGCGCTCTGCGTGAAAGAGCAGGCCCGCTTTGCCGAAGGCGAGGCGCTGTTGCGCGAGGTGCTCGCGCTCAAGCCGCAGAATCCCCACGCGCGCTTCGATTTATCGGAGCTGGAGTTGCGCTCGGGCCGCTATGTGCAGGGCTGGGAGCACTACGAGGCGCGCCTCGAACTCGACGGAGATGGCAACGGCGCACGCACGGCGCTTGCCTCGATTGGCGCGCCGTGGCAGGGGGAGTCGCTTGCGGGCCGCACGCTCGTGGTTTATGGCGAGCAGGGTAACGGCGATTGTCTGTGGGCGTTCCGCTTCCTCGCGCCGCTCGCCGAGCGCGCGCGCCGCGAAGGCGGACGCGTGGTTCTTGGCTACGCCGGGCCGATGCGGTATCTGTTCGAGCGCATGCTGCCGCCGGATGTGACACTGGAAGCATCGCTGATGACGCGCCCCGATTATCACTGTGGCCTGATGAGCTTGCCGTTGCGGCTGGGCGTGTTCGATCCGGGTGGGTGGGGCGCTTCGTATTTGCGCGCCGACCGGGCGCGAGTGCAAACGTGGCGCGCGCGCGTCGCGCAGGCCATGCCGGCAGGCGAACGCTCGGTCGCACTCGTCTGGAATGGCAATCCATCGCACACGCGCGACGCGCGCCGTTCGATTCCGGATGCCGGACTCGGGGCGCTGTTTTCGGTGCCGGGCCTCACATTTTTCGCGCTGTCGCCGGGACGCGATGCGGCTGTCGAGGCATGGCGCGCGCGCGGGGCGAATTTCGTCGACCTGACCGGACAGTTCGAAGCCGGCTTCGACGACGTGGCCGCGTTGATCGCGAGCGTCGATCACGTGGTGACGGTCGACAGCGGCCCGGCGCATCTGGCCGGCGCGCTCGGGGCGCCGACGAGTCTGCTCATCGACCACGTTTCCGCGTGGTTCTGGGGCAGCGAAACGGCGCGTACGCCCTGGTACGATTCGATCGAATTGTTCCGGCAGCCGGCGGTGGGCGAGTGGGGGCCGGTTCTCGCGGGCGTGAGGGCGCGGCTGGAGGCGCTGGCGGCGAGTGACCGCTGAGCCTGCTTCGCGCGGTGCGTCTCGCGCCTGCATGAAAGGACAAAGCCGCTCCGGGGAGCGGCTTTGTTTTCCCGATTTCCGATCTTACATGTTCGGATAATTCGGCCCGCCGCCGCCTTCGGGCGTGACCCACACGATGTTCTGCGTCGGGTCCTTGATATCGCAGGTCTTGCAGTGCACGCAGTTCTGCGCGTTGATCTGCAGGCGGTCGCTGCCGTCGTCGTTC
>DATEJU010000253.1:0-8141 GCA_035277805.1 Paraburkholderia sp. | reverse complement strand
TCGCGCGACATGACGGTGACCGTGACGGGCTGGGACATCAACCCGCGCGCACTCGGCATCGTGCCGGCCGACTTCAAGGTGCAGGCGTTCGACAACATGACGTGGGTGAACGATGCCCACTATATGGTCGTGCCCAAGGGCGTCTCGAAGGAGAAGCTTGCCGTGCTGCTCAAGCTCATGAACTTCATGCTCGAGCCGCAGCAGCAGGCCATGACCTACGACGACGGCTACTTCTATCCGGGGCCGGCCGTGAAGGGCGTGACGCTTTCCATGGCGCCGAAGCAGAGCCAGGACGTGATCGCCAAATATGGCCGCCCCGAATACGCGAAATGGCTCACGCAGTATCCGCACGTCCAGCCGCTTTCGGCGCAGGCGATGGTCGCTGCGTTCCAGAAATGGGACCGCGAAATCGGCTCGCAGAAGTCGCAGTAACGGGGTGAGGAGTCAGCGACAGGCGGGCGGCGCCTTTCCGTGTGGTCTGCACGGGTGCCGCCCGCTGCCTGGGCTCAGGTAAATGGATCTCGCGTTTCAGGAACGTGTCATGAAGCATTCATTCGATCGTCTGCGTCTGGACTCGGTGTGCCGCAGTTTCACCAACGCGGAAGGTGCGCAGCTCGCGGCGCTGCGCAATCTCGATCTCGAGATTCGCCGCGGCGAATTCATTGCGCTGCTCGGGCCTTCGGGCTGCGGGAAATCCACGGCGCTCAACTGCATTGCGGGCTTGCAGCCGCTCACGAGCGGCAGCATCTGGCTCGACGATCTGCGTATCGACGTGCTGCCGCCCGAGAAGCGCGGCTTCGGCATGGTGTTCCAGAACTATGCGCTGTTCCCGCACATGAGCGTGCTGGAGAACGTGGGCTTTGGCCTGAAGATGCAGGGCGTGCCGCGCGACGAGGCGAAGCGCCGTGCGCGCGAAGCGCTGCAACTCGTGCAGCTCGTCGGCCATGAAAACAAGTTGCCGGGCCAGCTCTCCGGCGGCCAGCAGCAGCGCGTGGCGATCGCGCGCGCCATTGTGATCGAGCCGCCGCTCGTGCTGATGGACGAGCCGCTCTCGAACCTCGACACCAAGCTGCGCATCGAAATGCGCGCGGAAATCCGCCGCATTCATGGCCAGCTCGAGCGCGCCACGATCTACGTGACGCACGATCAGGACGAAGCGCTGTCAATGGCCGACCGCATCGTCGTGATGAAAGAGGGTGTCGTGCAACAGGTCGCGAGTCCTAAGGAAATCTACAGCCGCCCCGCGAATTTGCATGTGGCGCGCTTCATGGGCTATCGCAACGTGCTGCCGTTCGCCGTGACAGGCGAGCAGGGCGAGCATATCGCGGTGTCCGCGTCGGGCATCACGCTCACGGGCGTGCCGATGGACGATGCCATCGCGCACGCGGGTGGCAATGCGATTTCCGTGGCGATGCGCCCCGAAGACTTCGAGCGCGCCGCAGCGGGCGACGCCAACGCCTTCGACGTCGAAGTCGAGATGGTCGAATACGGCGGCCGCGATTCGCTGCTGCTCGCGAACGCGCCGTTCGGCAAGCTGTGGGTGCGCGTGGCGGGCGAGTTCGAGGCGGGCGAGCGTGCGACGCTGCGCGTCGCGCCTTCGCGCGTGCTGGCTTATGCGGAGCGCGCATCATGAGCACACTCGCCTCGTCGTCGAGCAAGCAGCCACGCGATGCGCGCGGCTGGCTGATCGCGCCCGCGCTGGGCTTCATCATCGCGATGTTTCTTTATCCGTTCGCTTATGGGCTCATGCTGTCGTTCAAGCCGATGAACGGCGGCGGCATGTTCGCGAACTATCTGCAGTTCATCCACGATCTCTCGCTGTGGCCGACGGCATTCGTCACGCTCAAGCTGGCGGTGCCCGCGACCGTCATCAACGTGGGGCTCTCGCTGCCGGTGGCGTTCGCATTGCGCCGCAAATCGCCGTATCAGAAGCTCGTGACGACGCTGCTCGTGATTCCCGTCACGCTCGGCACCGTGCTGATCGCCGATGGCATGCTGAGCTACTTCGGCCCGAACGGCTGGTTCCCGCAGGCGCTGCACGCACTGCATCTCTACACGAACGAAGAGATTCGCCTCACGCACAACTACTGGGGCGTGCTGATCTCGCTGATTGTCTCGGGCTTTCCGTTCGCATTCCTGCTGACGCTCTCGTACGTCACCGGCATCGACCCGACGCTTGCGCGCGCGGCAGCGACGCTCGGTGCGGGGCCGTGGCAGCAGTTCCGGCAAATCTATCTGCCGCTGCTCGCGCCGGGCCTCGCGATGGCCGCGTGCCTTTCGTTCGTGCAGGCGTATTCGGTGTTTCCATCCGCGGTGCTGCTCGGCGCGCCCGCGGGACCTACGCGCGTGATATCCATCGCGGCATCGGAGGCGGCGTTCGAGAGTTACGACTACTCGCTCGCTTCGACCATCGCCATCGTGATGGGCTTCGTGCAGTTGATCGTGGTGGCCGCGATGCTCGGCGCGAAGCGCTACTTCTACTCGGGCCCGGTGAGTGGAGGAAAAGGCTGATGAGCACACATCAACACAACCCGGCGGGACTTCCCGCAGGCGCGCCGGTGCGCGAAGAGCGTCTCGTGCCTGCTGCCAGGACCCCGCAGGCGAAGCCCGCTTCGCGCCTGCCCGACGTGCTCTGGAAAGTGTTCGTATGGGGCGGCGTGCTGTTCTTCCTGCTCAACGTGCTGCTGCTGATCGCGACGGTGGGCGTGAACTCCATCGCCACGCGCTGGTTCGGCACGCCGCTGCCGCAAGGCTTCACCCTGCACTGGTACGCGCAGGCGTGGCGCGACTTCCAGCTCGGCAGCGTGCTGTGGGTCACGTTCGAAGTGGTGGGCGCGGTCGTGCTGCTCTCCATCGTGCTCGGCGTGCCCGCTGCCTATGCACTGGCGCGCGCGCAGTTTCCCGGCAAGCGCATCGCGATGCTCGTGTTCCTGCTGCCGCTGATGGTGCCGCCCGTCACCTACGGCATTCCGATGGCCACCGCGATGTACCATTTCGGCCTCGCCGGCACGCTGCCCGGCGTGATCTTCGCGAACCTCGTGCCGGCGCTGCCATTCGTGATTCTCGTGATGACGCCGTTCATCGAGCAGATCGATCCGAACCTGGAATCGGCGGCGCGCATTTTCGGTGCGAACACGCTGCGCTACTTCCGTTATGTATTGCTGCCGCTCCTCGTGCCGGGGATGCTGGCGGCGGGGCTGCTCGTGCTGGTGCGCACGATCGGCATGTTCGAACTCACTTTCTTTACCGCCGGACCCGATACGCAAACCCTTGTCGTCGCGCTGTATTACGCAGTGTTCTCGACGGGCGTGCGCGCACCGCAGTCCATCGACGCCATGGCAATGATATATATGGCCATCACGCTCGCATGGGTGCTGGTCGCGCTGCAATTCGTCAGCCCGACACAGCTCGTGTCGCGCGTGAAGGAATCGCGTTGACGGCGCGCCGGCAGCTTGATCGACAGACGCACTGAAACACATCCACGGAAACACCTGGAGCAAGGCAAGATGAGCAACAAGCGAAAGACCCCCGAAGAACTGCGCAGCCACCGCTGGTATGGCGTGAACGACCTGCGCTCGTTCGGCCATCGCTCGCGCACCGCGCAGATGGGCTACAGCCGCGAGGAGTACGCGGGCAAGCCGGTAATCGCGATCCTCAACACGTGGAGCGAGATCAACCCTTGCCATACGCACTTCAAGCAGCGTGTGGAAGAGGTCAAGCGCGGCATCTGGCAAGCGGGCGGGTTTCCCATCGAGCTGCCGGTGCAGACGCTCTCCGAGCCGTTCCAGAAGCCCACCACGATGCTCTACCGCAACTTCCTCGCGATGGAAGCCGAGGAGACGCTGCGCTCGTATCCGGCCGATGGCGTCGTGCTGATGGGCGGCTGCGACAAGACCACGCCCGCGCTGCTGATGGGCGCGATCTCGATGGATCTGCCGACGATCTTCCTGCCCGCGGGCCCGATGCTCAACGGCAACTGGAACGGCGTGACGCTCGGCTCGGGCTCGGACACCTGGAAATACTGGGCCGACCTGCGCGCGGGCAAGATCACCGAAGACGACTGGAAGGGCGTGGAAGGCGGCATCGCGCGCTCGCCGGGCCACTGCATGACGATGGGCACGGCTTCCACGATGACGAGCGCCGCGGAAGCGCTAGGCTTCACGCTGCCGGGCTTCGCCTCGATTCCCGCGCCGGATTCGCGCCACGCGCAGATGTCGGCGAAGACGGGCATGCGCATCGTCGAGATGGTGTGGGAAGACTTGAAGCCCTCGGACATCATCACGCGCAAGTCGGTCGATAACGCTGTCACGACCTGCCTCGCACTCTCGGGTTCGACCAACGCCATCGTGCACATGATCGCGCTCGCCCGCCGCGCCGGTGTCGACCTCACGCTCGCGCAGTACGACGAGATCGCACGCCGCACGCCGGTGCTCGCGAATATCCGCCCGACCGGCAAGTACCTCATGGAGGACTTCTATTACGCGGGCGGGCTGCGTGCGATGCTCAAGGAGCTCGGCGACCTGATCGATGGCACGCAAATGACCGTGAACGGCAAGACGCTTGGCGAGAACATCGCCGATGCCGAAATCTACAGTGAAGAGGTGATCTATCGCCGCGCGAAGCCGCTGATGCCGGATACGGGCCTGGCCGTGCTGCGCGGCAATCTCGCGCCCGATGGCGCGGTCATCAAGCCGGGTGCCGCCGAAAAGCGCCTGCACGTGCATACGGGCAAGGCCGTCGTGTTCAAGGACTATAACGACATGGCCGCGCGCATCGACAGCGAAGAACTCGATTGCGACGAGAACAGCGTGATCGTGCTGCAACACGCGGGCCCGATCGGCGCGCCGGGCATGCCCGAATGGGGCCAGTTGCCGATCCCGCAAAAGATCCTCAAGAAGGGCGTGCGCGACATGCTGCGCATTTCGGACGCGCGCATGAGCGGCACGAGCTACGGAGCATGCGTGCTGCACGTGGCGCCGGAGTCGTTCATCGGCGGACCGCTCGCGCTCGTGAAGGACGGCGACATGATCGAGCTGAACGTGCCGGAGCGCCGCCTGAACGTGCTGATCTCCGACGCGGAGATGGCGCGCCGCAAGGCCGCGTGGGTGGCGCCCGAGCCGCGCTTCACGCGCGGCTACGGCGCGATGTATCAGATGCACGTGATGCAGGCCGACAAGGGCTGCGAGTTCGATTTCCTTCAACGTGACGGTGCAACCGGCTCTTGCAGCGGCGGTGGCGAGCCCGAGATTCATTAAAAGATTCATAGCGGGATCCAGCGCGCATCGCGGAGGAGGCGGGATCCGGAATCGAAGGCGAGGGCGCATTGCGGTTCATGACTTTGGCACATGACTGCGGTGCGCTCCGGGCGGCTCGGCAGGGGAATATCCGTATCAAGCATCAAGAGCAGTAGAAAACAAGCAAGACATCACAACGATTATATGCAGGAGTACAGATGAAGAAGACCATTCTCGCTTCCACGCTTGGACTTGCCGCACTGGGCGCGCACGCTCAGAGCAGCGTTACGCTGTATGGCATCGTCGATACCGGCATCGGCTATCAGAGCAGTTCGGCCGCGCTCGGCAGCAACTCGGGCGGCCACTCGGTCGTCAAGATGGCTCAGGGCATCTGGGCCGGTTCGCGCTTCGGCCTGAAGGGCGCGGAAGACCTGGGCGGCGGCACGCGCGCGATCTTCCAGCTCGAGGAAGGCTTCAACTCGGCCAATGGCGCGCAATCCACCACGAACCTGATGTTCAGCCGCGCGGCTTATGTCGGTCTCGCGAACCAGCAATACGGTACGGTCACGATGGGCCGCCAGTATGCACCGTACTATTCGCTGCTCGCGCCGTACAGCCCGACTACCTGGCTCACCGGCGCCTACGGCGCGCACCCGGGCGATCTCGACTCGCTGGACACGATCTACCGCATCAACAACGCGGTGGTCTATACCTCGCCGAATATCGCGGGCTTCACTGTGAGCGGCATGTATGCGTTCGGCGGCGTGCCGGGCAGCACCAACGCGGGTTCGTCGTGGAGCGTTGCGGCGAACTATATTCGCGGCCCGGTCGGCCTTGCCGTGGGCTTCGAGCGCCTGAACAACGCGACGAGCGGCGGCGGTACGTGGGGCACGAGTTCCACGGCGAACAGCAATGGCGAGCCGGGCGTTTCGGGCATCACCAATGGCTTCCAGACGGCGCAGGCACAGCAGCGCTTCGCCGTGACGGGCGGCTATGCATTCAATTCGCAGTGGGATATTTCGGTATCCTATTCGAATGTGCAGTACATTGCGGGCGCGGGCTCGAAGTTCTTCGACACGCAGATCTGGAATACCGGCGGCATCGTGCTGCACTACAAGCCGCTTACCACGCTCGATCTGGCGGCGGGCTACAGTTACACGCGCGCGACCAGGGCGAACGGCATCACCAGCGCGGCTTCGTATCAGCAGTTCAACCTCTCGCAGTACTACACGCTCTCGAAGCGCACGGGCCTGTACTTCGTCGAGGCCTACCAGCGCGCGGGCGGCCAGACGCTGGGCACGAACGGCGCGGGCAGCATCATCAATGCGACCGCCGATATCGGCGATGGCCAGAACGGCGCGCCGTCTTCGTCGCGCAGCCAGTTCGCGGGTGCGATCGGCATCGTGCACCGGTTCTGATTGTTACGCTTTCACACTTCCACGCAGTCTTCGCAGCGGCGCCATTGCGGCGCCGTTTTTTTGTGCATATGCACCTTCGTGCTCGGGAGTGGTGCGCCCGACAGCGACGCCAGGTGCGTTTGGCGGGGCTGCGCTATCATGCAGACCCGGCAAACGCGAACCCGCACCGCGCCGGCGCCTGTCTATACAAATAACACGCCCATACCCAGACCGATGTTCGACTTCCATCTTTCCGGGGGCGTCCTGCTCCCGCACATGCAGGCGCTCGACGTGCCCGAGCTCTGCGGCATTGCCATTGCGCTCGTGCTTGGCGGTATGGTGAAGGGGGTGACCGGCATCGGCGTGCCGCTCGTCGCCATGCCGATCCTCACGCACTTCCTGCCCGTCAAGCAGGCCGTCCTGCTGCTCTCGATGCCGATCATCCTCGGCAACATTCCGCAGGCGCTAGAAGGCGGCGAGCTGTGGAAGACCGTCAAGCACATTGCCGCGCCGCTGATCGGCACCGTGATCGGCAATATCGTGGGCGTGGCCGTGCTGATCCGGCTCGAGCCGCATCATGCGCTGGCCGCTTCGGGGCTCACGCTGATCGTGGCCGTCGTGCTGCTGCTTGCTGCGCCGCGGCTCACGCTGGCTCCCTCGATCGTCAGGCCGGTGGGCTTCGCGCTGGGTTTTGGCGCGGCGCTCATGGAGAGCATTGCGTCTGTGCCTGGGCCGCTGCTCGCGATGTATCTGATCGCCACGGGCACAACGGGCCGCGCGTTCACCAAGCAGATCGCGATCATTCTCGTGGTGTCGGTGCTCACGCTGATCACCACGTTCAGCGGCGGCGCGCACGCGAGTGGTGGCGACCTCGCGATCTCGGCGGCGGCGAGCGTGCCCTCCATCGCGGGCATGCTCCTCATCCGGCCGCTGCGCGACAAGCTGCATCCGATGGCGTTCCGCGTTGTCGTGCTCGTGTGCGTGCTGGCGGCGGCGGTGCAGATGATCGTCAAATCGGGCGTGCTGTAAAACGCCATAGGCAGAAGCAAAAAAGCGCCCGCGTGGGCGTTTTTTGCATGCGTCGCGCAGATACGCGAGGTGTTCAGGCAAGCGGTGCTGGCGTCACGCTTTCTTCCCGCGCTTCTCCACTGGCGTGAAATCGAAGCTCGCGAAACTGCCGCCTTGATAGCGCTGCGCGACCGCATCGAGCGGATTCTCTTTAGCGAGAATCTCGGCTGCATAATCTTCGGCATTCTGCTGCGGCTTGAAACCGAGACGCACCGCATCGTCGTTTGCGCCGCTTTGCACCCAATAGCCGCGCGTATTGTTCGACACGCCCCATACGACCGCGAAGCCGATCGACTCGACGTTGATCACGCGATCGACGAGATGGAACAGGTCCTCGTGGCCGAACCACGTGCTCAGATGGCGAAACTCCGTGGGCTTCGGCAGGCAACTGCCGATGCGCACGTTCACGGTCTCGATGCCGTGCTTGTCCCAGTAGAGCCGC
>DATEJU010000252.1:0-9756 GCA_035277805.1 Paraburkholderia sp. | reverse complement strand
GCCAGGACGCCTGAACGCCCAGCGTGGCCATATCGACGGTTTCGAGGCCGGCATAGCCGCACGGATTGATCGCGAGGAACGGGCTCAAGTCCATCGACACGTTCAGGCTCACGCCGTGATAGCTGCAGCCGTGGCTGATCTTCAGGCCGAGCGCCGCGACCTTGGCGCCCACATGGGCCGCACCGGGTCCGGATGCGCCTTCTGGCACGTAAATTCCAGGGGCACCCGCCTTGCGCTCGCTCGCGAGATTATACGCCGCGAGCGTTTCGATCACGGCCTGCTCGATGAGCGTGACAAGCTCGCGCACCATCAGCTTGCGGCGCCGAAGGTCGAGCAGCAGATACGCCACGACCTGGCCCGGTCCGTGATAGGTGATCTGGCCACCGCGGTCGATCTGCACGAGCGGAATGCCGCTGTCGGCAATCAGCAGATGCTCGGGCTTGCCGGCCTGACCGAGCGTGAAGACCGGGGGATGTTCGACGAGCCAGATTTCGTCAGGCGTTTGCGCGTCGCGCTGCGCGGTGAATTCGCGCATGGCGTCGAAGCTCGCCTGGTAGGCCTCGTTGCCGCGCCAGCGCAGGATGGGCGGCGCGAAGCGCTCGCCCGGCAAGGCGGGGTCGGATGAAACGGCGGGAAGTGAAACCGGGCTGGCGCACATGATCCCCGAAGTTTACCTAATTCAGGACAAGCGCGCCGAGCCCTCTCAAACCGTGCGCCACCCGTCGCGCGCGTGGATGCCCCAGCGCGCCGCGAGCCGCGCGGCCCAGTCGATCACGCGCTCGCTCACGCGCGCGGGCGTCGCGAACGCGACCCAGGCCGCACCGCCCTGCTCCGCTCCGATCCACAACCGCTCGCCGCGCCGCAGCCGCAGCGTGTGGCCGGGTTCGAGCCAGTAGTCGGCGGTGTCGTCGCTGCGCGTGACCCAGACCGCACCGCAGCGCACCGTCAGCCGCGTGCTGCGCGCCACGCGCACCGAAGCGACCTGGTCCGCCGCCACCTCAAACGTGATATCCGAAGAAATTTCTCTCATTTTCGCCTCCGAAGGTGCCTCACCAATGGCTACAATCGTAGGCGCAGCAAGGGATCGGGCAAAACGATCAATTTTCACGGCTATGTGAGAAAAATTACGATGGATCTGCGCCAGCTTCCGGCGCTCAACGCCCTCAAGGCGTTCGAGGCCGCCGCCCGCCACGAAAGCTTCTCGCGCGCCGCCGACGAACTGTTCGTCACGCACGGCGCGGTCAGCCACCAGATTCGCGCGCTCGAAGGCGAGCTCGGCATTACGCTCTTCGCCCGCGACGGCAAGCGCGTACGCCTCACCGAGACGGGCCGCCGCTACGCGGCCCAGGTGCGCGACGCCCTCACGCAGCTCGCGCTCGCGACCCAGGAGATCCGCGCGGGCGACCGCGACCGGCGCCTCGTGGTGTCGATGCTCTCGTCGTTTGCCGCGCGCTGGGTCACGCCGCGCATCGGCCGCTTCATCGAGGCCCATCCGCAATGGGACGTCGAACTGCAGTCGACGAACTCGCTCGTCGACTTCGCCCGCGACGACGTCGACGTGGCCGTGCGCTTCGGCTACGGCCACTATCCGGGGCTGCACGCCGAGCTCCTGCTCGACGAGATCTTCTTCCCCGCGTGCTCACCGGACTTCAACGGCGGCAAGCTGCCCGAGGATCCGCAGGAGCTGATGAAACTGCCGCTCCTGCGCTCCGACGACGAGCTCTGGCGCCCATGGTTCGACGCCGCCGGCATGCACGACGTGCCCGAGCCCAAGCGCGGCGTGCTCTATCAGGATTCGTCCAATCTGCTGCAGGCCGCCATGGACGGCCAGGGCATCGCGCTCGTGCGGCGCTCGCTCGCCATGCACGAGATCACGCGCGGGCGGCTCGTGCGCCTCTTCAAGGACGTCGACGGGCCAAGCCCGTGGCGCTACTACTTCATCTGCACGCCGCAGCGCATGGAGACCGAACGCGTGCAGGCGTTTCGCGACTGGGTGTTCGACGAGGTCGCGCGCTTTCGCAAGCTGTATGAGGACGCGTGCGAAGCGGGCCCACTCATGACGGCCGCCGCCGCCGCGCTGCGCGTACGCGAAGACGACACGCTCTGATTGCGCGGATCGAAACGCGCCTCGCGCCGCGCACGAAGGCGCACATCATCGACGCCCTTCAACGTACTTCAACGCACTTCAACGCGTAAACGCAACAAGGGCCGCCCGAAAGCAGCCCTCGCGAAAACAACCCCTGGCGAGCGTTACAGCACGATCTTCACCATCGGATGCCCGGTGAGCGCGCGGTAGATATCGTCGAGATGCGCCTGGCTCGTCGCGCGCACGGTCACCGTGAGGCCCGTGTAGTTGCCGCCGCTCGACGGACGCGATTCGATGGTCGCGGCGTTAAAGCCGCCGTCGAATTCGCGCAGCACCGCGACGATGGTGTCCTGAAACTCCGGATGCGTCTTGCCCATCACCTTGATGGGGAAATCGCAGGGGAATTCGATCAGGGATTCTTTTGCGTTCGCCTGAGCGCCGCCATTCAGTTCAGATGCCGTCATATTTCCACTTCCTGTAGCGTGGCCTGGGCTTACTTGCAAGCCGCCGCCAAAACTTCGCGCGCCGCGAGGACCGCACCTGCCTCGCGCGCTTTCGCGCGCTGATAAGCCTCATAAAGCGCAGCATAGACCGGGCCCGGCTTGCCGTCGCCCACGTCCTGGCCGTCGAGCGCGACCACCGGCAGGATCTCCTTGGTCGCCGAAGTCACGAGCAGCTCGTCGGCGCCGCGCAGCGCCGCTTCGTCGATCTCGTGCGCCTCGAAGCGAATCCCGCACTCCTGCGCGAGCTCCTCGACGAGCCCGTAGCGGATACCTTCGAGAATCTTGTTGCTGCGCGGCGGCGCGTAGAGCGCGCCGCCCTTCACGATCCACACATTCGACGACGACGCTTCGGTCACCCAACCGTCGCGCAGTTGGATGGTCTCGAACACGCCGTGCTCCGCCGCGTTCTGCGCCATCAGCACGTTGCCGAGCAGCGACGTCGACTTGATGTCGCAATTGAGCCAGCGGCGGTCCTCGGCCGTGACACACGTCACGCCGCTCGCACGCTGCGCGGCGCCGGGCAGCACGAGCTGATTGACCATCACGAACACGGTGGGCGTCACGCCCGCCGGGAACGCGTGGCCGCGCTTCGCCACGCCGCGCGTCACCTGCAGGTAGACGTTCGCGTGCGCATCGCGCGCGAGCGCGAGCGCCGTCTCGTTCGCCTCGATCACACGCGCGATGAGCGCGCGCCAGCCGGCTTCGTCGAACGGATTCGCGATGCCGACCTTATCGAGCGAGCGCGCGAGCCGCGCGAGATGCTGCGCGATGCGAAACGGCACGCGCAGCTTGCCGGCGGCGGGCTCGGCGCCCTCGGCTTCGAGCGCATAGACCGGCACCACTTCGTAGATGCCGTCGCCGAAGATGAAGCCGCGGTCGAGCACCGGCACACGCGCTTCGGACAGCGGCGTGAGTTCGCCGTTGAGCCAGACGATGGGTTCCGCGGCTTGCATCGACTGCGAATCCGCACGAGAAGTGGAGGCCGGAGCGCTCATTTACTTCTTCTTGTTGAACATGAGCATGAGCGAATCCCACACGCGGCCCGCAATGCCGGCCTGCGGCACCGGCTCGAGCGCGACGAGCGGGAACTGCGCGAGCACCTTGCCGTCGGCGCCGACGAACTTCGCCGAGCCGACCTGCTGGCCGTCCGCGATCGGCGCGATCAGCGGGCTGGTGAGCTCGATCTGCGGCTTGGCCTTGTCGGCGGCGCCCTTGGGCAGCGTGACGTACTGATCCTTCTTCACGCCCACCTTCACGGCATCGAGCGCACCCTTGTAGACGCGCGGCGTGGCCACGGCCTGGTTGGCCGCGTAGATGCGCGTGGTGTCGTAGGCGCTATAGCCGTAGCTCAGCAATTTCATGCTGTCCTGCGTGCGATCGCGCTCCTTCTGCTCGCCCATCACCACGGAAACGAGACGGCGGTTGCCGCCGCCCGCGAGCGGACGCTTGGCCGAGGCGATCAGGCAATAGCCGGCCGCCTGGGTGTGGCCGGTCTTCAGGCCGTCGACGGTCGGATCGATCCACAGCAGGCGGTTGCGGTTCGGCTGCTTGATCTTGTTATACGTGAACTCCTTCTCCGAGAAGATGCTGTAGTACTCGGGATAGTCGCGGATCAGGTGCGTCGAAACCTTGGCAAGGTCGCCGGCCGTCGTGTAGTGATTCGGGTCGGGCATGCCGTTCACGTCGGCGAAATGCGTATGCGTCATGCCGAGCTTTTGCGCCTCGGCATTCATCATGTTGACGAAGTTCGCCTCGCTGCCGCCCACGAGCTCCGCCAGCGCGATCGCCGCGTCGTTGCCCGACTGGATGATCATGCCGTAGACGAGATCGTGCACCGATACCGGCTTGTTCGCCTCGATGAACATGCGCGATTCGTCGTTCTTCACGCGGCGCACGGCGTCGCTCGGCGTGACGATCTGGTCCATCGAGATTTTCTTCGACTGCAGCGCCTCGAACACGAGATAGGCGGTCATCAGCTTCGTGAGCGAGGCCGGTTCGACGCGCTCGTCGGCGTTGCCCGAAGCGAGCACCTGGTTCGCGGTGGCGTCGACGAGCACCCACGAGCGCGCGTTCACGACGGGCGGCGGCACCTGCGCGAACGCACTCGCGCTCACGAGGAGCGTGGCGGGCAGCAAGGCGCCGAGCGTGACGTTGCGAACGATGGAGGAGGAAATGAAGGAGGATTGCTGGCCGGAGGAGAGAAAACGCATAGGTTCAGGTCGAACGAATTGGGGTCGGGATGAACGTTGTGCGCCATGCGACGCACGTGTCGGGGGCCGAAGTCGGGGCCAACTGCGGCGCCTCGCTCACACGCCAGAACACAAAGAAAACGGGCGCGGCGGTGCGCAAAAAAGACCGCCCATTATACGCGTCACGTGGTGGCGTTTTTCGAACTCGTCACACGTTTGTGCCTACCTGTCGCGCATTTTTCACGTATGGCGATCGCATGACGCGTGTTTTTGGCTCGTTTTCGCCGTGTGCTTTCGTCGCGTTTGCGGCGTGTTTGCGGCGTGTTTGCGTATTCCTTCCGTCTATCTCGCGTTCGTCCGACGCACGGCTTACAGCGAACGATGCGGCCCCGCATGCAGCACGAACGACGCGGACAGCGCGCGCATCGTTTAACGCCAGGCGTCGACGATGATGCGCTTGAGAATGTGCAGCTTGCGATGCAGGAAGTGCTCCGCCCCCGGAATCACGACGACGGGCAGTTCCTGCGGCCGCGCCCATTCGTACACCGAGAGAATCGGCACGGTGTCGTCGAGCTCGCCGTGGATCACGAGCGTGTCCTCGCGCACGGGCGCGACTTCCCAGCGGCTTGCCGCGGTGCCGACGAACACCATGCGCTCGATCGCCCCGCCCGCTTCCTGATAGCGCTGCGCGACATGCGAGAGCACGAAGGTGCCGAACGAGAAGCCCGCGAGCACGAGCGGCACGTCCGCCTGGCCCGGCTGGGCGCGCATGTAGCGAAGGAGCTCGAGCAGGTCGTCCTGCTCGCCGATGCCGTTGTCGTGCGTGCCGGACGTCGTGCCGACGCCGCGGAAGTTCGAACGGTAAGTCACGTAGCCGAGCTGCACGAGCGTGCGCGCGAGCGTCTGCGCGACCTTGTTGTCCATCGTGCCGCCAAAGAGCGGATGCGGATGCGCGACGAGCGCGATGCCGCGCACCGGTGTGTTCGCATCGGGTCTATCGAGTGCGCATTCGATCTGGCCGACGGGACCGTCGATATGGAATTTCTCGGTTTGTGCGTTCATCGTTGCGGCTCTTGTGGGGTCTTCTTTTAGCGGTCGATCTTCAGGCGCTCGACCACCTGGCCGTTCTGCAGGTGCGAGACGACGATCTCCTCGATGTCGCTCTCGTCGACATAGGTGTACCAGGTGCCCTCGGGATACACGACGACCGTGGGGCCTTCCTCGCAGCGGTCTAGGCAGCCGGCCTTGTTGACGCGGACCTTGCCCGGGCCCGCGAGGCCCAGCTCCTTCACGCGCTTTTTCGCGTATTCCTGCATCGCCTGCGCATTGCAGTTCGCGCAGCTCGGACGATCGGCGCCGGGTTCGCGCTGGTTCAGGCAGAAAAAGACGTGGTGCTGGTAGAACGAATCGGTCATGGCGGGGGATACCGGTGAAGTGTCGGGCGCGGCGCTCAGGCTGTACGGCTCGCGGGTGCGCTGCGCGCATCGGGGCAGTGCAGTCGATGCAATGCGGTTGAGATGATGCGGCCTGTGCAATGCGGTCGATTATAGCGAGCGCGGCGTGAACGCTCCGCGCGCCATCGGCCCGCACTCGTGGCTCCGCTGCCGGCCCCGGCTTCGCGCCGCGCCGGGCCATTCACCCGGTGCCTCAGCGGCCGGACTCAGCGCCCATACTCAGCGGCCGGATCGCATCCGGTTGCGTGCGCGCCGTGAGAGCCACGCGCGCTCCAGCGAAAACGCGGTCCAGCCGAGCGCCGCCCAGGGCCATGTCCATGCGAGCCAGCGTGCCAGCCCGTTGAAATGCAGATAGCGGCCCTGCCGCCAGTCGGCGAGCAGGACGTCGAAATAGGGACTCACCGGCAGCACGTTCACGAGCACGAGCGAGATGGCCAGCGCCATCGTCGCGGCAGCGGCGCGCGGCGTGCGCGGCAAGCGCAGCGCGAGGAAGGCCGCAAGCGTGCCCCACGCGAGACCCGCGAGCGCGCCGGGCGTTGCCCAGTCGAACAAGAGGCCGCTTTGCGATTGCAGGAAGGTCGCGCCGGCTTTCACGACGAGCGTCGTCGCGATCAACAGCACGATGAGCCGCGCACGCGGTGCGCGAGCGCGCATTGGCAGTGAGGCGAATGCGGCTGCGGCGAACAGGTTGAGCGTGGTGACGAGCGCCTCCCAGTCCGTTTCCGGCAGACGCGCCGCGAGCGCGCCGGGCCACGCGCGCAGGTTCCAGGCGGCGGGCGCCCAGGCGAGCACGGCGCCTTGCATCGAAGCGTCGAAGTGCTCCCAGACCGCACGCGGCCAGTCGCCCATGCCGAACAGGCGCGGCACGGGAAACATCGTTGCGAACGGCCAGAGCGCGGCGAGCACCATCAGCGCGCCGGCATCGCGCTCGAACCAGCGAAAGCGCAACCGCCGCAAGAAGCCGCGTTCGAGCAGCGCACCGGTGGCCGGCGCCGCAATCGCTGCGCCGAGCAGCGCGCCGAGCACGTTGGTGGCGAGGTCGAGATTCGAAGCGACACGCGTGGGCAAATAAGTCTGCACCGCTTCCATGACGCCCGAAAGCAGCGTGCCGCCCAGCGTGGCGAGCGCGATCGCCAGCAGGCCGCGACAGCGCGGCCAGGCGGCGAGCACGGCAAGCGCGCCGAACGGCATGTAGCCGAGCACGTTGGTGACGACGTCGAAGACGGTCCAGTATTTCGGGAAGGGGTCGCCGAGATAGTCGAGAGGGCCGAGCCCGAGCGAGCGCCAGCCCGAGAACGGATACCACGAGGCGTAGACGATCAGCGCGGTGTAGAGCACAAACGCCTGGCGCGAGAGCGAGGAAGCGTGGCGCGGCGGCGTTTCGGGCGTGGATGGTGGGGGTGATGTCGGTTCGGGAGCGCCGGTCGTGGGTGCGCCGCTCGCAGGAGTGCCGTCCGCCGGACTGCCGTTTTTCGAAGCACCAGTCGGCGGATCGAGAGGCGCCCCAAGGCCGTGCGCACTGGAGGCGCCAGCGCCGCTGCTGCGCGCCGTGCCGTCCGGGTCTTCCGTGCCAGTACCGCTCATGCCACCGGTTCCGCCTCTCATGCGTGCAGTGCGCCAGCGCACACCGCCCGCCGCGTTTCTCAAGGCGTGCCGGCAAACGCCTGCGCGCCCACCCAAACGCCAATCTGGCCCGCGAAGTCGTCGCTCGCCGCGCGCAGCGCGGCCACGCCGCCCGCGGCATCGGGCGTGCTCGCGGGTGCGCGCGCCACGAAGGAGCGCTGCGCGATCACCTTGCCGCCCTGCATGAGGGTCGCGCGCGCGGCGAGCACACCGGCGCTTTGCGTCCGCGTGTCGAAAACCTGCTCGAACTCGGTGAGCTCGACCTTCAACATCGGCGCCTGCACGACGTCGGCGCCGGACAGCACGGTGGCGCGCGAGGCGAGCGCGGTGCGCAGGCGCTGCGTGAGCAGGCGCGCGGGCGGCATCGTCCAGCGGCTGTCCGCATAGCGTCCCAAGCGCTGCGAGTCGCCGTTCAGGCGATAGAGGATGCCGTCGTGGTCGAGCGTCGCGGGCGCGCTCACTTCGAGCACCTTGAGCGGCGGCAGCGACGACGATGTGCTCACCGCCCTCGCCGCCTCTTGCTGCGGCCCGAGGTCGTAGCGGATGTCGGAGAGCGCGGCGGACCTGCCGGCGCACGCCGCCAGCGTGCCGAGGGCGAGCGCCGCGAGCGCGGCGCAGCAGAGCCTCAGCAGCGAGCGTGACGAAGTGGCTTGGCGTGACATTGCGGTTCCTTCCTGAGGTTGCTTCCGGTTGATGCGGTTGATGCGATCCATGCTGCGCCCTGCGAGGCGGCGCCAGCGCCAGACGCGCCTTACTTCCCGCCTGCGCCGGCGGGCCACGAGAAGCCCGGCTCGCCCGGCCCCGGCGCGGGCAGCGGCGCGCCGCCGAACAGCAGACTGCTCGGACTCGTGCTGAAGGCGCCAGCCGCGCGGTCCACGGAGCGCATCGCCGAGCGCACATCGTCGGTCAGCGAGTCGACGCGCGGCAGCGTGTCGTAGCCCACGCGCGCCGAGAGTTGCTGGATCGACGCATCGATGGAGGTCAGCGCTTGTCCAGCCTGCTCCGCCGCGGTGCCGGCCTTGTTCAGATTGGTCTGGAACGGGCCGTCCGGGCGGTTCAGGCTCGTGATCAGCTGATTGGTCGATTGCAGCGTCTTTTGCAAGTCGGCGACCGCGCCCGGCAGGCGCTGGGTGGTCGGCTGCAGTTGCTGCGCGAGCGTGTTCGCGCTGCTCGCGGCCTGCTGCAGGCTCGCGACGGTCGCCATGATCTGCTTGCGGTTTTCTTCGCTCAGCATCTGGTCGACGTCGCCGGCGATGCTGTCGAGCTTGCGCAGGAGCGCGTCGCCGCGCCGCTGCAACTGGTCGAGCAGGCCGGGGCGCAGCGGAATCTCGGCCACGTGCTTCTCCGAGGAAGGCAGCGGCGAAAGATCGAGGCCGTTGTCGTCGAGCTGCACGAACGCGATGCCCGTCACGCCCTGCAGCGCGAGCGTGCCGAAGGTGGAGCGCGTGATCGGCGCCTTCTGGTCGACCAGCACGCGGATGCGGATCTGCCCCGGGTGGCTCGGATCGAACTTGATCGACTGCACCTTGCCGACGTCGAGCCCGCGATAGCGCACGGCGGCGTCGGGGTAGAGCCCCGTCACGTTGCTGCGCGAGATGAGGTCGTACGGCACGCGCACCGTGTGATCGGCGCTGAAGAAGAAGACCGCGAAGGCGATTACGGCCAGCAGGCCGAGCGTGAAGGCGCCCGCCCAGAACGCATGCGCTTTGTTTTCCATCGTCAGATTCCCTCGTTGGCGACCGCGAACGCGGCCACAAGCGCAACCACAAGCGCAACCGGGCGCGCGGCCAGGGACGCGGCGGCGCGCCCGACGCGCGCGCAAGTGGAGCCTCTCGTGGCGTGCGTCAACACGGTTTCGCGCCCACCGAAGCCGACGCGAGCGCCGCCGGCGGCAGCTTGGC
>DATEJU010000251.1:0-8373 GCA_035277805.1 Paraburkholderia sp. | reverse complement strand
TCGTCCGGGTCGATCGCGAGGAAGTTGGGACCTTCGCGAAAGCAGTCCACCGGGCACACATCGACGCAGTCGGTATAGCGGCACTTGATGCAGCTTTCGGTCACAACGTGGGTCATTCAGGCAGCTCCTGCATGCTTGTATCGGGGGGTGGCGCGGGGTTGGCAGTGCGCCAAAAGCAATATTGTAACTGATGCCGATTTTTCTCAGCCAGACGTCCGCAGCGGTTCTTAGATCGTTTTGTGATTAGTTTATGCGCCACACAGGGCGCGTGATCAATGCCCGGGCTTCGCGCGAGGTTTTGCGCCATTGCGACCCTTGCCCCTTGCGCGCGCATGGAGGTGCGGCGCTGGCGGCTTGGCCTGGACGCATTCGGGTAACATGAGCGCATCACCGGCGCACGCCGTTTGCGGCGCTGCCGCCTCACCTCGCCACGCAAGGCGAGAGCGGGCGGCAACCGCGGAGCGCGCCCTCCGATAGCAGTTCGCCTGGCCCATCATGATCATTACTTCGCTGCTCGATACCGATCTCTACAAATTCACGATGATGCAGGTTGTGCTGCATCATTTCCCCGCGGCCAACGTGGAATACCGCTTCCGCTGCCGCACGCCCGACGTCGATCTCGTCCCGTACGTCGACGAAATCCGCAGCGAGATCCAGAAGCTTTGCAGGCTGCGCTTTGCCGAGCCCGAGCTCGAGTACCTGCGCAAGATGCGCTTCATCAAGAGCGATTTCATCGATTTCCTCGCGCTTTTCCATCTGAACGAGAAGTATATTTCGGTGACGCCCTCGTCCAAGGGCAACGGCGAGATCGACATTGAGATCAAGGGGCCGTGGCTGCACACGATCCTCTTCGAGATCCCGGTGCTCGCCATTGTCAACGAGGTTTATTTCCGCAACACGCAGCATCATCCGCAGTACGAAGAGGGCCGCGAGCGTCTGCGCCGCAAGATCGAGCTGCTTGGCGCGAAGCCCGAATTCGCCGACTGCAAGATCGCCGACTACGGCACGCGCCGTCGCTTCTCGAAGCGCTGGCACGAGGAGGTGATCCTCACGCTGAAGGACGATCTGGGCGAGCAGTTCGCGGGCACGAGCAACGTCTACTACGCGATGAAGCACAACCTCACGCCGCTCGGCACCATGGCGCACGAGTATCTGCAGGCGTGCCAGGCGCTCGGTCCGCGCCTGCGCGATTCGCAGATCTATGGCTTCGAGATGTGGGCGAAGGAGTATCGCGGCGACCTCGGCATCGCGCTCTCGGACGTCTACGGCATGCAGGCCTTTCTGCGCGACTTCGACATGTACTTCTGCAAGCTCTTCGACGGTGCGCGCCACGACTCGGGCGATCCGTTCGAGTGGGGCGAGCGGCTGCTCAAGCACTACGAGGACAATCGCTGCGACACGCGCACGAAGACCATGATCTTCTCGGACGCGCTCGACATTCCCAAGGTGCTGCGCCTCTATGAGCGCTTTCGCGGGCGCTGCCGTCTTGCCTTTGGCGTGGGCACCAATCTCACCAACGACCTCGGCTATCAGCCGCTGCAGATCGTCATCAAGATGGTCCGCTGCAACGGCCAGCCCGTCGCCAAGCTTTCCGATTCGCCCGGCAAGAACATGTGCGATGACAAGGCCTATCTGGCCTATCTGCGCCAGGTGTTCGGCATCGAGCAGCCCACGGAGGAGGGGAGCGCGGGCAAGTAAGCGCCGTTTGCATGCCAGATGACGAGCGACGCCCCGGTATAATCGGCGCGTCGCTTTTCTTCATCTGTCGAGGACGCGTATGGACTCCAAGGTCGACACCACGGCCGCCCGCCGCAGCATTCTCGCGCGCATTCGCGCGGCGCAGGGACGCGACGCGACGCCCGCCGCGCACGAGCGCGAAGCCGTCGCCGACTACCTCGCGCGTCATCCGCAAGGGCCGCGTCCGCCGCTCGAAGGCGATCTTGTCGCGCGCTTCATCGCGGAGGCAAAAAAGATGGCGTCGACTGTCGACGAAGTCGCGCAGCTCGCCGACGTGCCCGCCGCCGCCGCGCACTATCTCGCGTCGCTCGGGTTGTCCACGCAAGCGGTGGCCTGGACGACGCTCGAAGCGTTCGACTGGGCCGGCGCGGGATTGAGCGTCGAGTTTCGCAAGCCCGAAGACCGCGATCTCGTCGGCCTCACCGGATGCTTTTGCGCGACGGCCGAAACGGGCACGCTGGTCCTGCTTTCGAGCCCGCAGACGTGGGCCTCGGGCGCGCTGCTGCCTGAGACGCATATCGCCATCGTGCCCGCGTCGCGCATCGTCGCAGGCCACGAGGACGCCTTCGCGCTCATGCGCGCCGAACGCGGCGAGCTGCCGCGCGCGGTCAACTTCGTTTCGGGGCCGTCGCGCACCGGCGATATCGAGCAGACCATCATCCTCGGCGCGCACGGGCCGTATCGCGTGCATGTCATCGTCGTGCAGGGCGCATGACGATTGAGGCAGTCGAGCGCGGCGCGCGTACCGATGGCGCGCAGCACGTGAAGGGCAGGGCCGCACAACTCGCGCGGGTCGTGCGTTATACGTTCGCCATGCTCGTCGCGGCGCTTGCGTGCGCGGCGCCCGAGGCTCAGGCGGCCGGCGTGGACGGTGCAACGCTTCCCGCCGCATGGGGCCTCCCGTTCGCGGGCATGCTGCTGTCGATCGCGCTCTTTCCGATGTTCGCGGCCACCTTCTGGCATCACCATTTCGGCAAGATCTCCGCGGCCTGGGCGCTCGCGTTCCTGCTGCCGTTCGCGGCCACGCACGGGTTTTCGGCCACTTGGCCGCTTTTGCTGCACGCGCTCTTCGACGAGTACGTGCCGTTCATCGTCCTGCTCGGCGCGCTCTACACGATATCGGGCGGTATCTGCGTGTACGGCAATCTGCACGGCTCGCCGCGCACGAATACGTCGATCCTCGCGCTCGGCACCGCACTCGCCAGCGTGATGGGCACGACCGGCGCCGCGATGCTGCTGATCCGGCCGCTCCTGCGCGCGAACGACAACCGGCGCCACAATGTCCACGTGGTGGTGTTCTTCATCTTTCTGGCCGCCAATGCGGGCGGCTCGCTCACGCCGCTCGGCGACCCGCCGCTGTTCCTCGGTTTTCTCAACGGCGTGGGTTTCTTCTGGACTACGCAGCATCTCGCGCTGCCGATGCTGTTCGTCTGCAGCGTGCTGCTTGCCGTGTTCCATCTGCTCGATTCGTGGTACTTCCACCGTTCGGGCGAGGCGCGCGCGGCGACTCTCGATCCGACGCCCGATACGGCGCGGCTTGCCGTCGGCGGCAAGTTCAACTTCGTGCTGCTGGCGCTCGCGATCGCGCTCGTGCTGATGAGCGGCGTCTGGAAACCGGGCATCGGCATCGCGTTGCCGGGCACGCGCATCGAACTGCAGAACCTCGTGCGCGACGTGGGCCTAATCGCGCTGGCGGCCGTGTCGCTCGTTTTCGCGTCGCGCGAGGCGCGCTCGGACAACGGCTTCGACTGGGCCCCCATCGCCGAAGTGGCGAAGCTCTTCGCGGGCATCTTCGTGACGATCACGCCCGTCATCGCGATGCTGCGCGCGGGCGAGGCGGGGGCGTTCGCGCAGTTGATCCAGTTCGTGAACGACGCGCCGGGACACCCCAACGACGCGTTGTACTTCTGGGCGACGGGCCTGCTCTCGTCGTTCCTCGACAACGCGCCCACCTATCTCGTGTTCTTCAATCTCGCGGGCGGCGACGCACAGTCGCTCATGGCGGGCGGCGCGCGAACGCTCGCGGCGATCTCGGCCGGTGCCGTCTGGATGGGCGCGATGACCTATATCGGCAACGCGCCGAACTTCATGGTGAAAGCGATCGCGCAGCAGCGCGGCGTGCGCATGCCGGGCTTCTTCGGCTATCTTGGCTGGTCCTGCGTGGTGTTGCTGCCGGTGTTTGCCGTGGCGACCTGGCTCTTTTTCGTCTAGCCGGCTCGCCTGGCCGCCGTTTGCGGCTCGATTCGCGGCTTGGCTCGTGGCTTGATTTGCGGCTCGATTCACGGCCGGATTCACATCAGCCGTCCGGCAGGCTTCCTTTGGCGCCCCTTCGCGCGGGACAATGGCGGACAGCCGCAACTGGCGGACCCATTCGAAGCGGATCAACCTCTGAAGTGTGGAGAGCAACGATGCAAAAGATTCTCGTGGCGCGCCCGATCTTTCCCGATGTGATCGATCGTCTCAAGCAGTACTTCGACGTCGACTGGAACAACGGCGAGACGCTGTCCGCCGCCGCCCTCAAGGCGCGGCTCGCCGACAAGGACGGCGCGCTCACCATGGGCGAGCCGATCGACGCGGCGGTGCTGGCCGCGGCGCCGCGTCTGCGCGTGGTCTCGAACATGGCGGTGGGCTACAACAACTTCGACATGGCGGCCTTCAACGCGGCGAACGTGCTGGGCACCAACACGCCCGACGTGCTCAACGAAACCACCGCCGACTTCGGCTGGGCGCTGATGATGGCGGCCGCGCGCCGCGTGGCCGAGTCGGAGCACTTCCTGCGTGCGGGCAAGTGGCAGAAGTGGTCCTTCGACATGTTCCTCGGCGCCGACGTGCACGGCTCGACGCTCGGCGTGATCGGCATGGGCCGCATCGGCCAGGCGCTCGCGCGCCGCGCGCGCGGCTTCAATATGCGCGTGATCTATCACAACCGCTCGCGCGTTGCGCCCGAGACCGAGGCGGAGCTGAACGCCGAATATCGCTCGAAAGAAGCGCTGCTCAAGGAGGCCGATCACGTCGTGCTCGTGCTGCCATATGTGCCGGCCAATCACCACACGATCGGCGCGGCCGAGTTCGCGCTGATGAAGCCCACGGCCACGCTCACGAACATCGCGCGCGGCGGCATCGTCGACGACGCCGCGCTTGCCGAGGCACTACGCACGCGCCAGATTGCCGCCGCCGGCCTCGACGTGTTCGAAGGCGAGCCGAGCGTGCACCCGGCACTGCTCACGGTGGACAACGTGGTGCTCACGCCGCACATCGCGAGCGCGAGCGAGGGCACGCGCCGCGCGATGGCGAACCTCGCCGCCGACAACCTGATCGCCGCGCTGGGCGAGGGCCCGCGCGCGGGCCGGCCGCCCAATCCGGTCAATCCCGCCGTGATGGGGAAAGCGCGTTCATGAACGCCGGGTTGTTGTCGGCGGTTGCGACGCTCGTGCTCGCGATCGCGCTGCTATGCGCGGTCGCGGTGTTGATGCGCGCGCGCCGCGGCGCGCAGGACGACGAGCACGCCGAAGCCACGCTCGACGCACTCGATCAGCTGAGCGACCGTATCGCGGGTTCGAGCGACACCCAGGCGCGCGCGGCCGAGCGCATCGAACGCGAGCTGCGCAACGAAATCGCGCGTACCGCACAGGCCTCGCGCAGCGAGTTCGGCGGCGGCTTCGCGCAGGTGCAGCAGGCGCTCGCCTCGCATCTCACGAGCATCGCCACCGTGCAGAACGGCCAGCTCGACAGCTTCGCGCAGCAGCTCGCGAAGCTCACCGAGAGCAACGCGCAGCAGCTCGACGCCGTGCGCCAGAGCCAGCAGTTGCAGGCGCAACAGGCGCGCGACGAGCAGGGCCAGGCGCTGCGCCATTTCGGCAACGTGCTCGGCCAGCAGCTCGTGCAACTGAGCGAGGCGAACGACCGCCGCCTCGCCGAGGTGCGCGCGACGCTCGAACAGCGCCTGAAGGACATCGAGGCAAACAACGCTGCCAAGCTCGAAGAGATGCGCCGCACCGTTGACGAGAAGCTGCACGCGACGCTCGAGCAGCGTCTGGGCGAATCGTTCAAGCTCGTCTCCGACCGGCTGGAGCAGGTGCATCGCGGGCTGGGCGAGATGCAGACGCTCGCGGCGGGCGTCGGCGACCTGAAGAAGGTGCTGACGAACGTGAAGACGCGCGGCACATGGGGTGAAGTGCAGCTCGAGGCGCTGCTCGAGCAGATGCTCACGCCCGACCAGTTCGCGAAAAATGTGGCGACGGTGCCGGGCAGCAGCGAGCGCGTGGAGTTCGCGATTCGGCTGCCGGGGCGCGGGCTGCAGGGCGGTGCTGCCACGGCCGCTTCTGAAAGCGCGCCGGTGTGGCTGCCCATCGACGCGAAGTTTCCGCGCGAGGATTACGAGCGGCTCATTGACGCGCAGGAGCGTGCCGATGCCGCTGGCATCGAGGAGGCGGGGCGCGCGCTGGAGGCCCGCGTGCGCGCGGAGGCCCGCACCATCGCCGAAAAATACGTCGCACCGCCGCACACGACCGACTTCGCGCTGCTGTTCCTGCCCACCGAAGGGCTCTACGCCGAGATCTTGCGCCGCCCGGGGCTCACCGACGTCTTGCAGCGCGATTATCGTGTGAGCGTCGCGGGCCCGACCACGCTGACGGCGTTGCTCAACAGCCTGCAGATGGGCTTTCGCACGCTCGCCATCGAGAAGCGTTCGAGCGAGGTCTGGCAGGTGCTGGGGGCGGTGAAGACGGAGTTTGGCAAGTTCGGCGAGGTGCTCGCGCGCACGAAGTCGCAACTGGAAACAGTCACGCGCTCGATCGAAGCCGCCGAAGTGCGCACGCGCGCGATGAGCCGCAAGTTGCGCGATGTCGAGGCTTTGCCCGGCGAGGCGGCGTCGAATCTGCTCGGCGACGTGCTGCGCAATGGCGAGAACGGTGACGAGTGACGCACGCGTAGCCCGATTCCTCGCATTAGCGGCACACCAGAACGAGGCGCGCAAAAGCGACGGGCCGTCCGGATTACTGCGGGCGGCCCGTTTTTCATGTTCCCGGTGGTTTATTCGCTCGCGACCGGCTCGGCAGGCGCCGCAAGCTTGTCGAGCGCATCGCCCGTCACGCGCACCACGCGCCAGTCGGGCAGGACGGTTGCACCCATCTTCTCGTAGAAGCCGATGGCCGGCTCGTTCCAGTCGAGCACGGTCCACTCGAAGCGGCCGCACTGGCGCTCGACGGCGATGGCCGCGAGCGCGCGCAGCATGGCCGTGCCGAGTCCGGTGCCGCGCTGCGACGGCTGCACGTAGAGGTCTTCGAGATAGAGCCCGCGCTTGCCGAGGAAGGTCGAGTAGTTATGGAAGAAGAGCGCGTAGCCGACGATGCGGCCCGCGTCTTCGGCCACGATCGCTTCGGCTGCCGGGTGCGCACCGAAGAGCGCGTCGGCGAGCCCCTCGGGCGTGCCGGTGAAGAGGTGCGTGAGCTTTTCGAACTCGGCGAGTTCGTACATCAGCGCGTGCATGGCGCTGATGTCGGCGGGCGTGGCTGCGCGGATCGTAGCGGCCATCACGCCTCCTCGGGCACGTCGGAGAGATGGATCTCGATGCCGCCAAAGCGCGCGGCGACCCAGTTGTACAGATGGCAGGCGATCCACAGCAGCACGAAGCCGACGATCGCATTGAGGATCAGCGCGCTGAACACGGTGCCGAGCTCGAAGGTGCCGTAGCGAAAGAACGCGACCACCGCGACGAGCAGCACGACCGGCACGCTGAAGGTCAGGTACACGAGGATGAGCGCCTTCGCAGTCTGTCCGGCGGCGATGAACGAAATCTGTTTTTTCATGTGGATCGGTCCGTAGGTCGAGGAGACGTCGCGGTTGGACGTCGAATCATGTTGAACGATGCGATGGCTGGTCATGGGCGCCGCGCTAGACGAGGCCGTCGAAGAGCATGATGTCGACGGTGTCGCCGGCATCGAGGTCGGCGCTTTCGTGGGCGAGCACGATGAAGCAGTTCGCCTCGCTCATCGTGCTGAGCGCGCCGGAGCTTTGCGAACCCGTGGGCGCGACGCGCCACTGACCCTGCGCATCGCGCCCGGCGATGCCGCGCTGAAATTCGGTGCGGCCCGGGCGCTTTTTGATGGAGGCGTCGCAGCGCGCGGGAATGAGCGGCATCGGCTGCGGCGTGGCACCCGACATCGCGATCAGCGCGGGGCGCACGATCTGGTAGAACGCGACCATCGTGGCGACCGGATTGCCTGGCAGCCCGAACAGCAGCGCCGCGCGCCCGGCGCCGGGGCGGCCGCCCGACCAGATTCGGCCGAACGCGAGCGGGCGGCCCGGACGCATCGCGAGGCCCCAGAAGGACACGTCGCCGAGCGTCTGCAACTGAGTGCGCGTGAAATCGGCTTCGCCGACCGAGACGCCGCCCGAGGTCAGCACGACGTCGGCGCTTTCGGCGGCGGCCTTGAGCGTGGCCGCGAGCGATTGGGGGTCGTCGCGCACGCGGCCGAGATCGATCGGCTCGACGTTCAGGCGCTGGAGCATCGCGCCGAGCGTGTAGCGGTTGCTGTCGTAGATGCAGCCGGCGTCGAGCGGCTCGCCGGGCGAGCGCAGCTCGTCGCCGGTCGAGAAAAACGCCACGCGCAGGCGGCGCTTCACCGCCACGTCGAC
>DATEJU010000250.1:0-7206 GCA_035277805.1 Paraburkholderia sp. | reverse complement strand
GGCGCGCCCGGACCGTTGAGCGCGCGTAGCTCGCCGTTGGTTTGCAGCGTCCACGTTTCGCGCTGCAAGGCGTTGGCGTGCGCGATATCGGCGCAGAGATCGAATGGCGCGCGCGCTTTCGCGGCCTCCCAGGCGTGCGCGCCGGGCGGTTGTGCGCCATGGCGTTCGGCATGGCCGCCGTGGTGGATCGCTTCGTCCATGCCGTATTCGAAGCCCATCGGCACGAGCCAGCCGGTGCCCAGCGCCGTCGCCGCGCGCAGCATGCGCCGATACGCGCGCTCGACGGCACGTACGTCGCCTGCGCCTTCGAGATCGTGCGCGAGGCGCGGCCCGTAGGGCGCTTCGGGAAACGCGATGGGCGAGCCCACGCGCCGCATGACGGCGTGCTCTTCGATGAGCCAGCTCGACGAGAAGTCCCACCAGCGCAAGGACGTGAACGCGGCGTCGAAGCCCGCGTCTTCGAGGCGCGCGAGGTCCTCGCGCGCGAGGCCGGGCGTGGCCGCGAGCCAGCGCGTTTGCGGATGGCTCGCACGCACGCCGTCGAAGATCGCGCGCAGCACCGTGGCTGGCGTGCGATGCGGCGAGTCGATGCGAAAGCCGCCGATGCCCGCATCGGCAAGACGGCTCGCGAGTTGCGTCCACCACACGGCGAGCGGTGCGCCCGCGCGCTCGAAATCGGCATAGGCGACATTCGCGTCGCGATGGCCGTGGCGCGGATCGAGCCGCGCGTCCTCGGGCTCGAACGGATGGAACCATTCGGGATGCTCGGTGTAGAGCCGGCCGTCCGCGGCGCTGCGGTCGAGCGTGAGATCCGCGAGCAGCGTGATGCCGCGCGAGCGCGCGGCGGCCGCGAGGAGGTGCAGCGCGTCGTCCACGCGCTCCTGCGTGCCGAAGGCGGGATGCAAGCGGGTGTGATCGGCGACGATGCGCTCGTCGCCCGAGGCACCCGGTGCGAACAGGGCGCCGATCAGTACGTGGTCGAAGCCGAGCGACGCGGCATGCGCGAAATGCGCGGGCCACGCGTCGAGCGATCCGACCAGAACGGAATGAACGAAATAGATCCGCGGCGCATAGGCGTGGGGAGCTTCCATCGGTCGTATTCCAGATTCGTCGGGCGACGTGGATGCAAGGCCGATGTAACACTGGATGCGATCACGTTGCCCGTGGGCTGCCGGAGCGGGCCGCGCGGTACTGGCAGTATCAATACGCGCGGCGCGCCCTGTTCAGAGTAGTGCAATAGCCGGCCGGAGCCAAACTGGAACCCACGCATGCCGCACGTGGCGTCCAGGCACGGCGAGAATCAGCAAGGCATGTGCCCGAGGCCGGCGCCCGCGGGTGCTCAATTGCCCACCATGCTCGCGGCGATATTCACGCACAGGCCGAGCACGGCAACGTTGAAATAGAACGAGAGGATCGATTGCGCGAGCACGCCGCGCCGCGCGCCGCGGCCTCGCAGCCCGATGTCGGCGGTTTGCGAGGCACACGCGATCGTGAAGGAAAAGTACAGGAAGTCCCAGTAATTCGGCTTGAGCTTGTGGTCGGGGAAGGCGAGCGCGGGCGCGGCGGGATCGGACCCGTAGTACACGCGTGCATAGTGCAGCGTGAAGATGGTGGGAATGAGGAACCAGGCGCCGATCAGCGTGAGGCCGGTAAGCACCGAATGCAGCACTTTCGAGGCCATGCTGAGGTCTTTGGTGGTGCCGAGCTCGAGCACAATGGCGACGATGCTCGCGACCGTCGCCGTGCAAACGAGAAAGAGCACCGTGCCCGCATTCTGGTCTTCGCGCTGCGCGTTGTGACGCACGCTGTCTTCGCTCGCGCGCACCATGTGAATCCAGATCAGCAAGAGATAGGTCCAGATCGCGGCGTCCCAGCCCAGCAGCACGCGTGCCACGGCGTGCAGCGCACCGGGCGCGAGCGCGCCAACCAGCACGCCCACCACGATGCCGATCGTCATGTGCGGGCGGTTGCGCAGGACTTGCGGGAGAAGATTCATCGCATCGATTCAGAGGGTGGGGGCGCAATGTTGCAGCGATTTTAACCGGCTCGTCGATGTGGCGTTATTTCGGGCATCGCAGCTTACGGTTTGTCGAATCGGCCCAGGAAACGCTATATTGCTTGCGCGACGTGTCATCCGCACCTTTCATACGGAAAGGGATTTGACACGCCCCTGTTTGAGCAAGATTGCAAACTTTTCCCGTATGCATCGTCGTCGCCGGCAGCGGCGGCAAGTGTGTAGACCCGCTCGCGCGGGATAGACCCTTCGCCTGGAGTATCCATGACCGATGTGACGCAGGACGGGACCGCGCATTCGCCCCATGCCCGCCCATCGCACGATCAGGCCGCTTGCGGGGGCGCTCGCACGGAGCACAGCCCGAGTGCCGGCGAGCCCGGCGAGCGCATCGAGCGTCCGGGCCGCCGCCAATTCATTGCAGGCGCTTGCGCCACCGCCGCGACGCTTGCGTTCGCGCTGGCCGGCCGGCGCGGCGCACAGTACGCTTTTGGCATTGGCGATGCATGGGCTGCCGATCCAGCCGCCAGTGTAGCCGCGACCTCGGCCGCCAGCGCCGCAGCGGCGCCTGCGCAAAGCGGCTATAGCGCCTTCATCGCGCTTTCCCAGCACCTGACCGGCCGCACGCACTTCGACGCCGTGCTCGGCCAGCGCATCTACGCCGCGCTCACGCGCGCGAGCAGCCAGTTCGAGCAGAACGTGGGCGCGCTCAACACGTGGCTCAAGGGCCACGGCGGCGTGCCTTCGGATACCGTCACGGCCGCGCTCAAGGCCGACCAGCCGGAGCTTGCCTCGGCCGTCGGCGACATCATGCGCGCGTGGTATCTCGGGCTCGTGGGCGAAATGCCGAACGTGCAGGTACTGGCCTACGAGAAAGCGCTGATGTTCGATCCGGTCAGCGACGTGCTGACGATTCCGTCGTATTGCCGCGACGTGCCGTTCTATTGGACAAAGAAGCCTGCAGACATGCCCGCCACGACAGTGGCTGCGCTGTTTGCAGCCAGATAAAGCAGCTGGCGGGGCGGCTCGCGCGTGGCGCGGGCTGGCCGGGGGCGCGTGCGAACTTCGCGCGCGTCCCCGGCCAGCCGACAGCGGCGCGCGGGCGCTCCCGCAAGACCTGGCGCGTGCCGCCTCTCGCACCGCTGCCGTCGTGCGCCCCCCGGAACTCCGGCGCGCGCTGGCAGCGGATCCGGCAGGCCGTGCCAGGTCCTCACAATACGAAAGCCAGAACAACGAGGGACGACAATGGCGATAAAGCATTCTGCCGACGTAGTCGTGGTCGGCTCCGGCGTGGCGGGCAGCCTGGTCGCGTACCAGATGGCCCAGGCCGGCGCATCGGTGATCCTGCTCGAAGCCGGGCCGCGTCTGGCGCGCTGGCAGATCGTCGAGAACTTCCGCAATTCGCCGGCCAAGGCCGACTTTGCGACGCCGTATCCTTCCATGCCCTATGCGCCGCATCCCGAATATTCGCCGCCCAACGACTACCTCGTGCAAAAGGGCGACTATCCGTACAACTCGCAGTATCTGCGGCTCGTGGGCGGCACCACGTGGCACTGGGCGGCAGCGGCCTGGCGCCTCCTGCCCGCCGACTTTCGCCTGAAGACGCAGTACGGCGTGGGCCGCGACTGGCCGTATCCATACGAGACGCTCGAGCCGTGGTACCTGGCCGCCGAAGCGGAACTGGGCGTCTCGGGACCGGACCCGGCACAACACGACCTCGGCTCGCCGCGCTCGAAGCCCTATCCGATGAGCATGCTGCCGCTCTCGTACATGGACCAGCGCTTTAGCGACGTGCTCAACGCCAACGGCTTTCACGTGGTGCCCGAACCTGTCGCGCGCAACAGCCGCCCTTACGATGCGCGCCCGACTTGCTGCGGCAACAACAATTGCATGCCGATCTGCCCGATCGCGGCGATGTACAACGGCGTCGTGCATGCCGACAAGGCCGGGCGCGCCGGCGCCCAGCTCATGACAGAGGCGGTGGTGTACCGCATCGAGGCCGACAACAAAGGCCTCATCACCGCAGTGCATTACAAAGACCCGCACGGCAACAGCACGCGCGTGACGGGCAAGCTCTTCGTGCTGGCCGCCAACGGCATCGAGACGCCCAAGCTCATGCTGATGTCCACCAGCGACGCATTTCCTCACGGCATCGGCAACAGCTCGGACCAGGTGGGGCGCAACCTCATGGATCATCCGGGCACGGGCGTCACGTTTCTCGCCAACGAGCCGCTGTGGCCGGGGCGCGGGCCGATGGAGATGACCTCGGTGGTGAATTTCCGCGACGGCGCATTCCGTTCGGACTACGCCGCGAAGAAGCTGCATCTCTCGAACGGCGTGGCCACGCCGGCCGTAACCGCCGCGCTCATCAAGAACGGCGTGACGGGCGCCGAACTCGACCGCGAGATCCGCGACCGCGCCTCGCGCACGCTCAACATCAACAGCTTCCACGAGCACCTGCCGGAGCCGCAGAACCGCGTGCTGCCTTCGGGCGAGCACAAGGACGCGCTCGGCATTGCGCAGCCCGAGATCTACTACTCGATCAACGATTATGTGAAGAAGAGCGCCGCCAACACGCACGAGCTTTACGCACAGATCGCGCAGCTCTTCGGCGGCACGGAGGTCGTCTTCGACGATACCTTCGCGCCGAATAACCACATCATGGGCACGACGATCATGGGCGCGAACCCGGCCGATTCCGTTGTCGACGCCGACTGCCGCACGCACGACCATTCGAACCTGTTCGTCGCCGGCAGCGCGGTGATGCCGAGCGCTGCCTCCGTGAACTGCACGCTGACCATTGCCGCGCTGGCGCTCAAGCTGGCCGACAAGCTGCGTCGCGAGCTTTGATGCAATGAGCCAGAGACCGACGATGAACGCCAGAAAGTCCCCCGCCCATCGCACACACCGCGCCCATCGCGCTCGCACCACGCTCGCCGCGCTGCTGTTCTGCACCTTCGCGCTCTACGTGGCGTGGCACGCCGCGCACGACGGCGAGACGCGCCCGGTCGACGAAGTGCCGCTGCCCGCCGCGCACGGCGAAGGCCCGGCCGCGTCCGGCGACGCCGCCGCGCAACCGGAGATCGTGAAGCGCGGCGAATACCTTGCGCGCATGGGCGATTGCGCCGCGTGCCACACCGCCGACAAGAGCCGGCCGTTCGCGGGCGGCCTCGCGATCAACACACCGTTCGGCAAGATCTACACACCCAACATCACGCCGGACCCCGACACCGGCATCGGCCAGTGGACCGATTCCGACTTCATGCGGGCCATGCACGAGGGCGTGGGCAAGAGCGGCGAGCGGCTCTATCCCGCGTTTCCGTACGTGGAGTTCACGCGCGTGACGGAGCAGGACGTGCTCGCGATCCGCGCGTACCTGAATACGCTCGCGCCGATCCATTACAAGCCGCCCGCAAACGAACTGCGGTTCCCGTTCAATCAGCGCTGGCTGATGATCTTCTGGAATCTCTTCAATTTCGACGAAGGGCGCTTCGTGCCCGATCCGCAAAAGAGCGCCGAGTACAACCGCGGCGCTTATCTGGTCGAAGGGCTCGCCCATTGCGAAGAGTGCCATACGCCGCGCAACTTCATGCAGGGTTTGAAGACGAGCGAGCGCTTCTCGGGCGCGACGCAGGCGGGCTGGCAAGCGTACAACATCACGCCGGACCGCGCGGGCGGCATCGGCGGCTGGAGCGACGACGCGCTCATGAGCTATCTCGCCACCGGCGTCGCCGCCGGCCACGCGAACGCCGCCGGGCCGATGGCCGAGGTCGTGCAGAACTCCACGCAGTATCTGACCAGCGAGGATCTGCGCTCGATCAACGCCTATTTGCGTGGGCAACCGCCGATTGCGGGCGGCGTGACGCGTTCGCGCGATTCGTTCGGCAAGCCCGCCAACGACGACATCACCGCGCTGCGCGGCACGACCATCACGAGCGTGAACGGCGCGCAGCTGTTCGTGGCGAACTGCGCGAGCTGCCACAACTGGACCGGCGAGGGGGTGGGCGCGAGTGCGCCCGGTGGGTATCCGTCGCTCATTCACAACAGCGTGGCGGGCGCGGCGAGCCCGGGCAACCTGACGATGACGATCCTGCACGGCGTGAGGCGCCAGACCAAAGACGCCGACGTGCTGATGCCGGCGTTCGGCGACACGCTCAGCAACGACCAGGTGGCGGCCATCGCGAACTACGTGACGAAGCGGTTCGGCAATCCGCAGGCGAGCATCACGCCGGACCAGGTCGCGGCGCTGCGCGCGCAGGCGCAATAGGACGCAATAGCGCGCAATAGCGCACTGCCGCAGCAGGGCACAGCCGCAGCCGATGCAGCCGGGGCGCTGCATCGGCTGCGCGCGGGCTGCGCGAAAACCGCTCCGGAAAAGATCATTGGCGCGCATACGTGTCACCCGGGCGGCGCTATGATGAAAAGATGACGCTTACTCTCGCTACTGACGTTCAGCATCATGCGGCCAATGCGGCTGGCCGCGATTTCGTGATCGGCGACCTGCACGGCTGCGTGGACGCCTTGCGCTATCTGCTTTGCAAAGCCGGATTTGACGCCGCGCGCGACCGCCTGTTTTCGGTGGGCGATCTCGTCGACCGCGGCGACCAGTGCCTGGAGGCGCTCGCGCTGCTCGACAAGCCCTGGTTCTACGCCGTGCTCGGCAACCACGAAGACGCGCTGTGCGCCGTCGCGGAGGGACGGCTCGCGCGGTTTCGCTGGTATGGCATCGGCGGGGGCTGGGCGCAGGGGCTGCCCGAGCACGTGCTGGCCGCGCATGCGAAGCGGCTGCGCGAATTGCCGCTCGTGCGCGTAGTGGGCGAGGGCGCGACGCGCTTTAACGTGCTGCACGCGGAATTCTTCGGCGACGATGCCGAGCTCGACGCCGGCCAGTTCGATGCCGGGGTGCGCGAGCGCATGCTGTGGGGACGCGAGCTGGCCTTCAACGCGGCCAAGCTGCCGCGTTACGCGCTTTCGCCGACTTACTGCGGGCACACCCCCGTGCGCGAGTTGCGCCAGATCGGCGCGCAGACCTTCATCGATACGGGTGCGTTCATTCCTGAAGGACGCCTGACGATGGTCGAGGCGCTTACGCCCCGGCACTGGTCGATCTCCGTGCAGGCGGCGCGCGCGATGGGCGCGGCCGAGATGGCGCTGCCCTGAACGCTTGCTGCGCTTTGCGATGTGGCCGTCCCTGG
>DATEJU010000249.1:0-4876 GCA_035277805.1 Paraburkholderia sp. | reverse complement strand
CTGCACGGCAGCCAGCTCATCTACTACGAAGACTTCGACCGCGCCGCCGACGACGAGCCGTTCCTCGACCGCTATTGCGTCGATCACTCGGACCCGCTCTCGGCGCTGCTCGACGACAGCCTGCGCGGCGCGCTCGTCGAGGCGATCGAGCGGCTGCCCGAGCGCGAGAAGCTGCTCATGTCGCTCTACTACGAGCGCGGCATGAACCTGCGCGAGATCGGCGCGGTGATGGAAGTGAGCGAGTCGCGCGTGTGCCAGTTGCACAGCCAGGCCGTCGCGCGTCTGCGCACGCGGCTGCGCGAGATGTCCTGGGCGGGCACGGAGAATTAAGCAGGCGCGGCGCCGGGGCAGCGGCGCCGACAGGGAGGGGAGAAGCCGGAGCGCGGGAGCGCTTCGGCTTTTTTGTTGGCCTCGACTGCAACCCGGGCGGATTTGCCAACATGGCCGGGCACCCAACACGGAAACCTGCATGAATCGCGACAAAAAATAGAATAAATTAATACAATTCAATGAGTTAGTGGGCATAATCGGCGACTTCAAACTCTACATGGATGTGAACATCACGCCATGACGACAACAGCCTCGTTCGAACCATTGCTTCCTGAAGACCGGGTTCTCGATCCGCTGTTTGACCGTGCGTCGGAGTTCGCCGGTTCGTCCGAGGGGTTGCTTCCTGCGCTGAGGACTCCGCTTGCTGCGGCGCTGGTGCCGCAACTGCGTGTCATGAACTCCTGCTACACGAACAAAATCGAGGGTCAGCACACCACGCCTGCCAGGATAGAAGACGCTCTCAGACGGAACTATTCGGCGGATATCGTCGAGCGCAAGAAACAACTTATGCGAGGCTGAGTGAGGCCGATCAGACGCGCCGCGACGATCTGGATGGCCGAGGCGATCTTTTTCAGGAGGGGCTCGTGCGATTTGTACAGTTCTTCCTGGACTGCTGTCTGGATCAGTTGAATTTCATGGTGCGGATGACCGGGTTCGAAGGCATCGCAGAGCGCTTGCGAGATCTTTTGAGGTATCTGGATTCGAACCCATGGCTGATCGGGTCCGAGAAGTCTGTCATCAAGCCGGAAACGACGGCGCTGGCCATGGAGTTTGTGATGCTGCGGCGAGCCGTGACGCGCGCCGAGTTTGCTCAAATGCTCGGCGTAAGTGACGTGCTGGCGCGCCGAATCACACGCTCGCTGCTCGACTTTGGATTGCTGCATGCGCCTTCACAGCGAGGCAAGCTTTCCTTCGGACTCCCCCTGAAGAGCCTCCGATTTTTGTTTCCAGGATTGTGGCCCGAAGTCGATCAGGAGTGAGCGGGATATGGAGGCGCGCCGTATTCGAGGCGATTGGCAGGCTGCCGATATCGGTTGTCGTGCCAAAAACAACAAAGCCGAAGCACCCGCGCTTCGGCTTTTCAATCTCACTTGCGGCTCCCGCACCGCGCGCAACAGCGGAGCGCTTACAGCCCGAACGCCGGCAGGCGTCCATCCGGTCCGTACAGCATCGACGCGCCGTTGCCGGTTTCGCCGCGCAGGATCGCGAGCGCCCGGCGGTTATGGTCCATGCGCGTGCGAATCATCATGCCGATCGTGAGGTTCTGGCGGCGCGCACGCTCGGTCGAGCCCTTGAGCAGTGCCCACTGGCCCGCGAGCCGCGCGTCGCCGTCGCAGGCCATCTCGATGCCCTGGCGTCCGCCCGGCAGGCCGAGCCCGGCCAGCTGCGCGTCGCGCGCCTTCTCGAGCCCCGCCATGCGCTGCGTGAGCGTCGTCTTCTCTTCGACGATCTGCGGCAGCGTGTCGATGCCGTCCGCCGTCGTGAGCGCCTTCTCCTCGAAGGCGAGCAGCGAGGCGAACGCCTCGACCGCGGCGTGTTCGTCGATCAATGTGGCGAGAAGTGCGTCTTTCATCGGGGACCCCCTGAGAATGCGGGTTGCGGGCCGGCGCGTACTACTGGACTACTGGGCTCCTGCGCCGGGCCCGGGCCTTAGCCGCCCGAGGCCGGCTTGAGCAGGCCGCGCGCGGTTTCGATAATGCCGTCGGCGATCTTGCCGGTGTCGATCTGCAGCGTGCCGTTCTTGATGGCGTCCTTGATCGACTGGACCTGGCCCATGTCGATGTCGGCGGCGCCGCTCGCCGCGAGCGAGCGCAGCGAGGAGGAAAGTGACGAAAGGCTCACGTTGGCGTCTCCGCTGGTGCCGGTACCCGATGCGATCGCGCTGGATGCGGCGCCGGATGCCGTACCGCCTGCGCCCAGGGCGCTCGCGGATTCGCCTTGCTGCGTGCGCGCCGGACCATCCTGGAGCGAACGCGCGTTATTGCGGGTGGAGGGGGCGATTTTCACGATAGGGCTTCCTGATCCGTATGGCCTTGATAACGGCAACGGTCGGCGCGAACTTTAGCGCGAAAGTCCTGCCGTTACATGCTGTTACGTGTTCCGCCGCACGATCCGCCCCGGCGGTTTTTCGCCCCAAGCCTGGAGCCCGCCCCTAAATCTGCACTTGCACCGTTGCGGCGTCTTTCACGACACCGCTGATGATCTGTCCGTTGGCCGTGCGCACGCGCACCATCTGGCCGGGTGCGGCATTGTTGAGCACGCTGCCTTCCGAGGAGATCGTGAAGTTCGAGCCGACGGCGATCACCCTGACCGTCTGGCCGATCACCACCGACGAGGTGCTGCGCAGCATGTCGGTGCGCAGCGGCAGGCCCGCCGTGATGCGCGCGAGCGCGACGGCGCCGTTGGCCTGGGTGGGGTCGGTGATGATGGTCTGCGGCAGGCTCGCGAGGTCGCCTTCGCGCGGCATGAAGTCGGCGGCGGAGAGCGTCTGGCCCGCGTCGATCTGGCGCGCGGCCACGTAATAGGTGATGTCGACGGCGACGCGCCCCACCACGTAGAGCGTCCACGGTTTCGCGCCGACACAGCGCACGCCCACTGTCGTGCGGCCCCACATGCGCGCGCCCGGCGGCATGAAGGGCTCGAGCGCGGCGCAGGCGGCAAGGCCGCGCGGGAACACCGGCGGGACGGTGATGCTGACCTTGCCCGGCAAGCCCGCCGCCTGCTGTTGCAGAAAGGCGAGCGCGGTGGCGCGGATGCGCTCGCCATCCTCCTGGCCCGCCGGCCATTGCGCGGTCTGGCCGTATGCCACGGTGCTGGCGCTCGCGCCGGGGTAGGGCCTGGCGGCCGTGGCGGGCGCGTGCGTCACGGGCACGGTGGGCAGTCGCACGGCGGTGGCTGGCGCACGCGTCACCGGCACGGCGGGCAGCCGCGCGGCGACGGCCGGCGCGGCGGTTTCGACGACGACTGGCGCGACGGCGCTCGACGGCGTGACCACGTTCACGTGCTGGAGGCCGCCGGCGCTTGCGTTGCCGTTCATGGCAGCGGGCGCGACGGCTTCGCTTGCGCGTCCGCGCTCGCCCGGCCCCGGGATCGTGATCATGCCCGGCTGGTTCTGAGCCGGGTCTTGTCCCTGGCCTTGCGCACCACCTTGCGCGTCGCGCGCGAGCATCGCCGCGTTCGACGCGTAACCGTTGGCGTAAGAGTTGGCGCTAGCATCCATCGAAGCGCCACCACCGCCCGCATTCGTCTTGCCCGGCTGCGCGAGCAGCGCGCCCATCTGGGCGGCGTCGGAGCCCGCGCGGTCGCCGGGGCCCGCAATATAGATCTGCTGGCCCGGCGCTTCGCTTTGCGCGTGCGCGGCGCCGCTCACACCCAGTGCGGCGGCGCCAAGCGATGCCAGCACTGCCAGTGCGGCCGGACGGCACGCGCGAAAGAAGGCAGTCTGCGGCATCGTCGTTCTCCATTCATTGCATTGACACGCTTCGCATTCTAGGCGGCGGGCCTCGTGCGCTTACGTCGAATAGAGGGGGCCTTTACCGGCTATTCGTCCGATTGGTTCTTGCCAGCCGCGCCTAACATTCGTCTCCATGGAAAAAGGCCTGTGCGCCTTGCCCAGTTGCCGCATGCGCGATGCATGCGCCAGCGCAGCCCCTCATTTCGTGTCACGGAGAACGCCGGATGCTGGACAAACTCGACGCCGAATTCGCCTTTGGCCGCGAAGCGCTCGATGTACGCGCGACGCGCCAGGCGTTGCTGTCCTCGAACATCGCGAACGCCGACACGCCGGGCTACCAGGCGCGCGACGTCGACTTCTCGGCATCGCTCGCGGGAGCGCTCAAGCGGGCGGGCGCGGCCACGCCGGGTGCGATGGCGGGTACGGCCGGCGCGGCTGGCGCAACCGGTGCGGCAGGCGGCAACTTCCAGCCGCTCGCGCTGGCGCAGCCCGCGGGCGTGACGAGCGGCATGTCGATGGCCACCACCGAGGCGGGCCACATGGCCGGCAACGTGAAGCTGATCCCGACCGGCGGTCCGGCGGACACCTACACGAGCCCGGTGATGTACCGCAACCCGACGCAGCCCGCGCTCGATGGCAATACAGTCGACCTCGACACCGAGCGCGTGCAGTTCGCCGACAACGCGCTGCACTTCGAGTCGGGCATGACCGTGCTGTCGCAACAGATCAAGACGATGCTCTCGGCGATCCAGTCGGGTTCGAGCTAAAGCGCGGGCATCGACGCAAGTCCCGACGATGCCGCCATCGATTCGGGCAGTACGGCGCGCGCAGTAAAGCAAACCGCAGTAAAGCAAACGTCAAGCAGGCCAGTAGCAGGAAGCAGCACCAGCCATCCGAGAGGTCAACGAAACCATGCCATCCCTGATGAACATCTTCAGCGTTGCGGGCTCTGCCATGTCGGCGGAATCGCAGCGCCTGAACGTGACGGCGTCCAATCTCGCCAACGCCGACAGCACGACCGGCCCCGACGGCCAGCCCTACAAGGCCAAGCAGGTCGTGTTCGCGGTCAACCCGCTCGGCGGCGCGCGCACC
>DATEJU010000248.1:0-4907 GCA_035277805.1 Paraburkholderia sp. | reverse complement strand
ATTTATCCAGTCCAGCTACAGGTCCACAGGTGACCCAGACTCAATGACCCGTCGTTCAGTTATTCCGGGGGCCGGCGCTCCCGGCGCCCAAAACAGCATCAGCGATTATAGCCTGGGCGATGAGCCCAATGACGCAGCCTCTGGCGAGGGGCTCGATGACGATCTCATTGATGAGGCGTCCGCGACGGCGTCGGGCAGTGGGCCGCGCACGCGTCGCGCCCGGCAAGAGCAGGAAACCCGTCGCGCCGAGGTGCCCGACGAACTCGCCGGCGAACGCCTCGACAAGGTGCTCGCCAAAGTTTTTCCCGAATTTTCGCGCAGCCGTCTGCAAGGCTGGATCGAGGCGCAGCGCGTGCATGTGGACGGCAAGCCTGCCAAGGTGCGCCAGCCGGTGCCGCTCGGTGCGGTCATCGAGCTCGTGCCCGACCTGCTGCCCGAGCAGCTCGCGTTCACGCCCGATCCGGTGCCGCTCGACGTCATCTACGAAGACGATGCCGTCGTCGTCATCAACAAGCCGGCCGGGCTCGTGGTGCATCCGGCTGCCGGCAACTGGAGCGGCACCATTCTCAACGGCCTCTTGCATCGCTACGGCGAGGCGGCGGCGGGCCTGCCGCGCGCGGGCATCGTGCATCGGCTCGACAAGGACACCTCCGGGCTGATGGTGGTCGCGCGCACGCTCGAAGCGCAGACCGATCTCGTGCGCCAGTTGCAGGCGCGCACGGTGAAGCGCCGCTACCTCGCGCTCGTCTGGGGCAACATTCGCGACGAGGGCACGATCGATGCGCCCATCGGCCGCGACCCGCGCGAGCGGACGCGCATGGCCGTCGTGGCGGGCGCCTCGGGCAAGCCTGCGCGTACGCACTTCAGGCGCATCGACAAGACCCTTTGGCATAACCAGCCCGTGAGCGCGATTCATTGCGACCTGGAAACGGGGCGCACGCACCAGATTCGCGTGCATTGCGCGGCCATCGGTCATCCGCTGCTCGGCGACCCCGTGTACGGGCGCGCGCGCGGCAAGCGCTCGGTCGTGGCGCTGCCCGACGGCTTCGCACGCCAGGCGCTGCATGCGTGGCGTCTCGGCCTGATCCATCCGGTCACGGGACGCGCGATGCAATGGCGCGCCGAGGTGCCCGACGACATGGATGCGCTCATCGCCGCGCTCGGCTTCGGCAGCGAGGAGAGCGAGGACGAATATGGCTTCGACGACGAAGTCTTCGATAGCGCATACACCGACGAGGGCTACGTCATCGGCAGCGACGAAGACGACTACGACGAAGAAGACGACGAAGGCAACGAACAACGCGACGAAGGCGACGAAAGCGAAGAGGACAAGCCCGCATGACGACCTGCCCCGAACTGACTGCCGCCGATTTGCTGCATCCGGACTGGCACGTGGCGCCGCGCGTGCGCGCGATCGTGACGACGCGCAATGGCGGCGTGAGCGCGCCGCCGTTCGGCCGCTGGCAGGCGGATGCGGTGCAGCCGGCGCCCGAAGGCGGCGTGGAGTTGCCGTGCGGCCTGAATCTCGGACGCCTGTCCGGCGACGATCTCGAGCACGTCGAGGCCAATCGCGCGCGTTTGCTCGCGTATGCGGGCGTGCCGGCAGCATGGCTGAAGCAGGTCCACGGGCCGGTGGTGGTGGACGCGGCCGTGGCGCTCGAAGCGGCGCGCGCGGGTACGCCGCTCGAAGCCGACGCGAGCGTGACGGATCAACCCGGCATCGCCTGCACCGTGATGGTCGCCGACTGCATGCCCGTATTGCTCTGCGACGGCGCGGGCCGGGCGGTCGGCGCGGCGCATGCGGGATGGCGGGGCCTCGCTGCTGGCGTCATCGAGAAGACCGCGCAGCGCGTGGCCGAGCTCGCGGGCTGTGCCGCGAGCGAGCTGCACGCGTACCTCGGACCGGCGATCGGCCCGCAGGCATTCGAAGTGGGTGAGGATGTGCGTGACGCGTTCATGCACCACGTGGAGGCTGCCGGCGGCGCGCAACGCGATGCGCTGCGCGCCGACACGGCTGCCGCGTTCGTGCCACGCCCCGCAGCGCCCGGCAGCCCGGCGCCCGGAAGCCCGGCGCCCGCCAAGTATCTCGCCGATCTCGGCAAGCTCGCGTGCCTGCGTCTTGCCGAACTCGGCGTCACGTACGTCAGCGGCGGGGGGATGTGCACGTTCACGGATCGCGAACGGTTCTACTCGTACCGCCGCGAGCGCGTGACTGGCCGCATGGCCGCGCTCATCTGGCTCGCGCCCTGAGCAGTCGCCGCGTGCGGTCTGGGCACTTCAAACGCCGATTTCAAGGCTGAGTCAGGCGTGTTTTTGCTGCGATGCAGCGCGAGCGCAAAGCACGGTGTTTCATGCAACGCGAATCGAATGAGCGATTCGCGCATTGCACTGCAAGCACTTGCGCCTATGGCGCTTTTTTTCACGCCGCCATGCGCCGCACATTGTGTCAGCCAATTTAATGATGGCTTACATCGGGAAAACGATAATAAAAAAATTATCGCAGTGCGGCAAAATCGGGCACAAGCATTGACACGCTTTGCAGTGGGGAGCAAGAATGTCCCTCTCCCACGGGACAGGACGCGACAAGGCGCACGCTAGCAGCAGTGTGCCGCGCGCGGACCACCTGCCTCTCAACCAGTCCTTCGGGACACATCGGTCAAAAGCAGGCATGACGGCATCTCAACGTTCCACGACAACCCCCGGTGCGGGCGCTTCAACCGACGGTGCACAGTCTTTCATTCCGAAATTCACACCGGACGCCGCTGGCATGCAACAGATGCTCGACGCGTGGACACAGGCTTGGCGCAGCGCCATGGATGCTGCGCAGCAATCGGGCGCGCAACATTGGGGCCAGGTAGCGGGGCAACCCGGCGCATTCTGGCCGGGCGCGACAAATGGTGCCGCGAATGCTGCGTCGAATCCCGCCCAGGCGGCGTTTAGCGCCGCAATGAATCCTGCCGCGATGCGTTCGGCTTTTGGCGCGTTCGAGGCGTTCAAGCTTCCCGCCGCTTCGATCGAACCCTCGCGTCTGCAACACCTCCAGGCCGACTATTCGCGCGAGGCGCTCGATCTGTTGCGCGAGGCGTCCGCCGCTTCACCGAAGTCACCCGAACTCAAGGACCGTCGCTTCAGCGCGGATGCATGGAAGGCTACGCCGGCCTATGCGTTCACCGCGGCGTGGTATCTGCTCAACGCGCGTTACCTGCACGAAATGGTCGACGCTATCGACACCGATGCTAAAACGCGCGAACGCATTCGCTTCGCCGTGCAGCAGTGGACGGCGGCCGCGTCTCCCAGCAATTTCCTCGCGCTCAATCCCGAGGCGCAGCACGCGTTGCTGGAGAGCCATGGCGATAGCCTGCGCCAGGGCGTGATGAATCTGCTCGGCGACATGTCGCGCGGAAAGATCTCGCAGACCGACGAGTCGCGCTTCGTGGTGGGCCGCAATCTCGCGACCACCGAAGGTTCGGTGGTATTCGAGAACGCGCTGTTCCAGCTCATCCAGTACAAGCCGCGCACGGCGACCGTGCGCGAGCGGCCGCTCCTGATCGTGCCGCCTTGCATCAACAAGTACTACATCCTCGACCTCCAGCCTGAGAATTCGCTCGTCGCCTATGCGCTGGAGGAGGGCCAGCAGGTGTTCCTCGTCTCCTGGCACAACGGCGACGCGTCGATTGCCCACAAAGGTTGGGACGACTACGTCGAGGAGGGCGTGCTGACCGCCATCGAGACGGTGCGCAGCATCAGCGGGCGCGAGCAGATCAACACGCTCGGCTTCTGCGTGGGCGGCACGCTGCTCGCCACGGCGCTGGCCGTTGCGGCAGCGCGCGGCGAGCATCCCGCCTCGTCGATGACGCTTCTCACGGCGATGCTCGACTTCTGCGACACGGGCGTGCTCGACGTGTTCGTCGACGAGGCGCATGTGCAGATGCGCGAGCAGACCATCGGCGGCAAGAACGGCGGGACGCCGGGCCTCATGCGCGGCGTCGAGTTCGCGAACACATTCTCGTTCTTGCGTCCGAACGATCTGGTCTGGAATTACGTCGTCGACAACTATCTGAAGGGCCGCACGCCCGCGGCGTTCGATCTGCTCTACTGGAACAGCGATTCCACGAGCCTGCCGGGCCCGATGTATGCGTGGTATCTGCGCAATACGTATCTCGAGAACAAGCTGCGCGAGCCGGGCGCGCTCGCCGTATGCGGCGAGGAGGTGGATCTCTCGCGCATCGACGTGCCCACCTTCATCTACGGCTCGCGCGAGGACCATATCGTGCCGTGGCGCACCGCCTATGCCTCGGTGTCGCTGCTGTCGGGGCCGCTCAAGTTCGTGCTGGGTGCCTCGGGGCATATCGCCGGCGTGATCAATCCGGCCTCGAAGAACAAGCGCAGCTACTGGAGTGTCGAAGCCGATGCGAAGCATCTGCCCGACGAGGCCGACGACTGGTTCGCCGAGGCCGAGGAAAAGCCGGGCAGCTGGTGGCCGACCTGGGCTGCGTGGCTCGACGAATTCGGCGGCAAGAAAGTGAAGCCGCGTGCGCAGGCCGGCTCGGCGGAGTTTCCCGAGATCGAGCCCGCGCCGGGGCGCTATGTGCAGCAGCGTGACTGAAGCGGACGCGAGGCGAGTCGAAGTGGGTCGAACCGGTCCGGATTGGCTCAAATCGCACGCCGCGAAATGTGTGCCGAGCGTGGTGAAGGGTTTTTAACTTGACGGGCAAGCGTCTCTCGCGACGTCTCCCTGCCCGGAGGAACTGAAAATGACGGATATCGTGATCGTTTCGGCCGCGCGCACCGCGGTCGGCAAATTCGGCGGAACGCTTGCGAAGATTGCGGCGCCCGATCTGGGCGCGCTGGTCATCAAGGCTGCGCTGGAGCGCGCGGGCGTGAAGCCCGAGCAGGTGAGCGACGTG
>DATEJU010000247.1:0-3163 GCA_035277805.1 Paraburkholderia sp. | reverse complement strand
GTGTACGCGTTCACGCGTCCCGGCGATCACGACGCACAGCGCTTCGCGCGGCGCCTGGGCGCGGCGTGGGCGGGCGGCAGCGACGAAGCGCCGCCCGAACCTCTCGACGCCGCGCTGCTGTTCGCGCCCGTGGGCGCACTGGTGCCCGCGGCGCTGCGCGCGGTGGCCAAGGGCGGGACGGTCGTCTGCGGCGGCATTCATATGAGCGACATTCCGTCGTTTCCTTACGCGTGGCTGTGGGAGGAGCGCCGCATCGTCTCCGTGGCGAATCTCACGCGCGACGACGGCGCCGCGTTCATGGCGATCGCCGCGCGCCGCACGCTCGAGATCGAGACCACGGCGTATCCGCTCGCGCGAGCGAACGACGCGCTTGCGGATCTGCGCGAGGGGCGGCTCACGGGCGCCGCGGTGCTGACGATGCGATGAGCGCGCCATCGATGCGACCGTCGCCATCGACACGATCGCCGCGAGGGCGATGCCGGCAGGCCACGCCGCGACGACGCGACACATCGACGTGCGTGCTTTCGACCTCATCTACCTGGAGGCGACAAAGCTGACGCGATCAGGACAGGCCTGTTATTAGCGTGAACAGGCCCCAATACGCAGCTTTTCGATCGCGCGAGCGTGGCAATGCGGCTCGCGCGGGACGCAACGGCCGGCAGGCCGCCGCGCGTGGCCAGGGCGACCCGGAACGCGCACGGCGAATGCCGCGCATCATGGGCCATGCCCGGGAGGTGACGATGTACAAGCTGATTCTGGTGGCCGTCGACGGCAGCCGCAGCGGACGCCGCGCGCTGGACGAGGCCGTGAAGATCGCCAAGGCTACGGGCGCCACAGTCCAGGCACTCTGCGTGGTCCAGCATCCGGCGCGCCTCGTCGATATCAGCACGGGTTTCGCGGAAGAGCAGACGCGCCAGTCGGCCGAAGCCGACGTCGCCACGGCCGCGCTCGAGGAAGCCAAGATGGTGTTCACGCAGGCCGGCGTGACGGGCACGGCGCGCGCCGCCGACTCGATGGGCGAAGAAGTGGCCGCAGTGATCTACCGCATCGCCGCGGAAGATGAGGCCGACCTCGTCGTGATGGGTACGCGCGGCTTGTCGGGCGTGAAGCGGCTGTTGCTCGGCAGCGTGGCGGAGTCGTTCCTGCGCATGGCCGACCGTCCCGTCATGCTCGTGCGCAACGAGGAGCCGAAGGCGGCCTGACGCCGGGCTTCACAGGCGACAAGCAGGCGATAAACGTGCGAGAAGCGGGCGAGCCGGTGCGGCGCCGCCCGCTTCTCGCCCGCTACCGCATCTGCGTATCCACTCGCCCGCGCTTTCGCGCTTGCATCGAAAAATAGACGCGCAGGCATCGCCCATTGTGCGTCTCTACGGTGCAAATATCTTGAAATACGATTTCGATCAAATCTCCCGGCGGCGATCGGCACGCGAGGGCGAGTACCTTGCTTATCATGTGAATTCGACTGCGTAGTGGTCGGATACGGGCCACATGCGGGCCACATGCGACGCGCCGTTGCTCTGAACATCGGTGCCGTGCCGCTTGAATGGCCGCAGCGCGCTGCAGTTCACGCGAGTGCACCACAACCGGGTTTGCGCGCCTGCCGACGGTCATGCTGGAGCGCCGCACCGCCGCGCGTCCCTGGCATATGCGCTCTCGCCGAAGCAGAGCGGCTTGCACCGTCATCCTGCGCGGTCGCGCCGTTGCGTACCCGCCCGCGTGCCGGAACCCCGTACTCTCGTAAGGAGATCGATCATGGCGAACGCTTCCCACCCGTCGTTCAATGCATGCCGTACGGGCACCGCCGCCGCACTGCAATGCCTCGTCCATCAGCAGCAATGGCGCGAGCACGCGCTCAAGCTGATGTATCGCCGCATGGAGCGCGACCGCGCAGCGTTGGAGGGCACGCTCGAAACGCTGCGCAACGCGCACGACTGGAACGATTTCGCCGCCGCGAGCCAGTCGGTCTGGCGCGACTATCTGAATGCGAGCGCCGCGCTCTGGCAGGAGGGGGCGGCGGCCACGCTGCAGGGCGCGGGCGGATGGACCGACCTGGCGCGCGACATCGCGCAGCAATGGCAGGACGCGTTGGGCGGGATGCGCAGGCAATAGCGCGTCCGAATACGTGCGGCACGGTTATACGTTCGCCATGCAGATAATAAGGAATCCGATTTATCGCTCGCACGAGCGTGCGTGACACGCTGCTGACATCATGTGACGTGCGGCGCATTTCTTCATCTGGCGCATCAATCGCGACGGTAATACGAAGAAACACGACTGTAGCGAAACTGTACGTTTTGCTCGCTATGCTGATGCCCAAGGTGAGTTCTGGACAGGAGAAATTCGATGCTCAGTCATCACGAACTGGCAGCACTATTGCTGATTCGCGACGCGAATGCGCCGCTTCAGACGCTCGATTCCGATTTTCTGGCGCTGACGCGCTACCACCTCGTGGAGATGGACGAAGACGAGGGCGGCTACTCGCCGCGCCTCACGATGCGCGGCAAGGAGTTGCTGCGGCGGCTGACGCAGGGCAGCCAGCACGGGCGCGAAGGCGGGGCGAAATGAAAGGTTCGCGGTTTCGCGCCGGCTGTAATCACGTTGCAAAGCGGGGCGCCGTGGCCTTGCTGTCAAGTGTCTGATATTTGGCGCTACGCTCGTTACATCCGTGTAACGAAGTGTCGCGCGCTCTGCGATACAGTGCTCCCTCTCGTTTAACCCAGCCGATATCGATAGAGAGTCAGACCATGAAATCCGTTGTCAAGCCGTTCGCCCGCCTGTCCGCCCTGATGCTTTGCGCCGCGCTGGCCGCGCCGCTCGCAGCCGTTGCCGCACCGTATCATCATGAGGTGTGTCATACCGAGATGCACCATCATCACCCGATGCGTGTCTGCCACCACGTGCGCTGAGCGACGTCAAACGGTACGCCGCACTTCGGTGCGGTTTTTTTTGCCGCATATATTTAGGCATCCAAATATAAAAGAGCGGCTGCGTCAGCCCGCTGGTATGGTGCGTTCCCGATCGGCTAGCGGTTCTGAACGATGCCGCTCAGTTGCCGCCGTTGCCGGGGCGACTTCCGCCACCGGGCGGCCGGTTGTTGCCGCCGCCAGGCGGTCTGCCGCCCTGGCCCGGCGGGCGGGCGCCGCTGTTGCCAGGCGGTCGGGCG
>DATEJU010000246.1:0-2328 GCA_035277805.1 Paraburkholderia sp. | reverse complement strand
TGATCGCCGTGACGGCGGTCCAGGCGCAGACGGCCCGCCAGCGCGCCGTCACTCACTCGAAGGAACCCCACGCAGCATGATGCACGAGAAGGTCCTGGTGCTGATCGCCCTGATCGGCGCCGCCAGTTATTTTCAGACGATCACCGGCTTCGGCCTCAGCATGATCGTCATGGGCGCGACAAGCGGCTTCGACCTCGCGCCCGTCGCGAGCATCGCGACGCTGCTGAGCCTCGTCACGCTCACCAACAGCGCGACCGCGCTGCACGGCAAGCTGCACCATATCGACTGGCGCGCGGTGTGCGCCACGACGCTCGGCGCGCTGCCAGCGGTCGTCGTGGGCGTGCTGCTGCTCGATTACATGAGCGCTTCGGCGGCCGGCGTGCTGCAATTGCTGCTGGGCGCCGTCGTACTGTACGGCGGCTTGAGTTCCGCGCTGCGGCCCGCGCCGCTCGCGCAGCGCTCGGGCGACCGCAGCTTTTTCGTGAGCGGCGTGTGCGGCGGCTTGCTGAGCGGCATGTTCGGCTTGTCCGGGCCGCCGCTCATCTTCCAGTTCTACCGGCAGCCGCTCAAGCTGATCGAGATTCGCTGCGCGCTCATTCTCATCTTCGCGTTCACGGCGCTCACGCGCGTGATGTTCAACGTGTACCAGGGGCAGCTCGGCGTGCCGATCTGCATCGAGGCGGCAATTGCCACGCCGGTCGTCATGCTCATGACGATCGCGGCGCGCCACTACCCGCCGCCGCTGTCCTCAATTTCGACGCGGCGTCTGGCGTTCGGGGTGCTGATGGCGATTGGGGCTTCGCTCGTGCTGTGTGCGATCAGGGCGCTGATCGGAGGCCCAGTACCTCCAGGTATGTGACGAGCGAGCGCTCGACGGCTTCGGCGACGAGGCGCGTGATTGCGCCGTAGTCTGCGCTCACGCACGCTTCATCGAGCGCGTCGTAGTAGCTCAGGCGGTCTTCCTTGCGGATGATCGCGGGAGGATAGCCGGCCTTCATGAGCTCGAAATTGAGCAGCAGGCGTCCCGTGCGGCCATTGCCGTCCACGAACGGATGGATCTTCACGAAGCGCGTGTGCAGCTCGGCCGCGCGCACGAGAGGGTGTAGACCGGCGGCGCTTTCATGCCACTGGATCAATCCAGCCATCTCGGCAGGCAGGTGCAGAAAATCGGGGGGCGTCGTGCTTGCGCCGGCGATTACCACGTTCTCTTCGCGATAGCGTCCGGCATGCCCATCGTTGATGCCCTTGAGCACAAGACTGTGGATATTCCGGATTTGCCATTCGGAAAGCGGCTCGCCCTTTGCGACAATTTCCTCCACATAGAGGATCGCGTCACGGTGATTAGTTGCCTCGAAATGCTCGCGTAGCGTCTTCCCGCCTACGGTGATGCCTTCGAGCACGACTTTCGTTTCGCGCAGCGTCAGCGTGTTGCCCTCGATGGCGTTCGAGTGATAAGTCCACTCCAGCATCAGCTTCTCGCGCAGGGACGCCAATGTATGCGGCGGCAATGGGCGCGCCGCGTCCAGCTTTGCCTTGGCAGCGTCGATCGCCGCGAGCAGCGCGGTGAAGTGGGAATGCATCACGTCCTCTGGGAAAGGTAATCGGTCGAATCATTGAACTGCGGATTTGCCCGATCATAGCACTGCGTCACGCGCGCTTTGATAGCGGCGCCCCCCGCCCAACACCCCCATTCCCCCCACCTACCGCCGCCCCCCAATCCACTGCGCCAGCCCCGCGAGCCGCGTCATATCGAGCGGCTCGTCGAGATCGACCGCCACGCAGTGCCGGTAATACGGGCTGAGATCGAGCCCCACGCCCAGCCCGATCACGTCGACGTCGCGCATGGCCTCGTGGCGCGCCACCACCGCCTTCAGATGGTTGTCGAGATAGAAGGCGTCATTCGCCTGCGCGGTCGCGGCGTCCATCGGGCTGCCGTCCGAGATCACGACGAGGATGCGCCGCGCCTCGGCGCGGCCCGCCAGGCGCGCGCACGCCCATTCGACGGCTTCGCCGTCCACGCCCTCGCGAAAGAGATCGGGCTTGAGCAGCGCGGCGATGGCTCCACGCGCGCGCCGCCAGCTGTCGTCGGCGGACTTGAACACCATGTGGCAGGTCTCGTTGAGCCGGCCCGGGTGCGGCGCTCGCCCGCGCGCGAGCCACTCGGTGCGCGCGCCCGCCGTTCCAGGCGAGCGTGGTGAAGCCGAGCACCTCGCTCGCGAGCCCGGCCTGCTCGCAGGCGCGCGCGAGCAGATCGACCATCATCGCCACCGGCTCGATATGCGCCTTCATCGAGCCCGAGCAATCGATCAGAAAGCCCACCACACAATC
>DATEJU010000245.1:0-5983 GCA_035277805.1 Paraburkholderia sp. | reverse complement strand
AGCGCTGGCAGCCGCGCGCGAACTGGCATAACCTGCTAAAATTACAGGTTTTTCGTCGATCTACTTTCCGGGACGCGCTGTGCTCTCTACCGCCAACATCACCATGCAATTCGGGCCGAAGCCCTTGTTCGAGAACATCTCGGTCAAATTCGGCGAAGGCAACCGCTATGGCCTGATCGGCGCGAACGGTTGCGGCAAGTCCACGTTCATGAAGATCCTCGGTGGCGATCTCGAGCAGAGCGCGGGCACCGTGATCCTCGAGCCGAACGTGCGCCTGGGCAAGCTGCGCCAGGACCAGTTCGCCTACGAAGACGTGCGCGTGCTCGACGTCGTCATGATGGGCCACACGGAAATGTGGGCCGCGATGACCGAGCGCGACGCGATCTACGCGAACCCCGAAGCCACCGACGACGACTACATGCACGCCGCCGAGCTCGAAGCGAAGTTCGCCGAGTACGACGGCTACACGGCCGAAGCGCGCGCGGGCGAGCTGCTGCTGGGCATCGGCATCGGCACGGAATTCCACAACGGGCCGATGAGCGGCGTGGCACCGGGCTGGAAGCTGCGCGTGCTGCTCGCGCAGGCACTGTTCTCGAAGCCCGATGTTCTGCTGCTCGACGAACCGACCAACAACCTCGACATCAATTCGATCCGCTGGCTGGAAGATGTTCTGAACGAGTACAACTCGACCATGATCATCATCTCCCACGATCGACACTTCCTGAACCAGGTCTGCACGCACATGGCGGACATGGACTACGGCACGCTCAAGGTCTGGCCGGGCAACTACGACGACTACATGCTCGCTTCCGCGCAGGCGCGCGAGCGTCAGCAGGCCGCGAACCAGAAGGCGAAGGAGCGCGTGGCCGACCTGCAGGACTTCGTGCGCCGCTTCTCGGCCAACAAGTCGAAGGCACGCCAGGCCACCAGCCGTCTGAAGATGATCGACAAGATCAAGATCGAAGAATTCAAGCCGTCTTCGCGTCAGAATCCGTTCATCCGCTTCGAGTTCGAGAAGAAGCTGCACAACATCGTCGTGGTCGCGGAAGAGATCACGAAGACCTACGAGCGCAAGATTTTCAACAAATTCAGCATCAGCGTGCAGCCGGGCGAGCGCATCGCGATCATCGGCGAGAACGGCGCGGGCAAGACCACGCTGCTGCGCTCGCTGCTCGGCAACCTGGCCGTCGACAACGGCACGGTGAAGTGGGCCGAGAATGCGAACATCGGCTACATGCCGCAGGACACGTACGAAGAGTTTCCGGCCGACGTCACGCTGATGGACTGGATCGACCAGTACCGCCAGGAAGGCGACGACGAGCAATCCGTGCGCGGCACGCTCGGCCGTCTGCTCTTTAACGCCGACGACATCAGGAAGTCGGTCAAGGTGCTGTCGGGCGGCGAGAAGGGCCGCATGATCTGGGGCAAGCTGATGCTCGGCCGCCACAACGTGCTGCTCATGGACGAGCCTACGAACCACATGGACATGGAATCGATCGAGTCGCTGCAGATCGCGCTCGAAAAGTTCGAAGGCACGCTCATTTTCGTGTCGCACGACCGGGAGTTCGTGAACGGCCTTGCCAACCGTGTGATCGAGGTGAAGACCGACGGCACGATTAACGACTACAGCGGCAACTACGAGGACTTTCTTGCTAGCCAGGGGCTGCATTGAAGTTTGGCTCGTAGTCTGAGCCACGGAAGAAAACGGGCGGCGCGCAATTGCGTCGCCCGTTTTGTTTTTTTGCGCCGCCGCCTCAGTACAAAGCCGTCAAATTCTTCGGCGCCCGGTACGTCACATTGCGATATTCGATCGTGTAATTCCGGTACGTCGTCTGTTTGTCTGCGTTATCGTTCAAATCCTTGTTTTCGGTGCGCACCGATTTCTCCTTGATCTTGAGCGCAGCATAGCCGTCTTCGCCGGCGGGACCGAACTCGATCGTTCGCTGCGTGCCGACGTAAAAGCCTACGCCCCTGATGTCGTATCGGCCGTGTGCGTGGTCCAACTGCAGGCGGTCGAGTACCTTGCGCAGGCGCTGACCGTCGATCACATAGAGGCTGGTGGATACCTCGCCTTTCGGCGCGGCGATGGGCGTGTATTCGTGCTCCACGCTCACGCCAAACGCTGGATTGCCGGGCGCAAGCGGATAAGGCTTGATGTCGACATCAAGCGCGCCGAAGCGCACTGCGTCGTACCGGATCGCGGAAGGCTCGAAGGTACGGGCGACGCTCGTACCCGAGCGCGTATCGGCGACGAGCACTTCGAGGTCGATCTCACCCGCCTTGTCGTTGGCGTTCGCATGCGGCCGCGGCAATACCGCGATGGTCTGCATGGGATGTGCCGGCCAGACTCTGCACCGTGCGTGAACATCGTCGAGCGTGCGGCCGGAATGCAGCTGTGCCATCCACTTCGGGAAGTTCGCCTCGCAGTCCGCGTGGGCGAAGAGCGGTGTCGGCGCGGTGGCAAGGCAGGGCAGCACGCGTTTCGTCGGCCGTGGGCTTGACGGGTTCAAAGAGCGCATGAGTATAGGGCGCGATCGCTTTCGAGGTCTGTCAGTCGCACGTCCGGTGGCTTTACGTAAGCGTCAACCACGCTAGAATGCACTGTCGCCGCGGCGCGCGCCGCGATGAAATCGCAAACGAACACGGAGACAGGAGCAACGCGCATGAACCACTACGACCAGCTCTACATCAACGGCCAATGGGTCGCCCCGCACGGCAAGGGCACCATCGACGTGTTCGACTCGGGCACCGAGGCCGTCATGGGCCGCATCCCCGAAGGCAACGAAGCCGATGCCGAAGCGGCCATCGCCGGCGCACGCGCCGCCTTCGACACATGGGCGGCAACGAGCCCGCAAGAGCGCGGCGCTTACCTCCAGAAAATCGCCGATAACCTCAAGGCCCGCACCGACGAGCTCGCGCAGCTGATCGCGGGCGAAGTGGGCATGCCGCTGAAGCTCGCCCGCGCGATCCAGGTCGGCGGCCCCGTCTACAACTGGGGCGCCTACGCGAAGCTCGCGAGCGAGTTCCAGTACGAGGAGCGCGTGGGCAACTCGCTCGTCGTGCGCGAGCCGGTGGGCGTGGTCGCGGCTATCACGCCGTGGAACTATCCGCTCAATCAGATCACGCTCAAGGTGGCCGCGGCGCTCGCCGCGGGCTGCAGCGTCGTGCTCAAGCCGTCCGAGGTGGCGCCGCTCAACGCGTTCGTGCTCGCCGAGGCCATTCACGCGGCCGGTCTGCCCGCAGGCGTCTTCAATCTCGTGACCGGCTACGGGCCGGTGGTTGGCGAGCTGCTCGCGCGTCATCGCGACGTCGACATGGTCTCGTTCACCGGCTCGACGCGCGCGGGCAAGCGCGTCTCGGAAGTGGCCTCGGCCACCGTCAAGCGCGTCGCACTGGAGCTGGGCGGCAAGTCCGCCTCCGTCGTGCTGGACGACGCCGATTTCGCGGCGGCCGTGAAGGGCACCGTGGGCGCCTGCTTCCTGAACTCGGGGCAGACCTGCTCGGCGCACACGCGCATGATCGTGCCCGAAGCGCGCTACGAAGAGGCGCGCGCACTCGCGAAGGAGGCAGTCGAAGCCTGCACGGTCGGCGACCCGCGCGACGAGAAGGCGAAGCTCGGGCCGCTCGCCTCGAGGGCGCAACAAGAGCGCGTGCAACAGTACATCGAGCGCGGCATCGCCGACGGCGCCGAGCTCGTGACGGGCGGCGCGGGCATGCCCGAGGGCGTGACACAGGGCTTCTTCGTGAAGCCGACCGTCTTCGGCCGCGTGCCGCGCGACGCGGCCATCGCGCAGGAAGAGATCTTCGGCCCAGTGCTCACGATCCTCACGGCCAAGGACGAGGACGACGCCGTGGCGATCGCCAACGACTCGCTCTACGGCCTGGGCGGCGCGGTCTGGGCCGGCAGCGACGAGCGCGCGGTACGCGTGGCGCGCCGCATCCGCACCGGGCAGATCGACATCAATGGCGGCACCTGGAACATGGCCGCGCCGTTTGGCGGCTTCAAGCAGTCGGGCCACGGCCGCGAGAACGGCGTATATGGCCTCGAGGAGTACCTGGAGTACAAGTCGATGCAGTTCAAAGTGCCGAAAGCTTGATGTAACGCCGTTTTCGCGCCTTGCAAATGTTTCGGTGCGGCGTTTTGATTTGAGTCAGTAATGCGAGGATCTTCGCGGGTCCCTGCATTTTTTATTGATGTATATCAATATCGTCTGTGGGCAGCGCGCGACCATTGCTGCTTTGCCATCGACAACGCAAAGCGGTTCACCATGCTTCCTACACATTCATTCGCGCCGCTCGACATCCGCGGCCGTCAATTGCTGCCCATCGTGCAAGGCGGCATGGGCGTCGGCATCTCGGCGCACCGGCTCGCGGGCAGTGTCGCTCGCGAAGGCGCAGTCGGCACCATCGCGAGCATCGACCTGCGCCATCATCACGACGACCTCGTCGAGCTGTGCCGTGCCGACCCGCAACATGAAACGCTCGCGCGCGCGAATCTCGTCGCGCTCGGCCGCGAGATCGCGGCGGCGCGCAAGCTCGCGCAGGGCAACGGCATGATCGCCGTGAACGTGATGAAGGCGGTCAATGCGCACGCCGACTACGTGCGCACAGCCTGCGAGCATGGCGCCGACGCGATCGTCATGGGCGCGGGCCTGCCGCTCGATTTGCCCGATCTCACCCAGGGCGCGGACATCGCGCTCATCCCGATCCTTTCCGATGCACGCGGCGTCTCGCTCATTCTCAAGAAGTGGATGAAGAAGGGGCGTCTGCCCGACGCCGTCGTGCTCGAGCATCCCGCCCATGCGGGCGGCCACCTCGGCGTGACCGATATCGCAGACATGGGCAACGAGCGCTTCGCGTTCGATCGCATCTTCGACGAGCTCGACGGCGTGTATGCGTCGCTCGGCATCACGCGCCGCGAGGTGCCGCTCATCGTGGCAGGCGGCATCAACAGCCACGAGGCCGTGCGCAGGTGGCTCGACGCGGGCGCCAACGGCGTGCAGGTGGGCACGCCGTTCGCCGTGACGGAAGAGGGCGACGCGCATCCGAACTTCAAGCGCGTGCTCGCCGATGCCAGGCCGGAGGACATCGTCGAGTTCGTGAGCGTGACGGGTCTGCCCGCGCGCGCGGTGAAAACGCCGTGGCTCGATCGTTACCTGCGCAACGAGTCGCGCATCCGCATCAAGATTGGCTCGAAGAAGAATGCCTGCCCGACCGGACTCGAATGTTTGTCGATCTGCGGACTGCGCGACGGCATCGAAAAATTCGGCCATTTTTGTATCGATACCCGCCTTGCAGCCGCGTTGCGTGGCGACGTGGCGAATGGCCTGTTCTTCCGTGGCCGCGAAGCGTTGCCGTTTGGCAACGCTATCCGTAGCGTAAGGGACCTGCTGGAGCTGCTTTTGACCGGTGTTTCGCGGCCCGCTGCCGCACATCGGGCAGCGTTTGCGCTCACCTGACGGTCATCAAATTTGCGATGGAACTCCCCGCCGAAAATTTCTGCGGACTTGCGAATCAACGCAGGGATAACGGGGATAACCATCATGAAGAGGCAATTCAAAACTATCGCGGCCGCCGCCGCACTCGCGTTCGGTGCGGCTTTCGCCGCATCGGCCGCACACGCTGCCAGCACGCCCGACACGGGCATCTACGCGGGCGACTGGCTCGTGCGCCTGCGTGCCATCGCCATCGTGCCGCAGGTGAGTTCCAGCGGCGCGCTCAATACGCTCAAGGCCGACGTCAACAACGCGATCGTTCCCGAGCTCGACTTCACCTACATGGTGACGAACAACATTGGCGCCGAGCTCATTCTCGGCACGTCGCGCAATCAGGTCACGTCGAGTCTTGGCGCGCTGGGTGGCGTTGGCGTGCTGCCGCCCACACTGCTGCTGCAATATCACTTCAACAACGCAGGCGTGTTCCGGCCGTACGTAGGCGCGGGCATCAACTACACGCTGTTCTACAACAACGGCCTGCACGCCGG
>DATEJU010000244.1:0-23882 GCA_035277805.1 Paraburkholderia sp. | reverse complement strand
GTTGAGTATGCTGACCTCGGCCGCGATTACTTCTCCCGACATGACACCACCAAGACCATTCAGCGTCTGCTCAAACGCCTCAATGATCTCGGCTGTCACCTCCAACCACCAGTCCCTGCATCATGAGAGTTTCTTGCTAGCTTGAAGATTGACGCCGCTGCGCGCGGACTGCGGCAACGCGCTCGAGCGCGGCGAACAGCGCCATGCCTGCAAGCATGGCGGCCACGAAGAGCCACGCGCGCGGCTGGCCGCTCGCGGCGCTGACGAGCGCGGGACCGGGGCAGAAGCCCGCGAGGCCCCAGCCCGCACCGAAGACGAGGGCGCCCGCGATCAGGCGCGGATCGACGCGGCGCGCCGCGGGCAACTGCATGGGCGCGCCGAGCACGCTTGCGGTGCGCGTGCGGGCGAGCCGAAAGCCGATGCCCGCGATGGCGACGGCGCCTGCCATCACGAATGCAAGCGAGGGGTCCCAGCGCCCGGCCAGATCGAGGAAGGCCAGCACCTTGGCCGGGTTCGCCATACCCGAGACGATCAAGCCGAGGCCGAAAAGCAGGCCGCAGGCGAAGGCGCTGATGTTGCGTTGGAGGTTGCCGCTGAGCTGGCTCATGTCAGGCTCCCGCGAGGTGGCGTACCGCGAACACGGTGACGAAGCCAGCGGCCATGAAGAGGGCCGTGGCGACGAAAGAGCGCAGTGAGCCGCGCGAGATGCCGCACACACCGTGGCCGCTCGTGCAGCCCGAGGCGTAGCGCGTGCCCACGCCGACCAGCAGCCCGGCGACGACGAGCGTGACGGGTGAGGCGTCGATCGTGGGCGACATGGCCCCAGCGCCTGCTTTGGCAACTTCAGTGATAACCCCGCTGGCGCTCGCGGCGACGAGCCGCCAGAGCCACGGCGCGGCGGCGAGGCCCGCGACGAAAGCGAGGCGCCAGGCGCGCTCGCCGCGTACACCCTGCAGCAAGCCGCCGACGATGCCGCTGATGCCCGCGACGCGCCCGTTGCCGAGCACGAAGAGCGCGGCGGCAGCGCCGATCATGAGGCCACCCGCGAAGGAGGCGAGCGGCGTGAAGTGGGCGAGGTCGAGGCTCACGCCGAATTTCCCGGGCGCACCTTGAGCCGGCCGCAGTAGAGGCTGGAAAGCGTCTGCATCACCTGGATGACCTCGTGGCTCGCGAGGCGATAGTAGATGTACTTGCCTTCGCGCCGCGTCTCGACGAGGCCTTCCTCGCGCAGCACGCCGAGATGCTGCGAGAGAGACGGCTGATGCACGCCGACGAGCGCTTCGAGCTCGCCCACGTTGCGCTCGCCTTCGGTGAGCTGGCACAAGAGCAGCAGGCGGTCTTCGTGCGCGAGCGCCTTGAGCAGCGCGCAGCACTTCTCGGCGGATTCGCGTAGCGCCTCGCGTGCCTCAGGAGTGAGCGGTGAATTCATGTGTCGTGGCGCTGAGCGCGCAATGAAGAGGTGAACGCAGGGTACAGAAAGATTGACATTCGTCGCCTGACAGTTTGTTGACAAACATTATATCAATTAATAATATGTGTTTCAATAAAGCATCTTGGCCCGGGCAAGCCCGGCATTCAAAGCGCATTCACCCTGCATTCACCAGGTTCAGGCCGCATGGAGTTCCCGATGTCCGAGTCAGCCCCCGTCGTCACGTGCGCCGCGCCCGCCGCGCCAGGCACTAACGCCACACCCGCCGCGCCCACTACGTTTGTCGAGCCGTTCTTCGATCCAGTCACGGCCACCGTCACTTATGTCGTGCACTCGGGGCGCGGCTCGGGGTGCGCCATCGTCGATCCGGTGCTCGACTACGACCCGAAGTCGGGGCGCACGTCCACGGAATCGGCGGACCGCGTGGTGGCCTTCGTGCGCGAATACGCGCTCGCGGCGCAATGGTTGCTGGAGACGCATGCGCACGCCGACCACCTCTCGGCCGCGCCGTACCTGAAGCAGCAACTGGGCGGCAAGATTGCGATCGGCGAGCACATCCGCCACGTGCAAGGCGTGTTCCGCGCGGTCTTCAACCTGGGCGACACGATCGCCGCCGACGGCAGCGAGTTCGACCATCTCTTCAAGGACGAGGAGCGCTTCGAAGTCGGCCCGCTCGCGGCGCGCGCGATGCACGTGCCGGGACACACGCCGGCCGACCTCGCGTATCAGATCGGCGACGCGGCGTTCGTGGGCGACACGCTCTTCATGCCCGACGTGGGCTCGGCGCGCTGCGACTTTCCGGGCGGCGACGCGCACACGCTCTACCGCTCGGTGCGCCGGCTGCTCGACCTGCCGGGCGAGACGCGCCTTTTCATGTGCCACGACTATCCGCCCGAGTCGCGCGGCCCGAGCTTCGAAACCACCGTGAGCGCCCAGCGCCGCGGCAACATCCACTTGAACGACAGCGTGAGCGAAGACGCCTTCGTGCAGATGCGCACCGCGCGCGACCGCACGCTGGCCATGCCCAATCTGATCCTGCCGTCGATTCAGGTGAACATTCGCGCGGGGCGCATGCCCGAGCCCGACGACAACGGCGTGCGCTATCTCAGGATTCCGCTCAACGCGCTTTGACGGCGCTTTGTCCGAAATTCGAAAGCATCTGTCCACTCGACTGCATGCCGGCAATCTAGACTCCGCTTCATGCCATCGCGGCTTCGCCCTGCAAGCGCGAAGCCGATGACCACGATCCGAACACGATCCAAGCGGAGTCACGCCATGAAAGCCATCCAGTTCAAGACCTTCGGTACGCCCGACGTGCTCGGGCTCGTCGATTTGCCCACGCCCGCGCCCGCGGCCGGCAGCGCGCTCGTGCAGGTGAAAAGCGCCTCGGTCAATCCGAGCGACGTGAAGAACGTCGCCGGCCATTTCGATCACACCGTGCCGCCGCGCGTGCCGGGGCGCGATTTCAGCGGCGTGGTCGTAGTTGGCCCGAGCGAATGGATCGGCGCCGAAGTCTGGGGCACGGGCGGCGACGTCGGCTTCACGCGCGACGGCACGCACGCCGAATTCATCGAGATTCCTGCCGCCGCGCTCGTGCGCAAGCCCGCATCGCTCACGCATGCGCAGGCCGCGTCGATCGGCGTGAATTTCGTGGTGGGCTGGCTCGGCACGGTCGACTACGCGCGGCTCGCGGCGGGCGAGACGATCGCCGTGATCGGGGTGTCGGGTGGCGTGGGCGGCGCGGTCACGCAGATCGCGAAGGCGCGCGGCGCGCGCGTGATCGGCATCGGGCGCGATGCGCCGCATGTGGACTCGCCGGCGGCGCGCTTGGTCGACGCCTTCGTGCCGATGGACGGCGACACGGTCCGGCGCGTGCGCGAGCTAACCGGCGGCGCCGGCGCGGACGTGGTCTACGACGCCGTGGGCGGCGTCGCGTTCGAGCTGGCGCTGACGCTCGCGAAGCGGCGCGGCCGGGTGGTCGAGATCAGCGCCACGGGCAAGCGGCGCGTGGAGTTCGACCTGATCGACTTCTATCACAACGAGACGCGGCTTCTGGGTGCCGACAGCGCCAAGCTCGGCGTCGTCGAGGCCGCGCCGATCATGCGCGCGCTCGCCGAAGCTTTCGACGCTGGACACTTTGTTGCGCCGGTGGTGGCCGAGCGCTATCCGCTCGAGCGCGCGCGCGAGGCGTATGCGGCGGTCGCGGCGGGCACGCGGGGACGCGTCGTGATCGACATTGGCTGATGCGTTTCGCCAGAGATGCACAGGACCCGTGACGCTCAGTGACGATCAACGTCGAAAAGCCGCCAGACCCGGGAGTCCCACAATGAAGGCTTATCTGGTTTCGTTCGCGGTGGGCGCGCTCGCAGGCCTCATCTACAGCCTGCTCGACGTGAAGTCGCCCGCGCCGCCCACCATCGCGCTCATCGGCCTGCTCGGCATGCTGGCGGGCGAGCACGTCCTCAGCTTCGCGCGTACCTGCATTGCCCATCTCGCGGGTTGATTGCAGGCTGATCCTGGACTGATTGCGGGGGATTGCGGCTGATTTCGGGCCCGGCGCCCGAGCGGTGCGGGGTTGAAAGCGGCGTGCCGAGAACGCCGGCGCGCCGCCAAATTCAATGCATGCAATATGCGAAAAGTCCGCGAAGGCGTCTCAGGTCTGCGCCCGCACCAGCCGCTCCGGAAAATGCGTGCGCAGCGTGCGCGCGTCGAGCAGCGCGAGGTCCTTGTCGAGCTCGAGCGTGACGAGGCTGCGCGTCTGTGCATCGAGCGCCTTGCGCAGTGCGCCGAGGAACACAGGCGGCGCGGCCAGCACGAGCGTGCCGTAGCGGCCGTCGTTGCGCGCCTTGGCGAGCGTGGTCGCTACCTGCGATGCGAACAGGCTGGTCTCGCGTTCGTGGTGGGCGGTGTCGGGATCGCTCTGCTGGCGGCCGGCCGCGGAACGCTCGGTGCGCCCCGAGCGGTCGCTCACGAGGCTCTGCTCGGGCACGCGGCTTTCCGGGTGGAGCAGCGTCTCGATTTCCTCGATGGCGCCTAGCGGACTTTCCGTCGCGAAGATGCGCGCGGTCACGCGGTTGGCGACGACGACCCAGATCATGTTCGACATGCTTGCCTCCCTGCCGGTGCTTCGGCGCAACGCACAGCCGAAGCGGTGAGTGGACTCGCGCGGCGCGGCGCGAACATCAAGGGTAGCGCGTTCGCGATTTGCGGCGGCGCGACATGCGCGACCGGTGCGTCGGACGCGCCCGCGCGCGTGTCGCGTGCTGTTCCATGGCGATTCGCGGCATGCGTTTCGTTCTCCCGGATTTCGGGAGGATGATTCCCGTGAATGCTGGATTCTGTTTCCCGGCGGAAGGATCTATCTTGCAGGCTCCGGAGCATGCAGCGAGGGAGCAGCAAATGGATACGTCCGCAGTCCGCTATACGAGCGACGTTGCCTTCACGCCAACCGTGAAGTCGATGCAGACGCGCCTCGGCTCGCGCGAAATCTATGCGCGCATGGAAGCACAGCGCGGCTTCGGCACCGACCTCACGCCCGACGTGAGCGCGTTCGTCGAGGCGCAGCGCAGCGTGTTCCTCGCCACCGCGAACACCGACGGCCAGCCGTACATCCAGCATCGTGGCGGCCCGGCGGGCTTCTTGCATGTGGTGGACGCGCGCACCATCGTGTTTGCGGACTTCATCGGCAATCAGCAATACATCACGCTCGGTAATTTGAAGGACAACTCCAAGGCGTATCTGTTCCTGATCGATTACGCGCGCCGCAGGCGCATCAAGATCTGGGGCGAGGCGCGCGTCGTCGAGGACGCGGCGCTAGTCCAGCGGCTGATGCCGGCGGGCTACAAGGCGCGCGCCGAGCGCGCGATCGAGTTCACGGTGACGGCGTGGGACAGCAACTGCCCACAGCATATCCCGCAGCGCTTCGAGGCCGAGGACGTGAAGGCGGCGCTCGACGCGCGCGACCAGCGCATTCGCGAGATGGAAGAGGCGGCGGTGCGGCGCGAAGCGCGCGTGCGGGAGCTGCAAGCCGAGGTGGCGCGTCTGCGGGAGTTCGCACGCGGCTGATCGTCAAAGAAAAAGGTCAAACAAGCAGCGAAACGAGCAACAAGGCGAGCAGGACCGGTTGCGCACAGCGCTCGAGCGCTTCGTGCGGCCGGTCCCGGCGGGCCAGCGGGCTTATTTGGCTTTTTCCGCTGAATTCGTGATGGCGTTGCCACCCTTCGAAAGATCCTGACCGAAGCCGGCCATGGTGTTGCACGCTGCGAGCGTGACGGTGAAGAGGGCCAGGGCAATGGCAAGATAACGGCGCATGTCGGTTTTCCTTGTGTCTCTAACGAATGTTCTGTCACGCGCTGGTTTGGCCCGGCGGGACCATCGCGGCGCGTGCGGGAATTGTACGTGGGAACCGGGGACACATGCATGAGCACAGGTCTTCCCGTTTTTTTCCCTTTTTTCTCAGGTGCGCCGATGATGCTTGCGCACCACGAGCCACTTGGGCGAGCGAAACCGCACGATGCTCACGTAGAGCCAGACGTAAGTAAGCGCGAACACCACCACGAAGCAGAACAGGTGCAGCGTGTGGCGCCAGAACAGCGTGGCCGGAATCACGGCCACGAGGCACAGGAGCCACAGATAGGGCGAAGTGAGCGAGTTGCGGCGCGTGAGCTCGCGCGCGGTGCGCGCGCCGACGGCCCAGCGCATCAGGCGCTTGTAGACGAGCATGTGCAGGTGCACGCCGTCGGGAATGCCGGGCGACATGCCGCGCACGAACTTCTTCCGGTAGATCGAGAAGCAGGTCTCGAAGATCGGATACATGAAGAGCAGCACGGGATACCACGCCGAGACGTCGCGGTTGCGCATCACGAGCAGGATCGCCAGTTCGGCGAGCATGAAGCCGATGAAGTACGCGCCGCCGTCACCGAGGAAGATCAGGCCCGCCGGGAAGTTCCAGATGAAGAAGCCCAGCACCGCGCCCATCATGATGAACGAGGCGGAGAGCACGACCGCGTCGTGCACCTGGAACGCCACGTAGGCGAGCGAGGCGAACATCATGAACGCGACCATCGAGGCGAGGCCGTTGAAGCCGTCGATGATATTGATCGCGTTGGCGAGCGCCGCCACGGCCAGCACGGTGATGACGCACGAGATCGCCGCGTAGGAGAGCAGGAAGTCGAGCGGCGGCACGCTGATGCGCGTCACGGCGATGCCGAGCACGAAGTACGCGAGCGCGGCGGCGGCCATGGTGCAGATGAGGCGCGCGAGCGGCGAGACTTTCTTGGTCAGGTCCTCGACGAGCCCCGAGGCGAACGCGGGCAGGCCGCACGCGACGATGCCGAGGATGCCGCCCGAGACGGCCGGATACGTGAAATGCAGTTGCGCGGCCCCGATCACGAGCCCGATGAGGATGCCGGTCCCGCCGATGCGCGGCACGGGGCGCACGTGGAATTTCTGCACGCCAGCGAGATCGGAGTCGACGGAGAACCTTTCATGCAGATGCGCATAACGCACGATCAGCAGCGTGACCAGCAGTGAGACAAGAAAGCCGAGTGCGAAACTAAGCATGAAAGGTGAACGCAGGGCGAGAAGAAGGGGGAATCCACAATTATACAAAGGCGGCGTGTCGCTTTCGGCGCGCGGCCAGTGCGGCTTGAACGCGGCTCGAACGCGGCTCGAATGAATGCGGCTTGAGTCCGCTTGCGCCCGGGCGCGCATCTTTGGCGCCCCGCGCATGCCCTTGTGCCATGATGGCCGGACCTCCATCCGACGGATTCCGCCCATGCCCCATTCCGCCTGGGTTCGCGAAGCGATCCGCAAGATCGACGCGGACTTCAACCGCTCCGCCGACACGCATCTCGTGCCGCTCGACCTGCCGGGCTATCCCGATCTGCGCTTCTATCTGAAGGACGAGTCGAGCCATCCCACCGGCAGCCTCAAGCACCGGCTCGCGCGCTCGCTCTTTCTCTACGCGCTGTGCAATGGCTGGCTCAACGAGAAGAGCACCGTGGTCGAGGCGTCGAGCGGCTCGACCGCGATCTCCGAAGCCTACTTCGCGCGCCTGCTCGGGCTGCCGTTCGTCGCGGTGATCCCGGCCAGCACCTCGCGCATGAAGATCGAGGAGATCGAGTTCTACGGCGGGCGCTGCCACCTCGTGAGCAAGGCCGCGGAGATCTACGAGGAGTCGCACCGTATCGCGCAGGCGCTGGGCGGCCACTTCATGGACCAGTTCACCTATGCCGAGCGCGCGACCGACTGGCGCGCCAACAACAACATCGCCGAGTCGATCTTCAGGCAGATGGCGGCCGAGGAGCATCCGGTGCCCGCCTGGGTCGTGTCGAGCGGCGGCACCGGCGGCACCATCGCCACGCTCGGGCGCTATGTGCGCTACCGGCGGCACTTGACGCGCGTGCTCTGCGCCGACCCGGAGATCTCGGTGTTCTTCGACTATTTCCGCAGCGTGCTGGCGGGCCGGCCCGAGGCGGGGCTCACGCTCGAGACCGGCTCGCGCGTGGAAGGCATCGGCCGCCCGCGCGTGGAGCGTTCGTTCATTCCCACCTGCATCGACGCCATGGTGAAGGTGCCCGACGCGCTCTCCTTTGCGGCCATGCGCTACCTCGCCGGGCGCCTCGGCAAGCGCGTGGGCGGCTCGACGGGCACCAACTTCGTCGGCGTGCTCTGGCTCGCCGAGCGCATGAAGGCGCGCGGCGAGTCGGGCTCGATCGTGAGCCTCCTGTGCGACAGCGGCGAGCGCTATCGGTCGACGTATTACGACGACGCGTGGTTCGCGGCGCAAGGCATCGATCTCGCGAGCGCCGAGGCGTGGATCGCGCGCGCCGTGCAAGGCGAGCCCGTGTTTGCCATGGGCGCCGCCGCCGGGGTGCAGGCAGCCGGACTGTAAGCGCTGTGGGCCGTGCGCCATGCGGGTTTGCGGCCCTTCGGCGGCGGCGGGCGCGCGTGATAGTATGGCGCGCCCGCGCCGGGTCGGAAGCCCATTCAAGGCCCAAGCCCTGCGCCAAACCCATTCGCCCGCGCACACGGGCTCAACATTGCCGATGCCCCAGGATTACGCTCAGGATTCCGGATCCGCCGAACGCACCGAGCCGTTTCCCGCGAACGACGCTTCGCGCCCGCTTGTGTCGATGCTGCTCATTGCCTATAACCAGGCAGGCGTGGTTGCCGACGCCATCGCGGGCGCACTGGCGCAGACTTACTCGCCGCTCGAAATCCTGATTTCCGACGATTGCTCGACCGACGGCACCTGGGCGGCCATCGAAGCGTCCGTGCGCGAGTATCGCGGCCCGCATCGCATCGTGCTCAACCGCAACGAACAGAACGCGGGCATCAGCGCGCATCTCTCGCAGCTTGCCGCCATGAGCCAGGGCGCCTTGCTCGTGATCGCCGCCGGCGACGACGTCTCGGTGCCCGAGCGCTGCGCGCGGCTCGTCGATTGCTGGAACGCGCTCGCGCGGCGCGTGGACCTCATCGCCTCTGACCTCGTGGAGCTCGAGCCCGCGTCGGCGTCCGTGTCCGTGTCCGCTCAGGCGAGCCTCGATGCGGGCCATGACGCGGGACGTATCGCGCCGACCGACCTCGGCAAGTACAAGAATTTCGATGACTGGGCGCGCGAGCGCCCGTGGGTGGTGGGCGCCTCGCACGCGTGGTCGCGGCGCCTGTTCGAGCGCTTCGGCCCGATGCTGCCGGGCGCGATGGCCGAAGACCAGATCATGACGTTTCGCGCGGTCATGTCGGGCGGGGCGTACAGCCTGCGCGAGCCGCTCGTGCGCTACCGGCGCGGCGGGCTCTCGGGCAAGAAGCGCTTTCGCACCGTCGAGCAGTTCATCGCGCGCGTGAAGCTCACGACGGCCTTCGGGCTCGTCGAGTCGGAGCAGTTTCAGCGCGATGCGCAGATCGCGGGCGTCGGCGAGCCGATGCGCGCGCTGCTCGTGCCCAAGCTCGCGCGCGAGCGCTATGCGCGCGACGTGTTCGCGGCGCCGGGTTTGGGCGCCAGGCTGGGCTTGCTGCTGCGCACGCCGCACGTGAAGGCCGGCTTCAAATGGCGCATGTTTCTGTATGCCGCGTGCCCGTGCGTGTATCGGCCTTTTTTTGCGCTGCGCGCGTGGCTAAAAAGGAAGTGACCCGCGACAAGTGATGCGAGGCAAGTGAAGCGCGCTTGATGCGCGAGCGGTGCGTCGGGCGTTCAGCTTCCCGGCGTGCCCGCGCGCGTGACCTCGAGCAGGACGACGTGATCGGGCACGTCCACGGCCAGTTGCCGCACATCGGCGTGGCTCGCGAGCGGATCGGCAGAAACGGTCGGGTCGTAGAGGGCGACGCGGCTCGCGGTTGTGCCGAATTCCACCTGAACCTTCGCGCTTGCCGCGTTCAGCGGCTTGCCCGTCGCCCGGTCCCAGAAGGGCACTTCATTCCAGAGCGCGAGCAGATAGCGGCCGTCGCCCTTCGTCAACAGCAGGCTGCGGCCCGACACCGGCATTCCGCGCAATGAGCAGGATAACGAAGCATCCGGCGGCGTGCCTGGCGTATTGACGGGTCCCGCGGAAGGCGCATTCGCGCGCAGGATCGCCGTGAGATTGCGTATCGCGCTGGCCGAGGGCTTGGGCGACTGGTCGTTCCTGAAGAGACCGAAGTGCATCTCGCCGTTCGCGTTCTGAGGATCGGGTTTCTCGTCGAGCAGCTCGTAGAGGTAGGTGCGCGCGACACCCAGGCTCGCGGCGTCGAACAGGCCGTTGAGCACGCCCTTGGCCTGGGTCGCCTCGTCCACGCCGATGCGAATCCACCCCGCCTGCGGAATCGTGAAGTAGCCGAATTCGGTCACCACGAACGGCCGGTCGTATTTGCGCAGGCCGTCGATGGCCCATGCCATCCACGTGTCGCCGTTGGCGTTGTATCCGGGCTGTTCGCCGTTCTGCGGATAGACGTGCTGATTGGCGAAGTCGGCGGCGCCCGCGCGCGTGGAGACGCGCGTGAGATCGTAGCCGGTGAGGTCGTACACCGGCACGCCCGGCAGACTCGCGCTGCCGTGCACGTGTGCATGGATCGCCTGCTGCGCGGCAAGGCCGGCCGCGTCTCCCGCGAGCCCGTTGTAGCGCACGGGGAAGTTGTCGATCTCGTTGAAGCCCTCCACGGCGACGACGCTGCCCGGCGGCGCGGCGGCGGCAAAGCGATCGAGCTGCTGCAGCGAATCGGCGACGTTGCTGCGTATCACGAAGTTGAACTTCACGCCCTGCTGCGCGAGCCAGACGTAGCTCGAGAGCGGCGCCGACGTGCCGGGCGTGCCCTCGCGCACGTAATGCACGCCGATCCAGGCAAGATCCTTCGCGACGTTGCGCACGTCGGCGTAGGCCCCGTCCGTGTAGTCGATGTGGGTGTTGACCGCGATGCTGTCGAGAAACGCGTCGGCGCTCAGGGTGCGCGTGGAGCATGCGGCGCGCGCGGTGGGCGGGGCAGGGGCGTTCTGTGCGGTTTTTGCGGCATCTGCCGCGTGCGCTTGCGGCACGAACGGCGGCGCGAGTAACGCGAACGCAAGCGCGCAAGACAGCGCGGCGCGGGACCATGCAAGCATCGCAACGGCATGCGCTAGATCAGCAAGTGCTGCAGCAGAACGCACGGCAACAGAGCGCGCCACGCGGGCACGCGCTACATCGGCAAACGCAGCAACGGCACGCGCTACATCGGCGAGTATCGCAACAGAGCGCGCCGCACCAATACGCAACATCCCGCGAGGGCGCCATGCGCTCCATCGCATGCAAGGCCCGCCTCCTGCAAGGCGCGCTGCGAGACGGATCGACGCCGGGAGCTCCATCGTCATCTCGCGCTCAGTGACCTTGCGCCCAGCGCCGCGTGTAGCTGCGCATCGACGCAAAGAGGCCGAGCACGCGCGCGCACGCCTGCGGCTCGGTGCGCGCGGTCCATGCGAGCGCCACGCCCGTCATGCCGATCCACGCGGCGACGCTCGGCCAGCTGAGCGGCGCGAAGGCGAGCGTGCCGCCATACGCCACGGCAACGATCAGCGCCGGCGCAATCAGCATGCGCGCCGGGCGCGCATCGAGGCGCGCGGCATGGAACAGCAGCACGCCGTCGAGCAGGCACCGCGCGCTCCAGGCGAGCGCGGCGCCCAGCACGCCGAAGCTATGCAGCGCCCACCACAGCAGCGCGAAGAACGGCAGCATCTCGTAGGCCTGATAACGCGCGACGACGCCGGGGCGCCCCGTCGCCTGCAGGTGGCAGGCGGCGATGGTCGCGAGCGCGTTGATCCAGATGCCCACGAGGATCGTCTCGCCCACGGAAGTCGCGCGCGAGGCGAACTCCTGGCCGACCCACAGCGAGAGAAACGGGTGCATGAGGTACATGCCGAACACGGTCATCGGCGTGAGCGCGGCGGCGAGGCCGCGGATGGCGCTGGCCGATAGCTCCGCGGCGTTGGCGGCTTCGAGCGACGACAGGCGCGGGAACAGCGTGCGCGAGATCACAGCCGGAAAGAGCCGCACGCGGGCAGCGAGATTGAACGGCACCTGGTAATATGCGACGGCCTGCGGCCCGAGCGCGTTGCCGATCATGAGGCGGTCGGCGGTCTCCAGCAGCGGCTGCGCGAGGCTCGTCACGCTGATCCACGCGCCGTAGGAGAACAGCTTGCCGACCAGCTCGCGGCGCGGGCCGCCCGCGAGGCGCAGCGGAAAGACGCGCCAGACCGCCAGCGCGTTCAGCACCAGCGCGGCGACGCCGGCCGCGAGCGTGCCGTACACGAGATAGCGCAGGCTCGGCCCGAATACGAGCGCCGCGCCAAGCGGCACGAGCTGATACAGGAGCGTGACGGGGAGCTGCACGGCGTTGAGCGCGCCAAAGCGCTCGCGCCCCGTGAGCGCGCCGTTGAACACGCTGATGAGGTTCGAGAGCGGCACGAGGCAAGCCACGCAGGGCAGCGCGGGCAGCAGTTCGGCGCGCAGCGCCGGGCCCATGTCGAAGTACCCGAGCAGCACGTGCATGAGCGCGTAGAGGATGGCGCCGCCCGCCACGCCCAGCGCGGCGTTCAGGATCAGCGCCGTCCACAGGACCGATTCGCGCTCGCGGTGCGGCGCATCGGAGAGCTGGGCGATGCGGTTGGACGTTGCGGAAGACAGCCCAAGATCGAGAAAGCCGAAATAGCCCTGAACCATCCAGACGATGGCGAGCACGCCGTAGCGTGCCGCGCCGATGTGCTGGAGATAGATGGGCGTCGTCACGAGCGCGACGAACATCGGCAGGATGCTGCCGACGAAGTTGAGCGTCGCGCTGCGCTTCAGACTCGGCTTGTGGCTCGGCTTGTGACTCGATTGGAGACTGGGCTTGGCGGTCATGGTGTGGTCGTCGTGCAGGCGCTCGCGTGCGGGTGCGAGTGTCTTCGCCGCCCGCTCCTCGCCCCTCGATCGAAAAGCGCGCGTCCCGCCCATTCTGGACGAGACATGCGTGCGCGTTTGTGCGTCGGCGCACGGAGCCGCGACGCGCCAAAAATTAAATTTGCCTTACACCGCCGCTCGGCGCGGCAGTCCACGGACGCAGGACGGGTGCCGCGCGCGGGCGGCGAGCGCGATGTGCTCCGCAGGCCGGTGCAGCGTCCGCACGGGGGGCGAGTGTGCGGTCAGACATTGAAGGAGGAGGCATTCCATGATCCCTGTCGTTTTCGACGGCGCCTTCGGCTGGCTGCATCCGGCCGAAGGCTGCATGGGGGTGGTGCTGTGCAATCCGTTCGGCTATGACGCGCTGTGCACGCACCGCGGCTGGCGCAAGCTGGCCGAGCGGCTCGCGGCGGCCGGCATGCCCGTGCTGCGCTTCGACTATCCGGGCACCGGCGACGCCGACGGCGAGGAGGACGACCCCGGTCGCGTCGAGGCGTGGCTCGCGAGCGTGGGCGCTGCAGTGCGGCATTTACGGGCGTGGACGGGCGTGACGCGCGTGGCGCTGGTGGGCTTGCGCCTGGGCGCCACGCTTGCCGCGCTGGCGGCCGAGCGGCTGCGTGCGATGGACGCTCCCGGAGTGGACGCTCTCGTGCTGCTCGCGCCGCCGGTCACCGGGCGCCGCTATATCCGCGAGCTGCGGGCGCACCGGCAGGGCTGGCTGAGCACGTCGGCGGGCATGGGCGCGGTCCCCATCGCCGACGACGCGGCTTACGTGGAGGCTTTCGGCTTCGGCCTGCACGGCGACGACATCGCCGCGCTCTCGGCCATCGATCTGATGCGCGACACGCGCTCGCCCGCGCCGCGCGTGCTGCTGCTCGATTCGAGCGGCACGAATCTCGCGGCCTCGCTCTCCGCGCATTACGCGCAACACGGCGTGCAGGTCGAGCAGGGCAGTTTTGAGGAGTCCGACCGTTTTATGCTGGAAGCGCTCTATAGCGCGGAGCCCGTCGAGGCGTTCGCGCGCGTGAGCGCCTGGCTTGACGGGAACGCGGAACGCGCCGCTGCTGCCACCGACACCGCTATCCACGCCACCGGCGAGGCCGCGCGGCCCGCCATCGCACCGCACGCGCGCCTCGCCCCGAACGTCACGGCCGACACGGCCGTCACGATCGACCCGCAGCCGTATCTGCGGCTTGCGCGCTATCGCGCGACCGAGCGGCCCGTGCGCTTCGGCCATTGCTTCGGCATTCACTGCGAGCCCGACGTGCCGCAGCCGGACGCGCCCGCCGTGCTGCTCATCAACACCGGCGCGGCGCATCACATCGGCGACGGCCGCATCGCCGTGCTGCTCGCGCGGCGGCTCGCTCGGCAGGGCGTGGCCTCGCTGCGCATGGACGTCGGCGGCCTGGGCGACGCGCAGCCGTCGGCGCCCGAGGTCACGCTCGACTGGCTCTATTCGACAGCGCTGCGCGACGACGCGGCCAGTGGCACCGACTGGCTCGTCGCGCGCGGCCATGCGCGCGTGGTCGCCTTCGGGGTCTGCGGCGGCGCGTTCGTGAGCCTGCACGTGTGTGCGCTCCATCCGAACGTGGTGGCCGCGTATGGCGTGAATCTGCAGAAGTTCACGTGGGATGGCGCGGCGCGCTCGCCGGGCGAGCAGCGCGTCGTTTCGTCGAAGACCTACCTGCGCGCGGCGTTCAGCGCCGAGAAATGGAAGCGCGCGCTGCGTGGGCGCACCGACAGCAATCCGCTGCGGATCGCCGCCGTGCTCGCGAAACGCAGTCTGCGTCACGCGGTGTTCGCGCTCGCCCGTGCGATCGAGCGCAAGACGGGGCGGCCCGTTGCGGCCAACGAGGCGCGCACGCTCCTGCGCGGCATCGATGCAAAAAAAGTGCACCTGCGGCTCGTGTACGGCGAATTCGACAGCGGGCTCGAAGAGGCGCGTCTGCAGCTTGGCGCTTCGTTCGCCGCCTTGCGCGCGGTGGCGAACGTGCGCGCGATGACGCTGCCGCGTCTCGATCACGCGCTCTTCACGCGCGAGGCGCGCAATGCCGTGATGGACGATCTCGAAGAGTGGCTGTGCGCCGAGTTGATTCACGGTAGCGCACCGATTGTGGAACACGCCGGCTCGTCCGTCGGTCCGATGCCGGGCTCGGCTGCGTGCATCGGAGCGCCGGCACGCAGTTGAGCGGCGTTGCCGCGCTTTGCGCAAACATCGGTCGTGGTGGGAGCGGGCGATGGGTGGCCAGATGATGAGCAAAATAAAAAGAACGCTTTCGCAGGGATGTCCCCGCGTCCCTTTGCGCGTCTGGAATGTTGCGTGTCGTTGAAAGGCGTCTCCAGCGTTTTGATCCGAGATCGAAAACAATATCTATCGGATGTCAAAATTTAAGGAACCGATATTGACGCAATGTCGTAGGGCGCCAGAGCAAGCGCGACCGGCGCCACAGTTTTGCGACCTCGGGCCGGGTATGCAAGCGAACCGGGAGCGTTAGCCGATGGTCGATGTCCGCACTTCAGCGCATCGGCTCGACGCCTGAACAGACCCGCCCGCGTCCGATCCAGCCCATACAGGCGCTGAATCGGTGTCGGCGGTCGGCTCAGCGTGATGCGCCGCTATCGGACACCACCTGTCGGCAGTTCAGCCGTACGCGACGTGACAAGCCCGGCTGTACCGCGTACACCCAATCAATCGGCTTCTGCGTCAGCAGTTTCCTTTCTTGGCCTGCCCGGGCGGACAGAACCCATTGCCTGGTCCGCCTTGCGGGCCCGCATCTGGCAGGTACACCGCGCATCCACTCAATACACCAGCGACCACGGAAGCCACCAACAATATTCTTCTCATCTTTTTCCCCCGGCCCGGAAGGGCTACGTGCCCGTTCCGGCCAGCATGATAATGTTTAGAAGGAGAAGTTGACGTTTGACTGGCTGCCTGCGCCGATGTTGACGGTCGACGACTGCGTCGCGCCGCTCGCCGCATCGGCTTCGATACCATACTGTCCCGCCGCAGCCGGCGCTGCCGTCAGTGCAACCGGAAGCGAACCCGAATACGTGCCGACCATGGGCGCGGCGGTCGGCAGCGTCAGTGAGTAACTGCCGGTGTCGAGATTCGCGTTGGTCGACGCGATTTCATACGACGCGGAGTCGATGCTTTGAAGCGCCCGTACCGCAGCATCCGCGCTGGGGGTGACCGTGCCGCTAACCGAGTTCGAGGCAGAGGCAGCCAGGGCGATCGGCACCTGCGAAGTCGAGAGCGCCGTCGTTGTGTTGACGACCACCGGCACCGAGCGCACGATGCCCGTTGTCTCCCCGCTCTTGACGATTACCACATCGTAGTTGCCCTGGGTCGAGCTTTGCACGAGTGGCGAGAGCACGAACTGACCCCCGCTGTCCGTGACAGTGCCCTTCACAACCTGGCCATTCTGCTCGGCGTAGACCGTTGCGCCCACGTCATTCGGCGCAACATAGCCCGCAATCGCACCGCTCACCACAGTCGGTGTCGCGGTCACCACAGGCTTGAGCGCATAGGAACCGTTGCCGTGCTGAACGATCGACTTGCACGCATTGAAGTCGAGCACGAGATCCACCAGTGTGTTGGCCTGTACCGTGAACGGCCGGATGATCTTGTAGCCGCTTTGTGTGGCACTCGGGGTATCAAGCGGCTGCTCGCTGCCGCCCGTCGGGATGATCGAGTTGGAGAGTGTGTTGCCGGTGTTCTGCGCAAGCACGAGACGGATTTGCTGGTACTGTCCGGCCGGAAGGGCCGTCTGCCCGAGATCCGCGAGCACGCCATTGGAAAGCGAGAGCAGATCGAGCTTCTGCGGATTGGCGAGGTTGATGTCAACCCAGCCCGCATCGTTGTCGCCCGCGTTCGCGCTGGCATTGACGCGGACTTTCGTCACCGTCACGTAGACATTGTTGTAACCGCAAGCAGGCGCGTCGGTCATCGAGACCTTGAGCGTACCGGTCGGCGTACTGGTATCGCTGCCGCCTCCGCCACCGCATGCCACAAGCCAGGCTGACGCCATCGCCGCACAGGCGAGCGTTTTCCACGCATTTTTCATTTTCCACCCCCAACCATGTTTTTTCTTGGTGAGCGAAGCATAGCGCTACGTTTGGGGAGGTGTACCGGGGACCTTGAAACGCACCGTAAGAAATGCGTCAATTCGTAACAACTGGCAATGAATCGCATTCATGATGTTCGCAATAAACCGCCGTGCGTGCGCGATTACCTATTTCCCGCCCCGCACAAGCATCCAAACACAAGCGTAAGCTCGCAGTTGGCTCCGCGTTCGCGCGGGCTGCAACTACCTCGACCGATGCCGTCGGCGCACAGATTTCCTGTCGTGATGGGACGAGCGTATATCCTGGAGCTTGTTCACCTTGTCGGGTCTCTCCGTCGGGAACCGAGTGTTGAGTTCGCGCTTGAATCACTGGCAACAAATGCGATGGTCCCCGGGGCGCGGGTCAAATTCGTCACACACTCGTGGTGCGGTGTGCATGGAAAATCATTGGCATACCTGACGTTTTGCTAGTCGCCATGGAAGGCTGAGGATTACTCACAATTTCGGCTGTATAGCGCCAGCCAGCGATCACTTTCAGGCGTGCCGCGTTGGCGTGGGTACCCGAAAGCTCGCTCTCGGGTACCGCCATAAAGCCAGTCTCTCAGCCGGCCGAGGCCAACGTCATCAATCCCGGCGCCAGAAAATAGAAGCCCACGCCGATGATGATCAGATAGACCAGCAAGATGAATGTCCACCCCATGTTGTGGCGAATGACCTCACCTTCATTGCGCACGAAGCGGCTCGTCGACACGCCCACGCTCGCCGTCTGCGGCGCGACGGGCTTGCCTACCTCCGCGCCAAGGGAGTTGAGCGACGGCAGCAGCAGCGTCGGGAACCCGAGCAAACGGCCTACCGTGACCTGGAAGAAGCCGAACATCGCATTGGTCGACGTATTGCTGCCCGACAGCGCCACGCCGATCCAGCCGAGAATCGGCGCAACGATGATGAAGGCAATGCCGATCTTCGAGAAGCCTTCGGCGAGGGAGCCAGCCATGCCCGAAAAGTTGAAGACGTATGCAAGGCCGAAGATGAAGACGCCGACAAGGAAGGCCCCCCACATCTGATGCCAGGTGCGCTGGAATGCTTGCGCATACTGCGCGGGCTTCATGCCGATCAACAGCGACGTGATCAGCCACGCAATGAAGATCGCGGTGCCGCCGATAAAGGGCGCGAAGGAAAACACGGCGCCTACCTTGGAGCCCTCGTGAATCGACGAGAGTGCCGATACGGAGAGCTTGATCCAGACGATTTTAGGCAGTGGCGACCATGGGCCGGTCCACAGCACCACGACAACGATCAGCACGATAAAGGGCAGCCAGGCGCGCAGCACCTGCGAGCGCGTCAGTCCGTGCGACGCATGGCCGAGTCCGGCCGCTGGCGCATCGATCGGAATTCCGCCATAGCCCAGCATCTGTTTCGGGCGCCAGAACTTGAGCAGCACGAGCAGTGCGGCGAAGCAGACGATCGAACCGGTCACGTCGGGCAGGTACGGGCCCAGGAAAACGGCGACCGGATACTGGCCGGCGATGTAGGCAAGCGAGCCGACCACGGCAAGCGGCCAGCCGTCGCGCAGGCCGGCACGGCCCGAGACCAGATAGATCAACACCCAGGGCGGAAGGAGTGCGAGTACCGCCACGATATGCGCAACCGAAGCGGAAAGCGCGAGCACCGGCAGGCCGGTCACGGCCGCCAGCGCAATGATCGGGACCCCGAGCGCACCATAGGAAACAGGCGCATTGTTGGCGATCGCTGCAACGCGGATCGCATCGAGATCCGGAATGCCCACGGCGATCAGGATCGGCGCCACGAACGCCCACGGGTAGCCGAATCCGACCAACCCTTCGAGCAACGCGCCGAAAGCCCAGGCGAACATGATTGTCTGCACCCTGATGTCCGCGGTGCCCTGGGCGGTCAGCCAACGCCGGAAATCATCGAACACGCCCGTGAGCGTCAGCGAGTTGAACAGCATGACGCCCCAGAACGTAATCCAGTCGACCGCCCAGACGCCGGTTAGCGAACCATACATGTAAGCTTTGACGCCTGTACCCACCGGCATGCCCCAGACGGCCGCGGCCAGGATAAATGTGACGATTGCACCAATCAGTACGGAAAGCCAGGCGGAAAGCTTGAAGACTGCGAGCAGTACAAGGAGAACGACCACCGGCACCAGCGCCAGCAACCAGGACACGAACAGATTGCCGGTCGGATTGAGGACTTGTTGGAACATGGTTTTGCCCCCTCTGAGTTGACGCGCCACGAGATCAATGATCGCGGTTGACGTGCAGTGAGCAAATTTCATGCCCCGACAGGCTAAATGTCAGGCGCGCAAGACTTGCCATCGCAACCAGTGAGTGACTGGATACCGGCCAGGAATGGCCAATCGCCGATACTGCTCGTCGATCGTCCAGATGGCGGTCCCACAGCGGTCAACAGTCATTCGGTGCGCGGACGCGCAGTTGCCTGTATCTGAACTTGCCGCACTTGCGTTTTCACCCAAATATGTGCAGACCGCATATGTGCATGATGCATGTATTTGGGGTGCCCTGTGACACAGCGTACGGAAAATCTACTCGGCACACTCGCCGTGCTCGTCACGGACGAGATGTTCGCGCTGCACTCCCTTCCAGCTCTCGCTGGCCCCACTGCGCGGGCGATGCTCAATGCAATCGGCCAATATCCAGACGCATCTATCGAACTATTGCGCGATACCGTCGCACTATCGCATCCCGCAGCTGTGCGCGCCACAGCCGGCCTGGTCGATGCCGGCCTCGTTGAGAAGCGAACCGGTGTCGATAAACGTTCCGTTGCGCTCGCGCTGACTGCCAGCGGCCGACAGGAAGTAAAACGCTTGCAGAGCGCGCGCGAAAATATCCTGATGCGCATCGTGGGCCATCTCGACAGCGATGAGCGCCGAGTGCTCAAAGACCTGATGATCAAGATGCTCTGGCACGAGACGCGCGACCCTGCCCAAGCGATGCAGCTATGTCGCTTTTGCGACGACGGGCCATGCCTCAAGGCAGGCTGCCCGATCGAATGCCGCGAAGAGGGGCTACCCACGCCGGCCCGGAGTGCGCCATGAAACCTTCAGCAGGGGGCCTTGGTCAGCCATCGCCGCACTGACCGCCGTGTCAATGCTCGCGCAGATCGGGCGGTTCGGCATTGGCTTCATCGTGCTGCCGGTCTGGCTCGCTCATCAAGGCCTCGACGCGCAGTGCGCCGGCCTCTTCGCCGCGTCGCAATGGGCTGGCATGCTCGCGGGTCTGGCGGCGGCCCCGGTGCTAGTTGCTCGCATCGGCGCAAGGCGAACGGTATCGCTCGGCCTCGCGGCCAGTATCGTCGCGTTTTCCTCCATCGCCTGGTTGTCGTGGCCGCTCTGGATCGTGCCGGGCATCCTGACCGGGCTGGGCATTGGCCTGAGCTGGATCGCCAACGAGTCGTGGAAGTACAGTTGTCGATTGCCCCATCAAGTTGATCGGGGCGTAATCGGTCCCAGTTGCTGCCCCGGTGTTACGGCGCGCTCAAGATGCCTCCCTGTTCGACCTCAAATTGAGCGCGCCATAGCACTATCCGAATCTCGGCAAATTTTTGGCTCGCTGCTACTTGCTCGCTATCGCACACACATCCACATCCCGTACCGCTCACCGGTCGCCCGGATCACCGGAGAAGTCGAACAGTGAAGCGTTCTCCATCCTCGACCAGTTCTGGTTCGGTCCCATTGTGTTCTCGCATACATTTCACAATTTTGCGCGGAACACCCATGCCGGAATGTTCAAGGTAGCCGCCCGAAGTGCGCTCTCATGGTTCAAGCGCGGCTTGCGATTGCTGATCCGCCGCGCCCGAAGTGGTGCCCCTGTGCCGCCGTTCTTCTGCTCGGCGCAAAGTGATAGGTGGTGAGGTTTTCGTTACGGTTTTTTTTTGGCGCAGAAATGGTGTGGCCTACGTCGCCCGCGTGAGGGCTAAATTTGAACGGCTCGATTTTCTCTGCCATCGACTGCTCCAAAAATACTTCCCGGTTATTTAATCAACTGCATCCCTGCGGCCTTCGACGCGTTGACGTCGAAAGTCGCCGTGTACTCGCACTCGGCGGCATACCCCGAACGCTCAATCAGGCAGTCCGCGAAATCGGCCTTTGCCGAAGCCGCGAAAACGCGAAGTGCTTTTCGCACCGTGTCAGCCCCTTCAACGGCCAGTTCCTTCGTGCCGATCATCGAGTCGATAATGTCTTTTATCTGCTCGCGCTCCACGCCGTAGCAACGCCCAAGAACCCACACGACCTCGATCAGCGCAACCTGTGAAACGTACCCCGGACGCTCCGCTGACAGGGACTCCATCAGCGCGGTAGCCTTCTTCGACTGCACAGCATCGTCCTGGGCGAAATAGCGGACTAGCACGTTCGTATCCAGTCCGATCATCGCGCTGACGCTCCCTGCTCGGCAATGGCCCGGTTCATGTCCTCAATTGACACGGGATTCGCGGGTTTCTTCACGACTCCCTTGAGCAATGCGAGCGAGCGCGTAGCGGGATAAACCTCATACCGGCCCGTCGTCTCGTTGAAGCTGAACTCGATCCGGTCGCCCGACCCCAGGCCAAGGTGATTGCGCACGTCCACAGGGATCGTGACCTGGCCCTTCGATGTGATAGTTGCTGCTGTCATAGTGACACCTCCAATGCTCCTTACTTTAAGGTAAGGAGAAAGAGAGGGCAAGGACAATCTTCTTCATGGGACCTCGCAAAACATTTGCCGGAGCCTTTTATCTGACACGTCCAGATACGGCAAAACGTGGTCAAGCTCCGTTTTTATAAGTGCCGCGTATCACAATCCAAGTCGGGCCGGGGGGCGGCCGATATGACTCTCATATTTGAAGGGGTTATTCGCATTTCGTGGTTGGTTTCGTCTTGCGCGGTGCAATGTATCGTGTGACGTGGGCGGATGAGGGGCGCCGAACGGCCAGCAAGCGACATCTGTAGATGCGTACCCATTTAGAAGGTGCCGGCTTGTTCAGGCGGTGGAGCATACAGGGCCTGGGTCAGCCAGGCATGGTCGTCCACCGCCCAACGTCTGGCGCCCAGTCCGGTTCAGGTGGACGCCATCGTCGCCGCTCCTCAGCCTCGTTGAACCAGGCCCAGCCGTCAGCGCGCGGCCGCAGCGCACTGCGGGTTGATCTGGTGCGGCGATGGCGATGCCTTGTAGCTGCAGGCTCCAATGCCCTTTTCGTCATTCACGAACATCTCATAGCGCCCCGCGCCAACGGACGTGTTGTCGTAAAAGACGATCTGGCGGTTGCCGTCCTGGAACGCGGGGATGCCCTTGTAGTTCGCCGTCTTCGGTATGTTGGGCAGATCCGCGCTCACGTGGAAGTCCAGGGGGTCACTGCCGCTGCGGGGCCACGCCGCCGTTGTGACACCCATGTACTTGTCGTGCGACCTCTTGCCCGGAGGCGTCGATGCGGTCTCCGAGACCGACTTCTTCATGGGTTCGTCGTTGTATTCGAAATAGACCGCACCCAGGTTGGACGCGGCGTCCGAACGTTTCAGGATCAAGCTCCAGACATGGTTGTACCACTGGCGGCCGTACCGGCTGTCCTCGTCGTCGTGCGCGCCAACCTCCCCGATCAGGAAGGGCTTGTTGTATCGTGCCGTGAGCTTCTGGGCATCATCGAACAGCCTGTCCCATGCGCCCCTGGGCCCAGGTTGAGACGCATCGCCGCGATAGCCGGCGTTAATGGTAATGATGTCGATGTTGGCGGGGCCAAGTGCCGTCATGAGACGGCTCTCGCCGTGGGCATTCAGTGCCCAGGCTGCCGGGTTGTCAACTGCCGCGTAGGTCGTCAGTGGACCCGGGCAAAGGCCATGGACGATCTGGGCCGCTGTCTTCACGGCTTGCGCCCGCGGCCCATTGGGGTTTTCCAGGATATCGACGTCGAATTCGTTGCCGACCGTGTAGGCAATAACAGCCGGCTTATTGCAGGTCTCCTTCACGATATCCGTGACGATCGTGCGTACCGTATTGAGGTTCTGCTTCGATGCGTAATCCGTCAGCACGGGATAGATCACCTTCATATGCCGGTGATTCAACTCGTCGAGGAATGCAGTATGGGTCTTCAGGTGGTTATTGATGTTGTACAGGCGCAGTGTGTTGACACCCATCTTCTGCATGTCATCGAGGTCGAGCTTCCAGCGCTTTTCAAGCGCCTGATTGTATCGGTCGTTGACGCCGTCGGCGCTCGACTTCAGCTTGCCGGTCAAGTCGTCATCGTAACAACTGGAGCTCCAGCTATTCGAGTCCAGGCTCTGGGCGTGGGTACCCGAGCAAAGCCAGACGTATGGCTTGCCTGCGATCTGAAAGGGCGTGCCTCCGTCGGCCCGGTTCTCCGTGGTCCAGCCACGAGGCTCAGGCGAGTAGACCATGCCCCTGATGAAGAATCGCTGGCCGTCGACGTGTAGTTGGTTGTTAATCAGCGTAGTATGTGCGTGCGCATTGGTCGCCGCGAGTGCGACAAGCAGGGCAGGCAACCATTTCAGTTTCGTCATGACATTCTCCGTTGCAACGGTTTCGGTGTAGGTCCGGTTTTTTCGCCGCTCGCATCTAAAGCGAGACAGCGTAGGGCTATGCGGAAAACAGTTGTCTTCGATGTCGTTCCATCAGGATCGACATCGGCTCGCTTATCGGTGGCATGCCAATCGGGACATCCACGGGTGCGTGGCCGCCATTCCGGCACATCGAGGAATTCACGGCGGATAACGAGCGCGTCGCTGTTGACGACTGCCGTTTGATAGCAAAGCTGCTGGCGTTTCGCTCGAGACAGCGCTCTTTGGCGTCGCGGTCTACCGTTTTTCACAGCGCTTCATTGAGATGCATTCCGCGTAATTCAAAACGTTTCAATGCATTGCATGCAATGTAACGTTATATGGTTGCATCAGTGTTGCAATCCGGGCACGGGTATTACAGCTGTAACACGACATTCGGGAATCCGGTTAAGAAGCCAACACGGGATGTCATTCCCC
>DATEJU010000243.1:0-8138 GCA_035277805.1 Paraburkholderia sp. | reverse complement strand
TCAATATTATCAGCATCATAAATATGGCTGATTTCAATGAAGCCGACCTGAATCTGGTGCGCGTGTTTCAGGCGATCCTCGAAGAACGCAGTCTCACGCGCGCGGGCCAGCGCCTTGGCCTTTCACAGCCAGCCATCAGCTATGCACTCGGGCGGCTGCGCGCGATGTTCGACGACCCGCTTTTCGTTCGGTCTCCTGATGGCATGCTGCCCACACCCACGGCGCAGCAGCTCGCCTTGCCGCTCGGGCGCGCGATTGCATCGATACGCGAGGCGCTGCGCCACGGCGAGCCGTTCGATCCGGCCACGAGCTCGCGCGAATTCCACCTTTCGATGACCGATGCGGGCGAGCAGTTCTTCCTGCCGCCGCTGTGCGAAATGCTCCAGCGCGTGGCGCCGCACGTGAAGCTCGAAGCACGCCAGACACCCGTGGCCGACGTGACCGAGCAGTTGCGCCTCGGGCAGCTCGATCTCGCCATCGGCAATCTGCCTGCGCTCAAGCCGCATACGCATTGCGCCCTGCTCTTCGACGAACCCTATGTGTGCATGACGCGCCGGCGCGCGGGACTGCCCGCGCGGCGCATGTCGCGCGAGCGCTTTCTGGATATGCAGCACATCACGGTGGTATCGAGCGAGAGCAGCCACCGCACCATCAACGACTCGCTGCGTGCGGCGGGGCTCGACCGCAAGATTGCGCTAAGCGTGCCGCATTTTTCGGTCGTGCCGCAAATTCTGCGGCGCACCGACTGGATGGTGACCTTGCCGCGCCGCGTCGCGCACTTCTTCAACGAGCACGATCAATTCGTCATCTACGATCTGCCGGTGGCAATGCCAAGCGTGGAAGTCACCGTGCATTGGCATGAGACTTTCGATAACGACGAAGGCAACCGCTGGTTTCGCGAACTGACGATCGAGACGCTGCGCAAGGTGTAAGGCGGAAGGTAAAGCGCTCAGTGAGTGTTTTGATGTTCCGATCGACGGCAGGCCGCCGTCGCGCCCATGCCTTTCATGCTGCGCCCGTAGCTCGCGGGCGAGAAAACGGCGGTCAGCCCGGCCATCAAGAAGACGATGGCGAGATGCATCAGCCATGCGGTCGTAAAGCTGGCGCCGGCGTCGCGCAGCCAGCCGACCAGCCAGGGCCCGCAGGCGGCGATCAGAAAGCCCACGCCCTGCACGAAGGCCGCCAGTGCGCCCGCGTGCCGCGCATCGTGCAGATGGTCGAGCGTCACGATCAGGCTCAGCGAGAAGAAGCCGCCCAAGCCCAGTCCCGCGCACGCAACCCATAGCAGCGGCGAGAAACCCGGAAGCATCGCGAGGCCGGCGAAGCCCGCGCTCTGGAGCCCCATCGTCAGCCACAGAACGGAACGCCGGTCGTCGGAGCGGCGCGCGAGCATCGGCATCACGAATGCCGACGTCGCCTGGCACACGGCCATCCACGCGAGCAGGTTGCCGCTTGCCTGCGGGCTCGTTCCCAATTGGCGATAAAAGGACGGCAGCCAGGTCACGAGGCTCGAAAAGCCGCTGTTCGCGAGACCGAAATACGCAGCGAGCTGCCACGCGCGCGGATTGCGGGCGAAGCGCGCAACCGACGGCGGTTTGCCGGCGATGGCGGCCGTGTCGCGCGGTGCGCTCGTCAGCCACAGTGCGAGCACGCAAAGGGCCGGCACGGCCCAGATCGCGAGTGCGAAATGCCAGCCGGCATGAGCCGCGAGCCACGGGCTCGCGGCGGCGCCGATCGCGCCTCCGCCGACGAGGGACGCCGAATAGAGGCCCATCGCGAGCGGCACGCGAGCGGGGAACCAGTGCTTCGTAACGCCCGGCATCAGCGCCTGGATCATCGCGACGCCGGTGCCCGCGATTCCCGCGCTGACGATGAGGCTCGTTCCGCTGTCCAGCCAGCCGCGCAATGCGCAGCCGGCCACGAGCAGCGACAGCGAGACCGCGAGCGAGCGCCGTTCGCCAAAGCGCCCCGCCAGTCCGAAGCCGAACCAGGCGATCACGCCCATCAGCACGAACGGCAGCGTGGTCAGCAACGCCGCGGAGCGGAACGCGAGGCCGGTATCGTGGCGCACGATATCCAATACGGGACCGATCGACGTCAGGAACGGGCGCAGATTGAGGCCCACGAGCACCAGCATGGCCAGCGCGCCGACCGACGCGCGGGCCGCGCGCGGCACCCCCCCTTCTGCCGCTTCAGCCGGAGGCGGCGGTGTCCTGAGCATCGGTCTTTCGGAATGATCCATTGAATGCGTTCCGGCGCGCGGGCAGCCGGCCGTATCGTTCGTCCCATCGAAAAGGTACGTGTTTGCGCGAACGGCTGGAAATTAAATATTCATCTGCCTGCCAGTGGGAAACTGAATAGCTCCAATCCCGCAGGTTTGAGCGCGGCTCGCGGACAGCGCGGCAAGTGCTCAGTCTTCGTCCGGCGTGACCGGCACTTCGAGCCCGACCTTCACGCGGCTCATGCTGACGAGCGTTTTAAAACGCTTCACATTGTTGTTGGAAAAGAACAGCTGACGCGTGAGCTCGGTGTATTGATCCATATTGCGCACCGCCAGAATCAGCACGAAGTCCCATTCGCCCGCCACGTAATAGCACTGCTGAATCTGCGGGCATTGCGCAAACGTGCGCTTCATGGCGTCGAGCAGATCGATCTGCTCGCTCTCCACTTCGACGGTCACGACGATCGTGATGGGATGGTCCACCTTTTCGGGCGACACGATCGCGGCGTAGTGATCGATCACGCCTTCGTCGGCGAGGCGCCGCAGCCGGCGATTCACCGCGGCAGTCGAGAGGTTCACGCGCGCGCCCAGCTCGTTCTGCGGAATCTGCGCGTCGCGCTGCACTTCCATCAGCAGCTTGCAGTCGAAGGAGTCGAGATTTGTCGCCATTTAGCTGAGATCCGCTGTGGTCTGGAAGAACGATATTTTTTTGCGTGCGCAGGCGCAATTATGAGACTTTTTCGCGCTGCCTGCGCAATATCATCTCTGGGTCGGCGGCGTTCGCGCCGCCAGTTCAAACCATCGGGGCCGCCCCGGCCCAGGAGCACCGTCACATGCTGATTGCCAATCCGCGCGCCACCCGCAGCCCTTATCCCGAGACGCTTCGCACCATCCTGAACGTCGAAGCCGGCGAGGAAAGCCGCGCCTGGCTGTCCAATTGGGATTTGATCAGCCCCGAGCCCACTCCGCTCCGGGAGCTGCCCCACGCTGCCGCGCAACTCGGCATTGCGCGCCTCGCTGTAAAAGACGAATCGCTGCGCTCCCCGCTTGGCAGCTTCAAGGCGCTCGGCGCGCCCATTGCGTTGATGCGGCTGATCCTGCGCCTCTGGCCCACCCACGACCTCGATCCGAAGGCGTTGATCCAGGGCCGCAATCGCGAGCTGGTGTCGAACCTCACGGTCATCAGCGCCACCGACGGCAACCATGGCAAAGCCCTTGCCGCCGCGGCCCAGTCGATCGGATGCCACTGCGTGATCGTCCTGCATGCGAACGTGAGCGCGGAACGCGAGCAGGCCATTGCCGCCTATGGCGCACGCATCGTGCGTATCGCGGGCAATTACGACGAGTCGGTCGAGCATGCGGCGCAGCTCGCGAAAACCAATGGCTGGCACGTCGTTTCCGATACTTCATACGAAGGCTATGAAGCGATTCCGCGCGACGTCATGCAGGGATACGGCACGATCGCGGCGGAAATCATCGAGCAATCCGCTGCAGCGTCCGGCGCGCCCGCTTTCACTCACGTCTTCCTGCAAGGCGGCGTGGGCGGCCTCGCCGCCGGCGTGGCCAGCTACCTGTGGGAGCATCATGGCGCGAATCGTCCGCGCTTCATCGTGGTCGAACCGCGCCAGGCCGATTGTCTCTATCAAAGCGCGCTCGCGGGACGCGCCGCGAAAGCCACGGGGTCGGTCGACTCCGTGATGGCCGGCCTCGCGTGCGGAGAAACATCCCCGCTCGCATGGAAGATCCTTGAAGCATGCGTCGACGACTTCATGCTCATCGAGGACGAAGACGCGGTGGCGGCCATGCGCACGCTCGCCGCCGGCGCCGGCGACGACGTGCCGATCGTTTCCGGCGAATCCGGCGCCGCCGGTCTGGCCGGCCTGGCGAAGCTGTTGCGCGACCCCGCCCTCGCCCATGCGGTGCGGCTCGATGCTCGGTCGCGCGTGCTGCTCATCAGCACGGAAGGCGCGACGGCCCCCGGTGTTTATGCGCAACTCGTTGGCATGCCCGCCGATACGGTAGCGGCGCGCCGCGACGAATGGACGGCACAACTGGTGCGGTAAGCAAGCCCGTATCGATGATCGACGAGGACGAATCCATGGAAAGCACATTGCAAGGACAACTCAAGAGCTGGCGCCGTTATTTGCATCAACGTCCGGAAACCGGCTTCGAGGAAGTCAATACGTCCGACTACGTCGCGGGCATCCTCAAGACGCTGGGGCTCGAGGTCCATCGCGGCATTGGCGGCACCGGGCTCGTGGCGAACCTCACGGTCGGCAACGGCCAGCGCGTCATCGGCCTGCGCGCCGACATGGACGCGTTGAACATCGCCGAATGCGCACCGGGCCGCGAACATGCGTCGCTCAACGCGGGCAAGATGCATGCGTGCGGCCACGACGGCCATATGTCGATGATCCTCGGCGCCGCACGCCTGCTCGCGGAGCGGCGCGATTTCGACGGCACCGTGCGCTTCATCTTCCAGCCCGCCGAGGAGCACGGCCGCGGCGCCAAGGCAATGATGGCGGACGGCCTGTTCGAGCGGTTTCCCGTCGACGCGATCTTCGGCGCGCACAACATGCCGGGCATGCCGGCCGGCACCTTCGCGACCCGCGCGGGCGGCATCATGGCGAGCGAAGATAACTTCGTCATCCATATCAAAGGGCGCGGCACGCACGCGGCGCGCCCGCATATGGGCGTGGATCCCATCGTCATCGCCGCGCAGATCGTGCTCGCGTTGCAAACGATCGTGTCGCGCAATCTCGACCCCAGCCTGCAGGCCGTGATCTCCTGCACGGAGTTCATCACCGACGGCATTCGCAATGTCATTCCGTCGAATGTGATCATCAAGGGCGACACGCGCAGCTATTCGAAAGCCGTGCAAACGCTGCTCGAGACGCGCATGCGGGAAATCAGCGTGGGGATCTGCACCACGCACGGCGTCGAGTGCAGCTTCGAATACACCCACGAGTTCGCGCCGACGGTCAATTCGGCGCAATGCGTCGATGTCGCGGTCAACGCCGCGCGCCATGTCGCCGGGGAATCGGCCGTCGACGCGAACGTCCAGCCGATGATGATCTCCGAGGATTTCGGCGCCTTTCTGCAGGCCGTTCCGGGCAACTTCATCTTTATCGGCAATGGCGACGCACCCGAGCGCGGCGGTGTGCCGCTGCATAACGCGAGCTACGACTTCAACGACGACATCCTGATGACCGGCGCGCGATATTTCGCGGAGCTCGCGCGGCTCGAATTGCCGGCCCGTTAAACACTTTCCGATGCGATAGACACTGCATGAATACCGCTACCACGCTCACCCTCGATGGCAAAATGCTGATCCAGCAACTGCGCGAGCTCGGCGAAATCGGCGCCGACCCGCACGCGGGCGGCCGGACCCGCATCGCCCTCACCGACGACGAACAGGCCGGGCGCGATCTCGTGGTTCGGTGGATGCGCGAACTGGACCTCGAGGTTCGCATCGACCGCATCGGCAATATCTTCGGCACCCTGCGCGCCGCGTCCGACGACGGTACGCAGCGTCCGCTGATGATGGGCTCGCATATCGATACCGTGAAGAATGCGGGCGCGCTCGACGGCTGCTATGGCGTACTCGCGGGGCTCGCGGTGGTGCGCGCGTTTCGCCGCGCCCGCATGCTGCCGCGCCGCTCCATCACGGTCGCCGCTTTCACGAACGAGGAAGGCATCCGCTATCAGCCGGACATGATGGGCTCGCTCGTCTACGCCGGCGGCCTTTCGGTCGAGGCCGCCCTGAACACGAACGGCATCGACGGCACGCGCCTCGGCGACGCGCTCGAGCGCATTGGCTACGCCGGCGACATGGAGCCCGGCGCGATCGTGCCGCATGAGTATGTGGAGCTGCATATCGAGCAGGGACCGATACTCGAAGCGGAAAACGTCCGCATTGGCGTCGTCGAGAATCTGCAGGGCATCTCGTGGCAGCGCGTGGTCGTGCAAGGCAACGCCAATCACGCGGGCACCACGCCGACGCATCTGCGCCACGACGCGCTCTGGGTGGCCGCCGCGGTCGCAACGTACCTGCGCGAGCTCGCCGTGGAAAGCGGCACGACGCTCGCGACGATCGGCATGCTGAGCATCGAGCCGAACGTCATCAACGTGATTCCTCGCAAGGCCGTGTTCACCGTGGATCTGCGCGACCCGGACGAAGCGCGCCTGCAGCAGGCGGAACGCAAGCTTGCCGATTTCCTCGCGGAAGTGGCGCAAAAGGAAGGTGTCGCGATCACCACCGAGCGGCTCGTGCGCTTCGATCCCGTGGTGTTCGACGCTCATCTCGCGAACGAAATCGCGGCAACGGCCGCGCGCCTGGGCTTCTCGCATCGGCGCATGACGTCGGGCGCGGGCCACGACGCGCAGATGATCGCGCGCATCGCCCCCGCCGCGATGATCTTCGTGCCGAGCCGCGGTGGCATCAGCCACAACCCGCGCGAGCACACGGACGACGATCAGCTCGTCGACGGCGCCAAGGTGCTATTGGAGGTCGTGCTCCGGCGTCTTTGATCGATCAGTCATCCGAATCGAATCGAAGCGAATTGAATCGAGTCAATATCAGGCCTGCCGCGCATGCGGATGCCATCCGTTGTGCCGGAACGAGGTGGCAAAGAACAAGACCTGATAGCGGATGGCATTCGACCAGTACGACCACGTATGCCCGCCGGGGCGCTCCGCATAGTCGTGCGGCACGCCCAGCGCAATGAGCTTGTCGTGCAGCACGCGATTCGACTGCACGAAAGCGTCGTTCACGCCGCAGTCGATCGTGAGCGCGATATGCGCGTGCTCGAAGCTGCCCGCGTCCTCCACGATAGCGTTGCGGGTCCAGAAGTCGGCATGGCGCGCGGGGTTGCCGAACACGCGGTCGATGCCGGGCTCGTCCTCGCAGTTGCGCGGATCGACTGCGCCGCTGATGCTGCCGGCCGCGCCGAACGCCTCCGGATGATCGAGCGCGATGCGCAGCGCACCAAAACCGCCCATGCTCAAGCCCGTGATCGCGCGCGTCCCGCGCGAGGCCAGCGTGCGGAAATGCGCGTCGATATATGACACCACCTCGGTGCCCACATAGGTTTCGTAGCGGCTCGCGGGATCGAACGGACTGTCGATGTACCAGCTCTCACGGCCGCCATCGGGCATCACGAGCATCACGTGATAGCGGTCCGCCAGCTTGCCGATGCGCGTGTTCGAAGTCCAGTCCGCGTAATTGCCGCCCGAACCATGGAGCACGTAGATCACGGGATAGCGCGCCGCGCCGCTGCCGCGCGCGTAGTCGTCGGGCAGCACCACGGTGGCGTCGAACGCGCGATGCATGGCCGCGCTCGGGATCGAGACGATTCTCGTCTGGAACGCCCAGGCGGGAGCGCTCAGCAGGAACATCGCGAGCGAGGCCAGAGAGCGCACCCAAGACCTGAGGTGCCGATGCGCGTGGGCGGATTGCATGAGTGGTCGCTCTGGTTCGGACTGCCACGAAAGGCACGACGCCTGCGACGACTCTAGCAACGGCGACTTACAGCCAAATTTCGGCGAACCCTACGACTCCATTCACGCGCGCGGCGCTAGAGCCGCCCTTGCGGCTCGCCGGGGTGCAGCAGCCCCTTCTGCCGGGGCGCGAGCGGATCGGAAATCACGCCGTAAAGGTCAACAACTTCCACAATGCGAAACTGTGGCGCGAGATGGATCGCCCTTATGTTTATACCGGTTAGCCCACGTGACCAACCTCCAACCACACCCCAATTATTTCAATCGGCGCAATGACTTGCCGCAGAATTGCGAAAGTTTGTGATCATTTTGTTACACCTCTTACCCCGCGAGCCCCTCCTAGTTACAGAGACCTTTCAGATCGGCCGCTATACTCAGCACCGTCTCAAAAACAAGTGGGTCATCCATGTCGAAGAAA
>DATEJU010000242.1:0-3173 GCA_035277805.1 Paraburkholderia sp. | reverse complement strand
TGGCCAGGCAGCATGGAAGCGTTCGCGAGCGCCAGTACACCCGAACCCCCGGCCTTGGCCGACGACGGGCTAAGCGTATTCGGAAGGGTCATGGTCATTGCGTTGCTCACGTAGCGAACTCCTCAGGAATCTTGCAAAAGTCAGACATCGACTCCACGGTGGATGTTAGCACTCTCAATTAGCGAGTGCTAATACTTCGAGTCTGTGGGGATTTCAAGGTTCCGCAGTTCCTATCGAAACAATTGTTTCGATAGATTTCAGCGAAACGCTGAGAGGCAATCTGGACGGGGCTTGCCGCCCGTTGCGGTCCCGCACACACCTGCGGGCTGAAGGAATACTCTAGAACAGGGCCGTCATCCGTCGCGGAGGCGGTGAGGAAAAAGGGCCTGGAATGGGTGGTTTCGCAAGCGGCTTGTGCCTTGGGGCGATGCCTTGATATCCGGCCCGAATTTCGATGCCCGAATCTGTCCAATAGACACTGGGCTGGGCTAAAAGTGCTGCGATGCGACACTCAGGCGCGCGTCATCGTGTTTTCGCCACGCATTCGTGTCGCACAGCGCTCACATGGGGACGATCCTTATGATCGCAAGTATCCATGTGTCAAAACCTGGTATAAATTTCAGCGAGACGCGTGCGATAAATCTTCGGCGCGAGTCGGCGCAATGACGTGGACTCGTGCGCAAGGGGCTCGAGCAATGATTGCAAAAGTAATCGATGCGATTCGCGGGCTGGAGCGCGAGCGGTTTCGCGCAATGGTGGACGGCGACGGCACATCACTGGATCAACTCCTGTCCGACAATGCCACCTTCGTCCACACGAACGGCAAACGCGAGACCAAGCAACAGTTCATCGACGCGATCACGGCGGGGCGCCGCCGCTATCGCCAGATCGAGATTCAGTCGCAGGACGTGCTGCCGGTGGGGCGCGAGACCTGCGTGATCTCGGGCCGCGCGCTGATCGAAATGGAAGCGAACAACGGCGCGCTGCTCTATCCAATTGCCTACACGGCGATTCAGACGCAGGAGGATGGCCACTGGCGTCTGCTCGCGTGGCAGGCGACACGTTGCGCTATCGAGTGACGACCGGTAGGTCCGCTCGCCGATATCGCCTTCTGGGCGTATCGGGCGCACGCCGGCGGCCCATTTTGCCGCCGGCGCTCAACGCAAAGCCTCGGTGCTGCTTTCACTAAACCGAACCGCTTGTTGCCCTGTGCTGCCGCGCCTGAGCGCGGCGACGTCACTTCGTGCGCGCTTGTGTGATCAAGCCGCCGCGCGCCGGTCGGCTTGCGGCCAGGCGGCGCGGTTGACCGCGCTCACCATGGCGGCGATGGCGGCATGCGCGGCGTCGTCGGCGACCCCGACGCCGTGGCGCAGCGGCTGGCCGCCCACCCGGCAGCCGACGAAGACCGCCGTGGCGCCTTGGGCCGTGCGCGCGGTTTCGAACGACGTGACTTCGATGACTTCGCCTGCGGCTGCCGCGATCGCCTCGGCCACGGCCTGCGCATGCATTTCGTCGATCTGCGCGGCCGCCGGCATCGCGACGTCGCGGCCCTGCCAGCGCACGCGTCCCGCGCCGACGTGCGCGGCTGGCCCGCGCGTTTCGAGGTATTCGCGCGCGAAGAGTCCGCAGATGGCTTCGCCCGTAATTTCTTCGCCCGAGCCGTCGGTGACCTGCTGCACGGCGTGGCTGAATTCGATCTGCACGCGGCGCGGCGGTGTGAAGCCCATGCCGCGCTCGAGCAGCCAGGTGGCGCCGCCCTTGCCCGACTGGCTGTTCACACGGATCACCGCGTCATAGCTGCGGCCGAGATCGGCGGGATCGATCGGCAGATAGGGCACTTCCCAGAGCGCATCGGGCTTTTGCTGCGCAAAGCCCTTGCGGATCGCGTCCTGATGCGAGCCCGAGAACGCCGTGAACACGAGGTCGCCCGCATACGGGTGGCGCGGATGCACCGGCAATTGATTGCAGCGCTCGACCATGCGGCGCACGGCGTCGATATCGGAGAAGTCGAGGCCCGGGTCGATGCCCTGCGTGTAGAGGTTCATCGCGAGCGTGACGAGGTCGACATTGCCGGTGCGCTCGCCGTTGCCGAACAGGCACCCTTCGATGCGGTCCGCGCCCGCGAGCAGCGCCATTTCGGCGGCGGCCACGGCCGTGCCGCGGTCGTTGTGCGGATGCACGGAGAGCACGATGCTGTCGCGGTACGCGAGGTTGCGGTCCATCCACTCGATCTGGTCGGCGTAGACGTTGGGCATCGCGGCTTCGACGGTCGCCGGCAGATTCACGATCATCTTGTGATCGCGCGTCGGGCGCCAGGTCTGCGCGACGGCGTCGCAGACTTCGCGAGCGAACGAGCGCTCGGTCATGCTGAAGGTTTCCGGCGAATACTGGTAGATCCAGTGCGTGCCGGGGCGCGCGTCGGCGTACTGGCGGATGAGGCGCGTGCCTTCCACCGCAAGCGCCTTCACTTCGTCCTTCGATTGTCCGAACACGATCTTGCGGAACGACGGGCAGATCGCGTTGTAGAGGTGCACGATCGCGCGCGGCACGCCTTCGAGCGCCTCGAAGGTGCGCGCGATGAGGTCTTCGCGCGATTGCACGAGCACTTCGATCGTCACGTCCTCGGGAATGCGCTTTTCGTCGATCAGCTTGCGCACGAAATCGAAATCGGTTTGCGACGCAGACGGAAAGCCGACTTCGATCTCCTTGAAACCAATCGCGACCAGCATCTCGAAGAACTCGAGCTTCTGCTCGATGCTCATCGGCTCGATCAGCGACTGGTTGCCGTCACGCAGGTCGGTGCTCATCCAGATGGGCGCGTGCTCGACAGTGCGCGTGGGCCATCGGCGGCCATTCAGGCGGATGGCGGGCAAGGGGCGGTACTTCTGGGCGGGATTACGCAACATGACATGCCTCGTTCTTCGGGGTGTCGTTTGCGATGGCGGTCGGCAGCGGGCGGCTGGCTTGCTGACGACGAGGCACGATGCGCACAACTTCGGGCGAACGGGTGGCAACCACGGACGCGAAGAAGCTGGCCACGGTGACGGCGGTAACCGGCGCGGCAAAAGCGGACATGAACGAAGCCCATGCAACGTGCATTTTGACCCTCGCGACTCGTCCGAACGGTAAACGGACGAATGCAGACGACTAGGTTGTAGAGAAACTGCGGTTTG
>DATEJU010000241.1:0-5235 GCA_035277805.1 Paraburkholderia sp. | reverse complement strand
TATACGCGCATGACGCTGCTGGAAGAGCCCCAGGCCGCGCTCTATAGCTGGATCCAGAAGAGCGGCGGCGCCTGGCGCAAGGAAGTCAAGGTCGGCGACATCATCCTCGTGGTGGACGTGGGCGGCGGCACGACCGACCTCTCGCTGATCGCCGTGGTCGAGCGCGAAGGCAACCTGGAGCTGCACCGCGTGGCGGTGGGCGAGCACATCCTGCTCGGCGGCGACAACATGGATCTGGCGCTCGCCCACGTGGTCGCGCGCAAGCTCGCGGCGCAAGGTACCCAAGCTGATCCATGGCAGTTGCGCGCGCTCACCTACGCGTGCCGTTCGGCCAAGGAGACGCTGCTCTCCGACCCGAGCGTGGAAACCGTGCCGCTCGTGGTGCCGAGCCGGGGCTCGAAGCTGATCGGTGGCTCGATCCGCACCGAGCTCACCCGCACCGAGCTTACGCAGATCATCCTCGAAGGCTTCTTCCCGCAAGTGGACGCAGCGGCGCGGCCTGTCACGCGCGCCCGCGCCGGTCTCACGCAGCTCGGCCTGCCCTATGCGCAGGACGCGGGCGTGACGCGTCACCTCGCGGCGTTCCTCGGCCGCCAGCTGGGCGCGCTCGCAGAGCTCGAAGGTTTTACGCCGGCCTCGGGCCAGACCGGGAACGCCAGCTTCCTGCATCCCACGGCGGTGCTGTTCAACGGCGGCGTGTTCAAGTCGCCGCTGCTTTCCGGGCGCGTGCTCGAGATCCTCAACGGCTGGCTCGCGGCCGAAGGCGCGAGCGCCGCACGCCTGCTGGGCGGCGCCGACCTCGACCTCGCGGTCGCTCGCGGCGCGGCGTACTACGGCTACGTGAAGCGCGGCAAGGGCGTGCGCATTCGCGGGGGCACGGCGCGCGCGTACTACGTGGCGATCGAATCGGCCATGCCCGCGGTGCCGGGCCTCGAGCCGCCGGTCTCGGCGCTCTGCGTCGCGCCGTTCGGCATGGAGGAAGGCACGGACGCGGCGCTGCCGCCGCAGGAATTCGGCCTCGTGGTGGGCGAGCCGGTGCACTTCCGCTTCTTCGGCTCCTCGGTGCGCCGCCAGGATCAGGTCGGCACGCTGCTCGACTACTGGTCGGCGGAGGAGCTTCAGGAGCTTGAAGAGATCCAGGCCACGCTGCCCTCCGAAGGCCGCACGCCCGGCGAGGTCGTGCCGGTCAGGCTGCACGCGCGCGTGACCGAGGCCGGGACGCTGGAGCTCGAAGCCGTGCCGAGCGGCAGCAACGAGCGCTGGAAGGTCGAGTTCGACGTGCGCGGCGGCGCGAGCGCCTGAATCCGCATTCGCATCCATTGAGCACGATGAAGCGATACGCCGTAGGGATCGACCTCGGAACGAGCAACACGGTCGTCGCCTACGCCGAAGCGGGCGCGGACGAGATCCGCGTCTTCGATATCGAGCAGCTCACCGCGCCTGGCGAGGTGGGAGCGCAGCCGCTCTTGCCCTCGGCGCGCTATCACCCGGCGCCAGGCGAACTGGCGCCCGATGCGCTGCAACTGCCGTGGGGCACACCCCAAGGCGCGCCCGTTGATGCGGGCAGGATCGCGCCCGTCGTCGGCCGCCTTGCGCGCACGCTCGGCGCGCAGGTGCCGGGCCGGCTCGTCGCCAGTGCGAAGAGCTGGCTCTCGCACGCGTCGGTGGACCGGCTCGCGCCCATCCTGCCGTGGGGCGCGCCCGACGACGTCGGCAAGGTCTCGCCGGTGGACGCGAGCGCGAGCTATCTCGCGCACGTGCGCGACGCGTGGAATCATCGCTTCCCGCAGGCGCCGCTCGAACAGCAGGACGTGGTGCTCACCGTGCCCGCCTCGTTCGACGACGGCGCGCGCGCGCTCACGCTCGAAGCCGCGCGGCGCGCGCGGCTGCCCGCGCTGCGGCTGCTCGAAGAGCCGCAGGCCGCGTTCTACGACTGGCTGTTCCACCATCGCGAGACATTGCAGGCCGAGCTTGCGCAAACGCGCCTCGTGCTGGTTTGCGACGTGGGCGGCGGGACCACCGACCTCACGCTCATCAAGGTCCACATCGAGAATGGCGAGCCGCAGTTGAGCCGCATCGGCGTGGGCAACCATCTGATGCTGGGCGGCGACAACATGGACCTCGCGCTCGCGCATCTGGCCGAAAACCGGCTCGCGGGCGAGAACACCCGACTGAGCGCCGCGAGCCTCTCGCAGCTCGTCGAGCGCTGCCGCGTCGCGAAAGAACACTTGCTGGGCGATGCCGCGCCCGATGCCGTGGGCGTGACGCTGCTCGGTGCGGGCGCGCGGCTGATTGGCGGCGCGCGCACGACCCAGCTCGCCCGCGACGAAGCCGAGCGCATCGTCGTGGACGGCTTCTTCCCCGCAGGCGGCCCCGACGACCTGCCGCGCCGCTCGCGCGCGGCGATCGTCGAATTCGGCCTGCCCTATGCCGCCGACGCGGCGATCACACGGCATATCGCTGCGTTCCTGCAGCGCTTCGCCGCGCAGTCGCACGAGGCGCTGGGTGGGGCCGACGGCGGGGAAACACCGCTGCCGGTGCCCGACACCCTGCTGCTCAACGGCGGCGTGTTCCGCGCAAAGGCGCTCGCCGGGCGGCTGCGCGAGACGCTGGACGGCTGGCGTCAGCAGCCCCTCACCGTGCTGCAAAACGACCAGCCCGACGTGGCGGTCGCGCGCGGCGCGGTGGCCTTCGCGCTGGCGCGCAATGGACGCGCGCCGCGCATCGGCGGCGGCTCGCCGCGCAGCTACTTCCTCGTGCTCGACGAAGCAAGCGGCAAAAGCGCGGACGACGATGTGAAAACGCGCGGCGTCTGCCTGCTGCCGCGCGGCACCGAGGAAGGCCACGAAGTGCGTCTCGACGATCGCGTGTTCGCGCTGCGTCTGGGCCACCCCGTGCAATTTCACCTGGTCTCGACGGTCGCGGACACGGCCTGGCGGCCCGGCGAGATCGCCAATATTGCGTCGACGGACTTCGTGCGCCTGCCGCCGCTCTCCACCGTGGTGCAGCGCCAGGATGCCCAACAAGACGCTCAGGGCGCACGCGCGGAGCAAGAGCGGCCGGTGAGACTCACGGCCCAACTGACCGAAGTGGGCACGCTGGAAGTCCGCTGCATCGCCACCGACGACGACGCGCAACGCTGGCTGCTCGAATTCCAGTTGCGCCGCGACGAGGCCTCAGGCGCTCAGGCGGGTCAGAGCACGCGCCACGCCGGGCTCGACGAAGCCATCGCGCTGATCGACCGCGTGTTCGGCCCGAAGTCCGCGAAGGTCGATCACAAGGAAGTGAAGCGCCTGCGCGCACAGCTCGAGCACTGCCTCGGGCCGCGCCAGAACTGGGACGGCCCGCTGCTGCGCGAACTGTTCGGCGCGCTGTGGGAACGCGCGGGACGGCGCCGCCGCTCGCCCGACCACGAGCGGCTGTGGCTGAACCTCGCCGGTTTTTGCGTGCGGCCCGGCTTCGGCTATCCGCTCGACGAATGGCGCGTCGAGCAGCTCTGGACCCTCTTCGACGACGGTATTCAGCACGTCAACGAAGGCCAGGTGTGGTCCGAGTGGTGGACGCTGTGGCGGCGCACGGCAGGCGGGCTCGGCGAGGAAGAACAGGAGCAGGTGCTGGAGGCGATGCGCTGGCTCGACGAGGCGGCGAGCTCGAAAAAGCACAAGCTGCCCTTCGATCCGGCGAAGCTCGGTCACACCGACATGGTGCGGCTCTACGCTTCGCTCGAGCGCATCGCAGCCGAGCGCAAGGTCGAGATCGGCGAGCAGCTTTTGACGCGTTTGCAGAAGCCTTCGGAGAATCATCAGAGCTGGTGGGCCGTGGGGCGCATTGGCGCGCGGCTGCCCTTTTACGGCAGCGCGCACGGCGTGGTGGCGCCCGAGGTGGCCACGCGCTGGCTCGATGCGATCCTCGCGCTCGACTGGAAGAAGATCGAGCCGGCCATGTTCGCCGCCGCGCAGATCGCGCGCATGACGGGCGACCGCTCGCGCGATCTGGAGCCCACGGTGCGGGAAGCTGTCTTGCGGCGGCTCGAAAGCGCAAGCGCGCCGCACACGTGGATCGAGATGGTGCGCGAAGTCGTGACGCTCGATAACGCCGATACGGGCCGCGTGTTCGGCGAGGCGCTGCCCGCAGGCTTGAAGCTGATGGGTAGCTGAACGCCCGCGCGAAAGCCGTTCATGGCGAGCGGCGCGGAGCGCGCGGGACGATGCCCCGGACAAGAAAAATCCCCGCGCGCCAGGCCGCTCATTGCGAACGGCCAGACAACGCGGGGATTTGCAGCCTGCGGACCGCCACGGCCCTATACAGGCCGCGCAGCCCGCCAGACGATTACTTCTTCTCGTCGCCCTTGATCTGCGGCAGCGCCGACGCCTCGCCCGGCGTGAGCAGGCCGACTTGCGAGTAGACGCGCAGCTTGTCGCGCGTATCGGTGATGTCGAGGTTGCGCATCGTCAGCTGGCCGATGCGGTCGCGCGGCGAGAACGTCGACGCCACCTTCTCCATCGACAGGCGTTCCGGCTGATACGTCAGGTTCGGCGACTTCGTGCTCAGGATCGAGTAGTCGTTGCCGCGGCGCAGCTCGAGCGTCACTTCGCCCGTGATCGCGCGCGCGACCCAGCGCTGCGCCGTTTCGCGCAGCATGATCGCCTGCGGATCGAACCAGCGGCCCTGGTACAGCAGACGGCCCAGGCGGCGGCCGTTCTCGCGGTACTGCTCGATGGTGTCTTCGTTGTGGATGCCGGTGACGAGGCGCTCATAGGCGATGTACAGCAGCGCGAGACCCGGGGCTTCGTAGATGCCGCGGCTCTTCGCCTCGATGATGCGGTTCTCGATCTGGTCGCTCATGCCCAGACCGTGACGGCCGCCGATGCGGTTCGCCTCGAGCAGCAGCTCGACCGGGTCCGTGAAGGTCTTGCCGTTCAGCGCAACCGGCTGGCCTTCCTCGAAGCAGATCGTGACTTCTTCGCGGTCGACCTTGACGTCGTCGCGCCAGAACGCCACGCCCATGATCGGATTGACGATCTTGATGCCCGATTCGAGGCTTTCCAGATCCTTGGCCTCGTGCGTCGCGCCGAGCAGGTTCGAGTCCGTCGAGTAAGCCTTTTCCGCCGACATCTTGTACGCGAAGCCCGACTGGCGCATGAACTCCGACATTTCCGCGCGGCCGCCCAGTTCGTCGATGAACAACTGGTCGAGCCACGGCTTGTAGATCTTCAGATCCGGATTGACGAGCAG
>DATEJU010000240.1:0-6133 GCA_035277805.1 Paraburkholderia sp. | reverse complement strand
CTGGTAGTCGTCCTTGACCGTGTAGCTGTCGAAGTCGAAGTACACGCTGCGCTTGGCGAGCGGGCTGTTCGGGTTGTTCAGCTCGTCGACGTTCACCTGGGCAACGGCGTTCGGGTTCGGCTGGGTGCTCATTGCGCCGGTGTTTTCGTTTTCGCCGGTCTTGACGCCCGACTTACACGCGGCCAGCGTACCGATCATCATGACGGCCAAGGCCAGGCGGACTTTATTCGACATCATTTTTGCTCTCCTGAAGTGTTATTGCATAAAAGGACCCCAGGACGGCTCGCGTACGCTGCCGCCCTGAACGGACAGGATTTGCCGCGTCCGACCATCGGTCGATACGGCAGCCAGCACGCCACGGCCGTTCACCTGAGTGGCGTAAAGAATGTACTGACCGTTCGCCGCGAAGCTTGGCGATTCGTCATGTGTTGTGTCGGTGAGCGCCGTGGCGACGCCGGACTGCAGATCCTGAATGTACAGCTTAAATCCGCCGCCCGTGCGCGAGATGTACGCCAGTTCCTTGCCGTCTGGGCTGATCTTCGGGCTCGTGTTGTAGTTGCCGGTGAACGTCACGCGCTGGGCTGCGCCAGCGCTTTCGCCCTGGGCCGGCATCTTGTAGATCTGCGGCTGGCCGCCGCGGTCGCTCGTGAAGTAAATCCAGCGTCCGTCAGGAGAGAAGGTGGGTTCCGTGTCGATCGTCGTGCCTTGCGTGAGGCGGCGCAGACCGGAGCCGTCGGCATTGACGGCGAAGATCTGCGTGTTGCCAGTACGCGACAGTGCGACGGCGAGCGTGCGGCCATCCGGTGACCAGGCCGGTGCCGAGTTGTTGCCCTTCTGGTCGGAGATCATGACGCGCCGCCCCGTGGGCAGGTCATGCACGTAGACGATGGGCTTTTTCTTTTCGAAAGAAACGTAGGCGACCTTGGTGCCGTCAGGCGACCAGGCCGGCGAGATGATGGGTTCGGGGCTCGAGAGCGCGATGTGCGCGTCTTGCCCGTCGGAGTCCGAAATCTGCAACTGGAAGCGGTTGCCCGTCTTGATCACATAGGACAGGCGCGTGGCGAACACGCCGCGGTCGCCAAGCAGCTTCTGATAGATGTAATCCGCAATCTTATGCGCGCTCATGCGCAGACCGCTGGCAGGGCTCTGCAGCACGAGGCCGCCGAGGCTTTCCCCTTTCAGCGTGTCATACAGCTTGAAGCGCACTTCGTACTGGCCGTTGGCGAGCTTGTTCACGCTGCCCGCAACGAATGCATTGGCGCCCTTGGCCTTCCAGCTGCCGAGGTCGACCGAATCGGTTTCCGAGATCGGTGCGCTGCCCGCATCGATATTGGTGAATTTGCCACTGCGCGCGAGGTCGGCGCGCACGATGGCGGCAACTTGCTGCGGTGAATTCGCTTCGCCGGCGAAATTTGCCGTGGCGATGGGAAACTGGGTGGAGCCCACGCCGGTGACGAGGACGTTGAGTTGTGCGTTCGCTGCGCCGCCTGCTGCGAGCAGGCAAGACGCGACGAGGGTTCGCAGGCCAAGCTTCGTCATCAAACTCATGCTGTGCTGTTTCCTGAAAAAGCGATTTTTGTCACGCCGCGCAACAGCAGACAGACCGGAAAACGTTCGAATCGTTCCTTGATCCGCTGCCGTGCATCGGCTTCCCTGTGCCCCGATTGGCGCCCTTAGCTTGCCGGGCGCAAGGTAATTTTAAAGTTCGATGGCGTTTTGCCATCCGTGTCGAGCGGCATCGGATCCGAGCGCTGGACCGCACGCAACGCGGCGTCGTCCCACTGCGAATTGCCGCTGCTGCGCGAGATGGTGGCCGAAAGCAGCGTGCCGCTTGGCGAGCAGTGCACCGAAATCTCCGTTTCGAGGCCTGCCGTCTCGCCAGCCCAGATGATGTTCGGGCGCACACGCCGCCGCACCTTGTCCGCGTAGCCCGGCGAAGCGGCGTTGCCGCCCGAGCCGCTGCCGGTGCCGCTCTTTGCGAGACCGTTGCCGCTCGTGCCCGCGCCGCCACCCATCGAGCCTTGCATCTGCGCGATGCGCGCGCGCCGCTCGGCGTCGAGCTTCTTCGCCTGCGCTTCGGCTTGCGCCTTGGCCTTGGCGGCCTTTTCTGCGTCGGCCTTCTTCTGCGCGTCGAGCTTCGCCTGCTTTTGCGCTTCTTCCTGCTGCTGCTTTTTCAGCGCTTCTTGTTGCTGCTGCTGTTGCTGCTTGAGCTTCTCGGCGGCTGCCTGCTGCTCTTGCTGTTGTTGCTTGAGCTTCGCCTGCTTCTGCTGCAAGGCGAGCTGCGCGGCCTGCTGGGCCGCGAGCTGCTGGCGCTTCGCCTCGGCTTCCTGTTGCGCCTTCAGGCGTTGCTGCTCGGCCAGTTGCGCTTCGCGCGCCGCTTCCTGCTGCTTACGCTTTTGCTGTTGCAGGGCGATGTCGGCCTCTTCCGTTTGCGGCGGAGGCGGGGCAGGGGCGACCGGCGCGGGCGGTGGCAAAGGCCGTGGCGTCGACATATCCGGCACCTCGGTCCAGAGCTCCGCCTCTTCGCCAGCCGGCGTGCTGTTCTGCCAGTGAATGCCGTGATAAAGGAACAAGCCGAGCAGCACGTGCATGACCACGGCGAGCGCAAGAGCACGCCCCGTGCCCCGCTCGCGCGGAGGCTGCAGCGGATACGAATCGTTGTTCCGGGTCATTGCGATTTGACGAGCAGTCCGACACGTTTGACGCCACGCGACTTAAGGTCGGACATCACGTTCATCACCGTCTCGTACTTCACGGACTTGTCGGCTGCGATCACGACGGGCTGGTCGGGATGGCTTTGCTCGCGATCGGCGACAAAGCTGTTGAGATCGGCGCGCGTCATGTTTTCCTGCTGCGTGGCGCCTGAATCATCCTTATAGCGTACGCTCAGATTGCCGTCAGGGCGAATGTTGACCACGACAGGCGGTGTCTGCTGCTGCTGGCTTGCGCCGCCGACGGTCGGCAGGTTGACGATGGACGGCGCGACAAGCGGCGCCGTCACCATGAAGATCACGAGCAACACCAGCATCACGTCGATATACGGCACGACATTGATGTCGGCCATCGCACGGCGCGAGCGGCTGCCTCGCATGCTCGAACGGACTGAGCCTCCCATCTTCGACTCCTTGCTGTCTGGTGAAGATTAGTGGGCCTGACGTTGCAGGATGTTCGAAAATTCTTCGATGAACGTTTCGAAGCGGATCGCGAGACGGTCGATGTCGTGCGCGTAGCTGTTGTACGCGACCACCGCCGGAATGGCGGCGAACAGACCGATCGCGGTGGCCGTCAGCGCTTCGGCAATGCCGGGGGCGACGTTCGCGAGCGTGGCCTGCTGCACGTTCGCGAGGCCGCGGAACGCGTTCATGATCCCCCAGACCGTGCCGAACAGACCAATGTACGGGCTCACCGAGCCGACCGATGCGAGGAACGAGAGGTTCGCCTCGAGCGCATCCATTTCGCGCTGGAAGGCCGCGCGCATCGCGCGGCGCGCGCCGTCGAGCACGAGGCTCGGATCATTCAGGCGCTTCTCCTTGGCCTTGAGGAATTCGCGCATGCCCGACTCGAAGATACGCTCGAGCGCGCCGATCGTGTGACGGTTGTTGGCCGCGCTCTGATAGAGCGCCTGGAGGTCGCCGCCCGACCAGAAGTCGCGCTCGAAATTCTCGGTCTGCCTGCGCGCGCGGCGGATGGCAAACCACTTGCGGAAGATGAAGGTCCAGGAAATCAGGGACAGCAACAGGAGCAATCCCATCACCGCCTGTGCCAGTATGCTCGCATTAAGAACGAGAGAAAGGATCGACAGATCTTGTGTAGTGTTCATAGAGGTTCTTGGTAACGTCCCGGAAGGGGCGAGCGGCTGCAAGACAACGCGAATCTTCCCGAAGGCAAATGGAAAGGTGCCGCGCCGCTGCAACCGAACCCAGCTTGGTCATGAATCGACCGACGCGAGTTCACTGGCGTCGTATCAACGGCAATTACTGCGCCGCCGTTGACACAGCCGGCAAGACTTTCTTCATGCCACGCTCCAAAGCATCAAAAACGTGGTCAGGAATGGCGGCAGGACGCATTTTTGCGCCATTCACGCAGGCAACGCGAATCTTTCCGGTTGCTAACAGCGTGTCGCCGCGCCACGCTTCCTGCATGAAATCGACCGACGCGCGACCCAGCTTTTCGAGCCGGCTCACGATCGTCACGACTTCGTCGAGGCGGGCTGGCGCCCGGTAGTCGATCGCGGCGCTGCGCACGACGAAGAGTGCACCGGATTCCTCGGCGAGCCTGCGCTGGTCGACGCCGCCCGCGCGCAGCCATTCGGTGCGTGCGCGCTCGAAGAACTTCAGATAGTTCGCGTAAAACACGATGCCGCCGGCATCGGTATCTTCGTAATAGACGCGTACCGGCCAGCTAAAGCCGGCTGCGGCCTCTGATGGGGTCGCATCCGGGTTGCAGGTAGATCTTTCCATGCCGCGCATTCTACCGGAACGCGCAGGCGCCACGCCGTTCGTACGACTGATGCCAGAAAGCGCAATGCAGGGTTTAGCCGCGATGGACACTGAGGCCGGCGAAGGCCTGCGCGACCGGCATCAGTTCGATCGTATTGATGTTCACGTGCGCGGGGCGCGTGGCGATCCAGTAGATCGATTCGGCGACGTCCTCGGGAGTGAGCGGCTGCACGTCCTTATAGACATTGGCGGCCTTCGCATCATCGCCGCGGAAGCGGATGTTGGAGAATTCGGTGCCGCCGCACAGGCCCGGCTCGATATCCGTCACGCGCAGCGCGGTGCCCGAGAGGTCGGCGCGCAGATTGAGGCTGAACTGGCGCACGAACGCCTTGGTCGCACCATAGACGTTGCCACCCGGATACGGCCAGTTTCCCGCCGAAGAGCCCAGATTGACGATGTGGCCGCGGTTGCGCGCCACCATGCCCGGCAAGAAGGCGCGGGTGACCTGCACCAGACCGGTGCAATTGGTGTCGATCATGGTCTTCCATGCGTCGAGGTCGGCTTTGTGCGCGGGTTCGACGCCGAGCGCGAGGCCGGCATTGTTGACGAGTACGTCGACATCGGCAAATTCGGGCGGCAACGCGGCCGGCGCGGCCTCGACGGCCGCGCGGTCGCGCACGTCGAGCTCGACCGGCAGAAGGGCGTCGCCCAGTTCCTCGGCGAGGGCGTCGAGACGGTCCTTGCGGCGCGCCGTGGCGACGACCCGGTGCCCACCCTTTACGAAGGCCCGGGCGATGGCGGCGCCGAATCCCGCAGATGCGCCGGTGACGAAGACGATCATGGTTGCTCCCTCTTCAGTGGAAAGCGAAGAAAGGGGAGAGCCTACTGGCAATGCGGCGCTGCGGCAAGGAAGCGGCAGAACACTGGCGAGCCGTGCAACTGCAAGGGCGGCAGTGCTGTCCGCAGCGGGGTTTTTCGGGGGCGGGCGCGAGCCTGCGCGCAGGCCCTCGCGACGCAGCATGAGACGGCCCGCGGGGACGCCTCCCAGGTTGCCTATTCCGGGCGCATCCAATAAACTAACGCGCTCAATCCCTGCGTGACTGGCGATAGGGTCCCTGAATGGCAACGGTTGTAATAATTGCCCTTCAAGCTGCGTTTTCCGCGGCTCAAACGGGGGCTCAAGGTGGAGCGACCCACCGTGAAGCGCGGGGTGCCGTTTTGCCGTTCGCCTGGGCAGCCGAATTCCGCGCGCTTCACCAAGCGCTGCTGGGCCTTTACCGGCCGTGGCTGTCCTGCCTCGCGTGTGCGGCACCTTCTTCCGCCACGTCAAGGCTGGCCTCTTCGCCAGCAGCGCCGCGTACCCGCTACGCGTTTCGCGCGAGACCCGGTCAACCTGAACACACTTAACGGAACCCGTATGTTTGACAGAGCCGAAAGCACCATTGCCAACGTCGATCCCGAACTCTTCAAGGCGATCGAACTCGAGAACCGCCGCCAGGAAGAGCACATCGAGCTCATCGCGTCGGAGAACTACACGTCTCCCGCGGTGATGACCGCGCAGGGTTCGCAGCTCACCAACAAGTACGCCGAAGGCTATCCCGGCAAGCGCTATTACGGCGGCTGCGAGTACGTCGATGTCGTCGAGCAGCTCGCGATCGACCGCGTGAAGGCGCTGTTTGGCGCCGAAGCCGCCA
>DATEJU010000239.1:0-3605 GCA_035277805.1 Paraburkholderia sp. | reverse complement strand
ATTAAGCGCCGATGGCCTTTTCGTAGGCGGCGGCGTCGATCAGCGCGTCGAGCTTGGCGTCGGCGGCCGGCTTGATCTTGAAGAGCCACGACTCGTACGGCGCGCCGTTCACTTGATCGGGCGTGTCGACGAGCGCCGTGTTCGATTCGATGATCTCGCCCGCGACCGGCGCGTAGATGTCCGAGGCGGCCTTGACCGACTCGATCACGGCAACGGCGTCGCCGGCGGCGACGGCGCGGCCCGCATCAGGCAACTCGAGGAAGACGATGTCGCCGAGCGCTTCTTGCGCGTGGTCCGTGATGCCGACGGTCAGCGTGCCGTCGGCTTCGGTGCGAATCCATTCGTGCGATTCGGTGTATTTCAGATCGGCCGGGATGCTCATGGGTTGCTCCAGTGCGTGGTTCGTTATGGCTTGAAAGAGGGGGGCGTGCGGGGCGCGAATCCTTGCGGATCAGGCGGCGAGCACCTTGCCGTTGCGCACGAACGGCAGTTTTACCACGCTTGCGGGCAGGGCCTTGTCGCGGATCAGCACCTGCACGACGTCGCCCGGCTGCACGCCCTGGGGCACGCGCGCAAAGGCGATGGATTCCTGCATCGTCGGCGAGAACGTGCCGCTCGTGATTTCGCCTTCACCTTGCGGCGTGAGCACCTTCTGGTGCGCGCGCAGCACGCCGCCGGCCTTGCCGTTTTCCTTTTGCAGAATCAGGCCGACGAAGGCCATGCGCGAGCCGTTGGCTTCGAGCACGGGGCGGCCGACGAACTCGCGCGGCGCCTTCATGTCGACGGTCCAGGCGAGTCCCGCGTCGAGCGGCGAGACGCTCTCGTCCATGTCCTGGCCGTAGAGGTTCATGCCCGCTTCGAGGCGCAGCGTGTCGCGCGCGCCAAGGCCGCAGGGCTTCACGCCCTGGCGCTGCAGGGCGTCCCAGAATTCGCAGACGGCGGCGGCGGGCAGCACGATTTCGAAGCCGTCCTCGCCGGTGTAGCCGGTGCGCGCGACCATCAGCTCGCCGAACGGCGATGCTTCGATCTTCGCGGCGTTAAAGGGCTTGAGGATTTCGGTGGCGCTGCGCGACGAAGGCGCGACTTGCCAGACCTTTTCGCGCGCGTTCGGGCCTTGCACGGCAACGATCGCCAGATCGCGGCGCGGCGTGATGGTGAGGCCGAAGCCGCCTTCGGCGTTGAGCTTCTCGAACCAGTCGATGTCTTTCTCGGCGGTGCCCGCGTTGACGACGGTGCGGAATTCGTCGTCGGCGAAGTAATAGACGATCAGGTCGTCGATCACGCCGCCTTCGGGGTTCAGCATGCACGAATAGAGCGCCTTGCCCGGCGTCGTGAGCTTGGCGACGTTGTTGGCGAGCGCGCGGGAGAAGAACTCGCGCGCCTTCGCGCCCGAGAAGTCGACGACGCACATGTGCGAGACGTCGAACATGCCGGCGTCGGTGCGCACGGCGCGATGCTCGTCGATTTGCGAGCCGTAGTTGACGGGCATGTCCCAGCCGCCGAAGTCGACCATGCGGGCATTGAGCGCGCGGTGCGAGTCGTTCAGCGGGGTGCGTTTGAGTTCGGTCATGGGGCCTCAGGCGGTCGCGAAAAATCGCGCGAAAACGAAAAAGGCCATGCAGGAAGCGCCGCAGGCACGATGCCTGGAGTCGGTTCTTGCATGGCCCCTCTGTCCTCGATACCTGAGAGATTGCGCCGTGCATGACGGCGCGCGCCCCTTCGGTGGGCAGCCTGAACGTCCGGAGTTACTTTTCCGCCGCCGTTCTACTGCCGCTCTCCAGAGTTGCGGACTTCAAGCCGTTTCGAACGCCGCGCGCAAGGGCACGAAGCAGGGCGATTCAGCGGTCCGGCGCGCACGGTCCTTTTGCCTGAGAGTTTGTGGGTTGCCCCTTCGGCGGCGCCGCGCATTGCACCTGCTCAGTGGCGGGGTGCGACAAACGGCGCGCTCTCCCGGCGCGCGCAGCGATTGTGCGCGACGCCTGGCGGATGTGTCAATGCGGAAAAAATCGGGGGCAGGTGCCGCTTTGCGCGCCCGTTTTATTCGCCGATGGCGCGCGCCGCCGTATCCAGCTCCTGGTTCAGCACGTGCTGCTCGTCGCCGGAGATGCCGCCGCCATGCTGGGCCGCCATGTCGTGCGCTTCGCCGCGAATCGTGTCGAGGCGGTGATGGAGCGCGGCGCCCTGGGGCGGCGGGTAGTAGCCCTGGCTCACGCGCATGTCGATGCGGCGGCCCAGATTGTCGATGCGGCCGTCGACATCGCGCAGGCGGCTCACGGCCACTTCATGCGGATTCGGGCCGGGGTTCACGACCACGGGACGCGGGGGCGCGGGCTGGTTGACCACGCAGGCGGCGAGCGTCGAGACGAGCGCGCCGACGGCGGCGTAGCGGATGGCATGGTGCAAACGGGTCATTGAGACTCTCCTTTTGGTCGCAGCTTCTGGTCGTTGTTGCTCTGCTTTTTGTGCGTTGTATGTCGGCAAACGTGCCGTGCGCACCGCCCGATGACCGCCGGGCGGCGCGCACTTGTAACCATTTGTTCAGACCTTTCAGTCGCGTCGGGCAAATGCAAGGCGCGTGGACGGGCTGGACCGACGGTATGCAGGCGCTCAACGCGGAGCGAGCCGCCCGCGATAGCGGCTCATCGATGCTTCGCGCAGGCTCGCGTCAAGCCGTGCGCGTGAACGCAATCGTGCGGCCCTCGGCTGCGCTCTGCGTGGCGATCTCGATGATGCGCATCACGTCGATGGCGTCCTGCGGAGTCACCGGGAACGGTTCGCCATCGCGGATCGCGGCGGCGAGCGCGCGATAGAGGTCCGCGTAATTGCCGGCGGCGTTGGGCACTTCGCGTTCGGTTTCCTGACCATTCTCAGCCAGCGTGTGCAGGCGGCCCGGCTCGTTGCCGTCACCGAAACCGGGCTGGCCCGGACGCAGTCCCGCCTTGAGCTGATCCTCCTGCGTATCGAGCCCGTTCTTCAGATAGCTGCCGCGCGTGCCGTGAATGACGAGGCGCGGCGCAAACGCGGCCAGCACGCTCGCGTGCAGCACGGCGTCGTGGCCCGGATAGCGCAGCACGAGATGCACGTAGTCGGGCGCGCTGGCGTTGTCTCGCCGCGTGTGGACGAACGCCGTGACCGACTCGGGCGCGCCGAAGAGGGCGAGCGTCTGGTCGATCAGATGCGGCCCGAGGTCGTAGAGCAGGCCGCCGCCGCGCGTGGCGTCCTCGCGCCAGCGCTGGCGCACCAGCGGGCGGAAACGGTCGAAATGCGACTCGAAGTGCGTGACGCGCCCGAGCTCGCCGTTCGCGAGCAGCTCGCGCACGGTGAGGAAATCGCCGTCCCAGCGGCGATTGTGAAACGGCGCGAACACGAGGCCGCGCTGCTTCGCGATGGCGGCGAGCGTGGACGCCTCCTCGGCGGTGAGCGTGACCGGCTTGTCGACGAGCACGTGCTTGCCGCGCTCCAGGGTGCGGCGCGCGAGCTCGTAGTGCGTGTCGTTGGGCGTGGCGATCACCACGCATTCGATGGCGTCGAGCGAGAGCAGGGCGTCGAGGTCGGGGACGATCGCGGCGTCCGGATAGTCGGCCTGCGCGCGCTCGGCCTGGCTC
>DATEJU010000238.1:0-3582 GCA_035277805.1 Paraburkholderia sp. | reverse complement strand
CCAGGTCGCGGACGCCCTGATCGCCCAAGGCGCGCTCGAGATCGTGCGTGCGCTTTCCGAGGCCGCCGCCGACGAGGCGCGCGCGCCGAACGCGCCGCCGGCCGGCAAGCACGGCGCGGGTGGCGCAGGTGGTTCAGGCGCCGGTGCGCCGGACGACGCGGGTACGCAATGACGGCCCCTTGGCAGCCGCGTCGCGGTGGCTTGAACGCTCCCGCGCAACCCGACGAATGGGACGGGCCCGCCGATCCCGGCAGGGGGGCGGGCGGCGCGCAATCGGGCCGCGCCGCTTCCGGAGCCGCATCGGGTCATCGCTCGCGCGCGTCCGAGCCGTTCACCGTCGTCATTACCCGGCCGGCCGGTCAGTCGCAGGCGCTTGCCGCGCAGCTCGAGGCGCACGGTCTGCGCGCACTCGAATTCCCGCTCATCACGATCGAACCCGTGCGCGACGACGCGCCATTGCGCGAGGCGCTCGGCGCGCTCGACCGCTATGCGCTCGTGGTGTTCGTCTCGCCCAACGCCGTCGATCGTGCGTTCGCATGCTACGGCACGATTTCGTCGATCTGGCCGCATGCGCTGCCTGTCGCGGTGGTGGGTCCGGCGAGCGTGGCCGCGCTCGCGCGCCACGGCGTCGCGGCACCCGCGCATCGCGTGATCGGCCCGGCGGGCGCCGCCGACGAGGAACCCGCGCGCTTCGACTCCGAATCGCTCTATGCCACGCTCGAAAAGACGCTCGGCGCGAACGCCTTCGCGGGCAGACGCGTGCTGATCGTGCGTGGCGACGGTGGCCGCGAATGGCTCGCCGACCGCCTGCGCGAAGCGGGCGCCGAAGTGGAGGCGGTCGCGGCCTACCGCCGCGCCGTGCCCGAGCCGCCCATCGGCGCCTGGGAGACGGTGCACGCGCTGCTCGAAGGCGCACCGCACGCCTGGCTCGTGACCAGCTCCGAAGGCGTGCGCAATCTCGATGAGCTCGCGCGCGAGCACCTCACGGCGGGCGAGATCGTCGAGCTGCGCCACGCGCCGCTTGTGGCGCCCCATGCGCGCATCGGCGAGACGGCGCACGGATTGGGTTTTGATAGGATTACGTTGTCCGGCGCGGGCGACGAGCGCATCGTTCAGACGCTGCTGGGCCTTGCGGCATCCTCGGTTTCTTCCGTAGCGCATTCAGCTGCGCCTCATGGCGAGGCACAGGCAGCTCAACCGGTTCAGAACACCCCGGCCTCGCCGCCGGCACAATCACGCATGACTGATTCGAACGATTCCAGCCACGTGCCCAATCGGGGCGCCGCATCTCAAGGCAGCAGCGGCAGCCAGGGCACCCAGCCGGCCGCCGCGAGTGCGCGCCCGGCATCGGCCGCTTCCTCTTATTCATCCGCGCAGGCCGCATCGTCGCCCGCGTCGTCCTATATGCAGCCTGCGAATGCGCGGCGCGGCGGCGCCGGCACCGCGATCCTCTGGCTCGTCGTGGTGCTCGTCGCGGCGGGCGCGGGGGCGGGCGGCTATGCGCTCAACCGCAAGCTCGACCGCGTGGACGCGGCGCTCGTGCAGCGCCAGCAGGCCGCCGACCAGCAGAGCGCCGCGCTGCGCGCGCGCACCGATCAGGCCGTGGCGAGCGCGCAGCAGATCGACAAGCAGATGTCGCTGCTCGAAGGCAAGATCGCCGACGCGCAGACCTCGCAGCAGGCGCTCGCGCAGCAATACGCCGATCTCGCGAAGAACCGCGACGACTGGACGCTCGCCGAAGTCGGCCAGATGCTCTCGAGCGCGAGCGAGCAGCTCCAGCTCACGGGCAACACGCAGCTTGCGCTGTTCGCGCTGCAAAGCGCGGACACGCGGCTTGCCGCCTCGGACAGCCCGCAGGCGCTCGCCGTGCGCAAGGCCATCGCGCAGGACACCGACAAGCTCAAGGCCGCGCCATCCACGGACCTCGCGGGCCTTGCGATCAAGCTCGACACCGCGCTGGCGGCGGTCGACACGCTGCCGCTCGCGGGCGAGGCGATCGTCGCGCACACGAAGCCCGAGGCCGCCGAGCCCGTGGATGCCGCGAAGATGGCCGCCGCCACCGGCGAGCCGCGCTGGCGGGCCTGGCTCGACACCTTCGTCTCGGGTGTCGGCCGCCAGATCACGAGTCTCGTACAGGTGCGCCGCATCGATAACGCCGACGCCATGCTCGTCTCGCCCGACCAGGGCTACTTCGTGCGCGAGAACCTGAAGCTGCGCATTTTGTCGGCGCGCCTCTCGCTGCTCTCGCGCAACGAGCCCACGCTCAAGTCCGACCTGGCCGCCGCGGATACGGCGCTCGCGCGCTACTTCGACGGCGCGTCGAAGGAAACGCAGAACGTGCGCGACCTCATCAAGCAGGTGGACGCGGGCTCGGGCGCGGTTACGCTGCCCACGCTCGACACGAGCCTGAAGGCGCTCCAGCAATACCGGAGCCGGGGGTAAGACATGGCGATCCGTGGACTCATCTGGCTCGCGATCCTCTTCGCGGTCGCTGTCGCGCTCGCCACCGTGGGCCGCTTCGACGCGGGGCAGGTGCTGCTCGTCTATCCGCCGTATCGCGTGGACGTCTCGCTCAACCTCTTCGTGGTGGGCATCGTGGTGGCGTTCCTGCTGCTCTACGCGATCCTGCGCTTCGCGCGCAACCTCGTGACGATGCCGCGCCGCGTCGCCGCCTACCGCGCGCGCACGCGCACGGAAAAGGCGAACTCGGCACTGCGCGACGCCGTGGGCAATCTCTACGCGGGCCGTTTCTCGCGTGCGGAAAAGGCCGCGCGCGATTCGCTCGTCGACGACAAGAACAAGGGCGCCGCGGGCCTGATCGCCGCGAACGCCGCGCATCGTCTGCACGAGTACGCGCGCCGCGACGACTGGCTCACGCAAGTGGACGACCCCGACCTCCAGGAAGCGCGTCTCATGGCCACCGCGGACATGCGCGCCGATGGCCGCGATGCGGACGGCGCGCTCGCCGCGCTCACCGAAATGCGCTCGCAGGGCGGCCGCCGCATCCACGCCCAGCAGATCGCGTTGCGCGCGCAACAGCAGCTCAAGAACTGGAGCGAAGTGCTCAAGCTCGTGAAGACGCTGGAAAAGCGCGAGGCGCTGCATCCGGCCGTGGCGGTGCGCCTGCGTCAGCTCGCGGCGGAGAACCTGCTGCGCGACCGTCGTCATAACGCGGACGCCTTGCTCGAGCTCTGGCACGCGCTCACGCCCATCGAGCGTCATTCGCCGCGTCTCGCCGACTGCGCCGCCGAGTTGCTGATCGCGCTCGACCGTCCGAGCGAGGCGCGCAAGATCGTCGAGGAGGCGCTCGGGCAGAACTGGGACGCGCGCCTCTTGCGCCGCTACCCGGATACCGCGGGCAACGACGCGCTGCCGCTCATCCAGAAGGCCGAGGCATGGCGCAAGGAGCGTCCCGAAGACGGCGACCTCCTGTTCGCGCTGGGCCGCCTGTGCCTGAAGCAACAGCTCTGGGGCAAGGCGCAGTCGTTCCTCGAGGCGGCGCTCAAGTCCGCCGACGCGAACGAGAACGAGCCGCTCAAGATCCGCACGCATCGCGCGCTCGCGCGCCTGCACGAGCAGCTT
>DATEJU010000237.1:0-7061 GCA_035277805.1 Paraburkholderia sp. | reverse complement strand
TCGGTCACGATGCCGACGATCATCGTCATGCCCATCATCGCGGAGATGTTGAGTTCGATGCCGGTCACCCACAGGCCGATGAAGACCGCGCCGGTCGCGAGCAGGGGCATCGCCATGACGGCGAGGGCCACGCGAAAGCGCTCGTAGAGAAACAGCAGCAGCCCGAACACGAGCGCGACCGCGGCGCCGAACACGGCGATGAGCCCCTTGAAGGCGATCTGCTGTTGCTGGTACAGGCCGCCCAGCTCGTAGTAGACGTCCGCCGGCAGCAGGTTCGGGTCGGCCAGCGCGTGCTGGACGTCGGCGATGGTGGAGCCCAGGTCGCGTCCGTCGATGCGTGCCGTGACCGCCACCATGCGCTTGAGATTGTCGCGGCTGATCTCGGGCTGCCCGCTCACCGTCACGCGCGCGGCCACGCGCGAGAGCGCGAACACATGGCCGTCCGGCGCGCGGATCGGCAACTGGCTGAGCGCCGTGTCGGTCATGTGCATCGCGCCTTGCACGCGCACGCGCACGCCGATGCTCTTCGGTCCGTCCTGGTACTGCGTGGCCACGTTGCCGTCGAGCAGATCGCTTACTTGCTGCGCGACGGCCTGCGGGTCCATGCCTTCGGCCGCGACGGCGTCGGGCCGAAGATGCAGGTCGATGGCGTCGCCGGCCGGGTTGATGCCGTCGTCGATGTCGACGATGCCCGGGATCTTGCCGATGCGCGCGGCCACACGCTCCGCGGTGCTGTCGAGCACGTTCTGGTCGTCGGAGTAGATCTTGATCTGCACGGGCTGCGGAACGGCCGTGAGGTCGCCGATCAGGTCTTCCATGAGCTGCGCGAGCTCGATGCTCACGCCCGGCACCTGTGCTTCGATCTGCGAACGGATTTCCTCCATGACCGTCTCGATGGGCTCGCGCTTGCTCGACTTCAGGCGCACGAAGAAGTCGCCCGCGTTCGGCTCGTTGAGGTCGCCGCCGAGCCCCGCGCCGGTGCGACGCGAGTAGGTGGCCACGTTCGGATTGGCGCGGATGATCGTCTCGATCTGCTGCATGAGGCGGTCGGTCTCGGTGATCGAGGTGCCCGGCTTCGTGTGGTAGTCGAGCACAAAGCCGCCTTCGTCCATCGAAGGCATGAAGCCACTGCCCACACGCGTGAAGGCGAGCGCCGAGAGCAGCACGAGCGGCACGACGAGCGCGAGCACCCACAAGGGCCGCGAGCTCACGACAGCAATGAGTTGTGCATAGCGGTGGTTGAGCCACGCGGCGAAACGCGTTTCGCTGTGTTCCTCGGCGTCCTTCGCGGTGAGCCAGTGGTCGCACAGGATGGGAATGGCGAGCCACGTCACGAGAAACGAGATGAAGAGGGCGCTCGCCATGGTGATGGAGAGCGCCTTGAAGAACGCGCCCGTCACGCCCGAGAGAAACGCCAACGGCACGAAGATGATGAGCGTGGCCGCCGAGGAGCCCGCGAGCGGCCGCGTGAATTCGAGCGCCGCGCTCATCACGCGGCCATGGAACGCATGCGCGCCCGCTTCGCGCATGCGTCGCGCGATGTGCTCGATCATCACGATGGCGTCGTCGATCACGAGGCCCACGGCGGCGGCCATGCCGCCGAGCGTCATGATGTTGAAGCCCATGCCGAACACGTCGAGCAGGAGAATGGTCGCGGCCATGACCACTGGCACGAGCGCCACGGCGATCAGCGTGATCTTCACGTTGCGCAGGAACACGAAGAGCGTGAGCGCGGCAAGCACCACGCCGATCATGATGGCATCGCGCACGCTCGTGGCCGAGGCGACCACGAGTTCGCTCTGGTCGTACCAGTTCGCGATGTGGACGCCCGGCGGCATCTGCTTGCCGAAGCTCGCAAGCCGCGCCCGGACGGCCCGCGCCATCGCCACGCTGTTCGCGCCGGGCTGCTGGTAGACGCTGATTAATACGGCATCCTTACCATCGGCCGTGACGCGAATCCACTGCGGAACCGTGCCCTGCGTGACCGTGGCGATATCGCCCAGGCGCACCTGGTCCGCCTGGTTCGGGCCGGGCGTGGAGACCACCACGTTCTTCAGCGCGTCGATGCCGTTCACGGGCGAGTTCGCCACCACGAGGTAGAGCTTGTCGTGGTCTTCGATGCGGCCCGTTGCCATCAGCACGTTGCCCGCGCCGATCGCGCGCGAGACGTCGGCCACGGAGAGCTTGTAGGCGGCGAGGCGCGCCGGATCGACGGCTACTTCGAGCTCGTCGCGCGCGCCGCCCATGACGTCCACGCGCGCCACGCCCTCGACGGACGAGAGCAGCGGGCGCAGCTGGAATTGCGCGAGATCGCGGAGCTGCGCGAGCGAGAGCCGCGAAGAGGTGAGGCTGTACGCGAGCACCGGGAAGACCGTCGGGTCCATGCGGTGCACCTGCATGGTGGTGCCCGGCGGCAGCGCCGCGAGGATCTCGGCGATGGCCGACTGCGCCTGCAGCGTGGCCTGCGACATGTCGGTGCCCCAGTCGAAGTTCAGCGAGATTTGCGCCGAGCCGCGGCTGGTGGTCGATTCCACGTCGCGCACGCCGGGCACGCGGCGCAGCGCTTCTTCCACGGGCATCGTGACGAGCGTGGCCATCTGCTCGGCGGGTCGGTCGCCGGCGTCGAGCGAGACCACCGCGCGCGGGAACGAGACGTTCGGAAAGAGCGAGATCGGCAGGCGCAGGGCGGTGAGCGCGCCCGCAATGGCGCCCAGCGCGATCACGAACAGCAGCGAACGCCGGTGGCGCTGCATCCATTGGCTGAAAGTCATCGTGCGCCGCCTTGTCCAGCTTGGCCAACGGTGGCCACGCGCACGGCCATGCCGTCTTCGAGTTCGTAGTTGCCGCTCACGACGAGCCCGCGCGCGGCGTCGAGCGCGCCGTCCACGCCGTAGCTGCCGCCGTGCTCGACCTTCACGGTCACCGCCACGCGGTGCGCCTTGTTGCCCGGCATCACCTGGAACACGTATTGGCCATGCGCGTCCTGCAGGACGGCTGCGCGCGGCACTTCCCACCAGGTGCCCGTTTGCGCGTCGATCTCGGCGCGCACGCGCGTGCCCGGCAGGAACGCCGTGCCCGCGAGCGGCACGTTGGCGCCCACGTTCACGAGCTGGCTCTGCGCATCGACGGCGGCGCCCACCATGACCACCTGGCCTTGCGCCTGCACGGATTGCTGCGCGGCCGAGAGCGGATGGAGCACGACGCGGTCCCCTGCGTGGATCGTCGCCGCATCGGCGGGTTCGACGCCCAGCGACACGTTTGCCGCATGCGCGCCGGCGGCATTTGCCCCGACCAGTTGCGCGAGCGCGGCGCCCGCCTGCACCTGGTCGCCGGGCGCGGCGCTCAACTGCGAGACCACGCCCGCCACGGGCGCGGCAATCGTTTTTGCGCCTGCCGCGACGCCCGAGGTGTTTTGCGCCGCGAGGGCCTGCTGGGCGTCGTCGAGCGCCTTCTGTGCGGCGGCAAGCTGCGATTGCGTGGCAAGCCCGTCGCGATAGAGCGCCTGGGTGCGTGCCAGCTCGCCGCGCGCGAGCGTGGCCGCGCTTTGCGCCTGAGTGAACGCGACCACTGCGTTGGGATCGGCCTGCACGATGAAGAGTGCGGCGCCGCGCGCGACCGTCTGGCCCGGCTGCACGAGCACGCGCGTGACGCGCGCGACATAGGGCAGGCTCACGGTGACGGCGTTCGCGCCGGCGGCGCCCACCACGCCATAGGCCACGACTTGCTGGGAGACGGGCTGGCGCGATACCGGCACGACCTGCACGGCCACGGAGGGCGCGGGTTCAGTGGCGCTGGCGTCGCCGGCGTGAGCGGTGCGTGTGCAGAAGAGTGCTGCACACGCGACGAGCGCGCCGGCGGCGCACAGGACGTACGTGGCGGCACGCGGGGAGAAGTGGCGTTCTTGCATGGGTATCAACGAGTAACGGTGGCGTTCGTGGCGGCGCCAGCGGAGGCAGACGCGGCGTTGTGAACGCTCTCGGAGGAGGCGGCGGCGGACGCCGCGCGGCGGGGCGCGGGCGCATCGGCGCTTGCATTCGCACGCGCGTCGCCGTAGGGGTCGGGGATCGCACTGCCGAGCAGGGCTTGCAGCGCGATGCGTTGCTCGGCGAGCGCCTCGCGCTCGGTGGCGGCATCCACCTGGCGCGCGAGCGCTGCGCTTTGCGCATCGACGTATTGGCCGAGCACGATGTCGCGAGCCATATAGGCGTCATGCGCGTTCGCAGCCGCGCGGTCGAGCTCGGGCAGCGCGGCTTCGTCCTGCGCGAGCTGCTGCGCGGCGATGGCGCTATCGGCGCGCAGGTGGGCGATATCGGCGTAGGCGGCGTTCAGGCGGTTCTGGTATTCGTCGGCGAGATGCTGGCGCGTCGCCTGTTCGATGGCGATGTTGCCGCGGTTGCGATTGAAGACCGGCAGCGTGAGATTGATGGCGAAGCCACTCGTGTAGATCTCCGAAGTATCTCGCTGGCGCGTGAAGCCCACCGAGAGACTCGGAAACTGATTGAGGATCGCCGCGCGATATTTCTGCTCCTGCGCCTCATAGCCGGCCTGCAGCGCGATCAGGTCGGGACGGCGCTTCGGCAGCGCGGCGACGGCGGCGTCGAGCGTGGGCGCGTCGAGCGGCGCGACCGTCTGCGCACCGGTGAGCGGCAGATCCACGTCGGGTGCGAGGCCGAGCAATGCGTTCAGGTCGTGGCGCGTCTGCTCGCGCGCGTGCTGCATGTCGGTGTATTGCTTGCGCGCGTCCTCCCAGGCCGTGAGCGCGGCGGTGGCGGTATCGGCGCTCACGTTGTGCTCGCTGGCGGCGTGCGCGGTGCGCGCGTAGCGCGTGTGTGCGAGCTCCGCCTGTTGCTCGAGCAGGGGCAGCGTCTCGTCCTGGAAGCGCGCCTTCACGAAGAGCTGCCGCGCCTGGGCCACCACCTGCCACTCCTGCCAGAGCAGGCCCAGGTCGGTCTTGCGCACCGTGGCGTCGGCGGATTTTTTGTTCGCGCTGCGCGTGACGATCGCCATCACGTCCATGCTCAAGCCGTAGCTGAAGGCGCGCGAAAAGCCGGCCGCGCCTGGGTAGTCGCTCGCTATGCTGACCTGCGGATCGGGCAGCAGTCCGGCCGAGAACGCCTGCGCCTGCGCGATGCCGAGATCGTCGCGCGCGAGCTTCAGGTCGGGATTGTTCGCGACGGCGAGCATCGCGACGTCTTCCATGTCGAAGCCGGCCGACGGGTCGAAGCGGTGTGCGGCGAGCTCGGGCAGCGGCATCTTCGCGGGATCGATCTGCACGCGCGCGAGTGCGTCTTGCGTGAGCAGCGAGTCGCCCGACGGCAAAGGCTGCGCATGATAGACGGCGCAGGCCGAGAGCAGGAAGGCCGCCGAAACGGCGCAGCAAAACGCGGCGCGCGGCAATGCGGCGCGCAACGGCGAATAAGGCGGAGAGCAGGAAAGCGTGCGGGACAACGTGCGTTCCTCGATACGGGGCTGGTGCGGCGCAAGCTGGGCGGCGCGGGCGCAAGACTGCGAAAACACCGCGCGGCAATGCACGCGCGGCAGACTTGCGGCGCATTGTGCAGGGGCAACACTTAGGAAACGCTTAAGGGCAGGATCGCATGACGCGGCGATGCCTTGCAAGCAAAACGAAAGCCACGCGCAATTGCCGATTTTCGATAACGCGTCGATTAATGACTCTCTAGCATGGTCTCCAACACCCAATGCGGCCCCGGCCGTGCGGGCCATCCTGGAGGAGAAAGCACCATGCAGGCAGAGTCGAAAGGCCACGGCGCCGCGCCAGCGCTCAAGCAGACGCTGGGCACGTGGCAACTGTGGGGCATTGCTGTCGGGCTTGTGATTTCCGGTGAGTACTTCGGCTGGAGCTACGGCTGGGCGACGGCCGGTACGCTCGGCTTCGTCGTCACGGCGCTGTTCGTGGCGGCGATGTACACCACCTTCATTTTCAGCTTCACCGAGCTTACCACGTCGATTCCGCATGCGGGCGGTCCCTTCGCCTATGCGCGCCGCGCGTTCGGTCCCGCCGGCGGCTACCTCGCGGGCGCGGCGACGCTCGTGGAATTCGTGTTCGCGCCGCCGGCCATCGCGCTGGCCATCGGCGCGTATCTGCACGTGCAGTTTCCCGGCCTCGAACCGAAGCACGCCGCCATGGGTGCGTATCTCGTGTTCATGGCGCTCAATATCGTGGGCGTGCAGGTTGCCGCGACCTTCGAGCTCGTGGTCACGCTGCTCGCGATCTTCGAATTGCTCGTGTTCATGGGCGTGGTGTCGCCCGGCTTTGCGTGGACTCACTTCCTGAAGGGCGGCTGGTCGGGCAACGATCATTTCTCGATGGGCGCTTTCCACGGCATGTTCGCGGCCATTCCGTTCGCGATCTGGTTCTTCCTCGCCATCGAGGGCGTGGCCATGGCCGCCGAGGAAGCGAAGAACCCGAAGCGTTCGATTCCGATTGCCTACGTGACCGGTATTCTCACGCTGGTGGCGCTCGCCGTGGGCGTGATGGTGTTCGCCGGCGGCGCGGGCGACTGGTCGCGTCTCTCCAACATCAACGACCCGCTGCCGCAGGCCATGAAGTACATCGTGGGCGAGCACAGCGGCTGGATGCACATGCTCGTGTGGCTCGGCCTGTTCGGCCTTGTCGCGTCGTTCCACGGAATCATCCTCGGCTATTCGCGCCAGATCTTCGCGCTCGCCCGCGAAGGCTACCTGCCCGAGTGGCTCGCGAAGGTGCATCCGCGCTTCAAGACGCCTTACCGCGCGATTCTCGCGGGCGGCGTGGTCGGCATCGCGGCGATCTACAGCGACGAGCTGATCCAGTTCGGCGGCCAGACGCTGACCGCGAACATCGTGACGATGTCGGTGTTCGGCGCGATCGTGATGTATATCGTAAGCATGGCCTCGCTGTTCAAGCTGCGCCGCACGCATCCGGCGATGGCGCGGCCGTTCCGCGCGCCGCTGTATCCGTTTTTCCCGGCGTTCGCGATCGTTGCCGCGCTCGTGTGTCTCGGTACGATGGTGTACTTCAACGGGCTCGTCGCGCTGGTGTTCGTCGCGTTCCTCGCGAT
>DATEJU010000236.1:0-6287 GCA_035277805.1 Paraburkholderia sp. | reverse complement strand
CGACCGCAGACTCGCGGCATTAGAATGTCCTGCAATCCTTCATCGACCACGTCCGAGGCGAGCGCGCTTGATTCTTTACGAGTATCCCTTCAACGAGCGAATCCGGACGCTGCTGCGCCTCGAAGATCTTTTCGAGCGCTTCACGTTTTTCCTGACCCAGGAGGATCCGAGGGAACATCACGTCGCGCTCACGACGCTCTTCGAAATCGCGGAAGTTGCTGGCCGCGCCGATCTCAAGTCGGACCTCATGAAGGAACTCGAAAGGCAACGTCAGACGCTCGCACCGTTCCGCGGCAATCCGGGCATCGAACAAAACGCGCTCGAAGCCGTCCTTGGCGAGATCGAACAGACGCTCGCGGGTCTCACGCAGATGCAGGGCAAGACCGGCCAGCATCTTGCGGACAACGAATGGCTCACCAGCATCCGTAGCCGCGCGATCATTCCGGGCGGCACCTGCAAGTTCGACTTGCCCTCGTACTACGCATGGCAGCAGTTGCATCCGGACCAGCGCCGCCAGGACATCGCCAAGTGGGTCACGCCCCTCTTGCCGCTGCGCGACGCCGCGAGCATCGTGCTGCGTCTCGCGCGCGAGTCCGGTCAGGCATCGAAGGTGATGGCCATGCAAGGCAGCTATCAGCAGATGCTTTCGGGCCGCACGTATCAGTTGATGCAGGTGCGCGTGGCACCGGAATTGCGCGTCATTCCCGAAGCGAGTGCCAACAAGTACATGCTTTGGGTGCGCTTCACCGTGCAGGACGGCGACCTGCGTCCGCGCGCCGTCGATCAGGACGTGCCGTTTCAGCTCACGTTGTGCAGCCTGTGAAGTACAGCCCGTGAAGGCACGCGCATTGCCCGTCTGCTGAAGCGCTGCGCTTTTTTGCCATTTTTGCCAATCTCGGCGCTGCCATACGAGGCGGCGCCCAGTCACAGACCGTTCGACCGAATGATCACCGTTGTCAAATGCCCCACCTGCGGCAAGGATGTCCGCTGGGTGCCGGAAAACCGCTTCCGCCCGTTCTGCTCCGAACGCTGCAAACAGATCGATCTCGGCGCCTGGGCCGCCGAAAAGTACCGGATCGGCGGCAACGAGGAAGACACGCCGCCGGATGACGACGCGCCGCCCACGGACACGCGCCAGTAAGCGCGTGCGCCGCCGCTCGCACGCCCACGCAAGACGCAAAAAAAGCCGCTGCACGTTTTCGCGCAGCGGCTTTTGTCTTTCTATCGCGGCCGGCTCACTCCGCCGCCAGCCACTCCAGCACAGGAATGGTCGCGGGCAAAAGCGGCTCGACACTCGCGGGCAGTGACTGCCAGACGAACGCCTGGCCCTCCCGGCCATGCGGCTCGCCGCTCCATTGCGTCACCTTGCAGAAGTAAAGCCGCACGTAGGCATGCGGGTAGTCGTGCTCGAGCGTATGCCACAGATGGCACGCTTTCACGTCGATGCCCAGCTCCTCGTGCAGTTCGCGCGCAAGCGCGGCCTCGACGGATTCGCCCTTCTCCAGCTTGCCGCCCGGGAACTCCCAATAGCCTGCATAGGGCTTGCCTTCGGGACGCTGGGCCAGCAGATAGCGGCCGTCGGGCTGCACCAGCACGCCCACGGCCACTTCCGTCACCGGACGCGCCTGCGCGGTCGGGTCCTTCATCGGATCGCTCATGCCTCTTGCGCCTTCTTGCCCGACCAGTCGCGCGCGAATTGCCATGCCACGCGGCCCGAGCGCGAGCCGCGCTCCAGCGCCCAGACAAGTGCGTCGCCGCGCGCCGATTCGACCTCGGCGCCGTCGCAGCCGAAGTGGCGCAGCCAGTGAGCGACGATCGTCAGATAGTCGTCCTGCTTGAACGGATAAAAGCTCACCCAAAGGCCGAAGCGCTCCGAAAGCGAAATCTTTTCCTCCACCACTTCGCCCGGGTGAATCTCGCCGTCGGGCATGTGCTTGTACGACTCGTTGTCGCTCATGTACTCGGGCAGCAGATGGCGGCGATTCGAGGTCGCGTAGATCAGCACGTTGTCGCCCTGCGCGGCCACGGAGCCGTCCAGCGCCACCTTCAGAGCCTTGTAGCCCGACTCGCCCTCTTCGAACGAAAGGTCGTCGCAGAACACGATGAAGCGCTCGGGGCGCGTCGAGATCAAATCGACGATATCGCCGAGATCGTGCAGATCGTCCTTGTCGACTTCGATCAGACGCAAGCCGTCTTGCGCGTACGCGTTCAGGCAGGCCTTGATGAGCGACGACTTGCCAGTACCGCGCGCGCCCGTCAGCAGCACGTTGTTCGCGGGCTTCTTCTGCACGAACTGGCGCGTGTTGCGGTCGATGAGGTCCTTCTGGCGGTCGATGTTCTGCAGGTCGTCGAGCGAGATCGTCGAGATGGCGGGCACCGGCTGCAGAAAGCCGCGCCCCTGGCGCTTGCGCCAGCGAAACGCGACGGCCGCGTTCCAGTCGACTTCGGGCGCGGCTGGCGGCAGCACGGCTTCAAGGCGGCCGAGCAGCGTTTCGGCGCGGGTCAGAAACTGTTCGAGCTTGTCCATGGAAATCGAGCTTGCAATCAGGAATCGCAGTTAAGAACTGCAGGTTAGGACCGATAGTCGGCGTTGATGCTCACGTAGTCGTGCGACAGGTCGCAGGTCCAGACGGTGGCCTGCGCATCGCCGCGGCCGAGCAGCACGCGGATCAGGATCTCACTCTTCTTCATCACGCGCTGGCCGTCTTCCTCGCGGTAATCGGGATTGCGCCCGCCCGCTTTGGCAACAAGCACGTCGTCGAGATACAGGTCGATCTTCTCGACATCCAGATCCGTCACGCCCGCATAGCCAATGGCGGCCAGAATGCGGCCCAGGTTGGGATCGGAGGCGTAGAACGCCGTCTTCACGAGCGGCGAGTGGCCAATCGCGTAAGCGATCTGCCGGCACTCGGCCACGTCCTTGCCGCCTTCGACCTGCACGGTCATGAACTTGGTCGCGCCTTCGCCGTCGCGCACGATCAGCTGCGAGAGCGTCTGCGCGACTTCGGTCACGGCGTCGCGCAGCGCGGCATAGGCGGGCGAATCCGTCGAGGTGATCGCCGGCAGGCTCGACTTGCCCGAGGCGATCAGGATGAACGAGTCGTTGGTCGAGGTGTCGCCGTCGATCGTGATGCAGTTGAACGAGCGGTCGGCCACGTGCTTCACGAGTTCGTCGAGCACGGGCTGCGCGACGTTCGCGTCGAACGCGAGGAAGCCGAGCATGGTCGCCATGTTGGGCTTGATCATGCCCGCGCCCTTGCTGATGCCCGTGAGCGTGACCGTGTGCCCGTCGATCGTGACCTGGCGCGACGCGGCCTTCGGCAACGTGTCGGTCGTCATGATCGCCTGCGCGGCGTCGTACCAGTTCGCAGCCTTGCGGTTCGCGAGCGCGGCGGGCAGCCCCGCCTTCAGGCGGTCGATAGGCAGCGGCTCCAGAATCACGCCGGTCGAGAACGGCAGCACCTGCGAGGGCTCGATGCCCGCGAGGCGTGCAAGCTCGTCGCAGGTTTCGCGCGCGTTCACGAGGCCCGGCTCGCCCGTGCCTGCGTTCGCGTTGCCGGTGTTGATCACGAGCGCCCGGATCCCCTTGCCGCCCGCGCGCACCTTCGCGAGATGCTCGCGGCACACCGTCACCGGCGCGGCGCAGAAACGGTTGAGCGTGAACACGCCCGCGACGCTCGCGCCTTCATCGACGGAGATCACCAATACATCCTTGCGGTTGAGCTTGCGGATGTTGGCTTCGGCCCAGCCGAGCGTCACGCCGGCGACCGGATGAAGTTGTGCGGGATCGATCGAGGGGAAATTGACAGCCATGGTGGCGACCTGTCGAAAAGGCAATGCCGGCCGTGGCGTCTGTCAGCCGGGCCGGCATCGGGAAATTCAAAACGTAAGGCCCGCGTACAACAGCGGGCCACCGGAATCAACGGTCAAGCCGCGTCACGCGGCGAGCGAAGCGAGCCGTGCGCAACGATGCGCCAGGCATGCGCCGCCGCGCCCATCACGAGATCTTGCCGTGGCACTGCTTGTACTTCTTGCCGCTGCCGCACGGGCACGGATCGTTGCGGCCGACCTTCGGCACGCCCTGGCCGTCCGGCGTGACAGCGTGCGCGTGGGTCATCGCCGCGCCAACCATGGCCGCTGCGGCGTCCGCTGCCACGGGCGCCGCGGCTGTCGGTGCCGCGTCGGCTTCGGCGAATTCGGCGTGACGGAATTCGACGTTCTCCAGATGGCTGCCCTGCTCGTCCATCTGCTCGGCGGCTTCTTCGAGTTGCTGCGGCGACTGGATCTGCACGTTCATGACGATGCGCGTGACTTCCGTCTTCACGGAATCGAGCATCGCGGCGAACAGCTCGAACGCCTCGCGCTTGTACTCCTGCTTCGGATTCTTCTGCGCATAGCCACGCAGATGGATGCCCTGGCGCAGATGGTCGAGCGCCGCGAGGTGCTCGCGCCAGCTGCGGTCGAGCGTCTGCAGCATGACCGAGCGCTCGAACGCGCTGAACGACTCGCGGCCCACGAGCACCACCTTTTGCTCATAGGCTTCATCGGCGGCGGCGAGCACGGCTTCGAGAATCTCGTCGGCGTCGATCGACGACGATTCGTTGATCATCTCCTGAATCGCAAGATCGAGCTGCCACTCGTTGCGCAGCACTTCTTCGAGCTCGGGCACGTCCCACTGCTCTTCGATGCTGCCGTGCGGCACGAACTGACGCACGATGTCCGTGATCACGCCGTGACGCATCGCGCCAATGGTTTCGGTGATGTCGTGCGCCTCGAGCAGCTCGTTGCGCTGTTGGTAGATCACCTTGCGCTGGTCGTTCGAGACGTCGTCGTATTCGAGCAGCTGCTTGCGGATATCGAAGTTGCGCGCTTCCACCTTGCGCTGCGCCGACTCGATCGAGCGCGTGACGATGCCCGCCTCGATCGCCTCGCCTTCCGGCATCTTGAGGCGGTCCATGATCGCGCGCACGCGGTCGCCGGCGAAGATGCGCAAGAGCGGGTCTTCGAGCGACAGATAGAAGCGCGACGAGCCCGGGTCGCCCTGGCGGCCCGCACGGCCGCGCAACTGGTTGTCGATCCGGCGCGACTCGTGGCGCTCGGTGCCGATGATGTGCAGGCCGCCCGCGCCCTTCACCCGATCATGCAGCGTCTGCCACTCGTCGTTGAGCTGCTGGATACGGCGCGCTTTTTCGTCGGCGGGAATGGCGTCGTCGGCTTCGATGAACGCGGCCTGCTTCTCGACGTTGCCGCCGAGCACGATGTCGGTACCGCGACCGGCCATGTTGGTGGCGATCGTGACGCGCTGCGGACGGCCCGCTTCGGCGACGATCGCCGCTTCGCGTGCGTGCTGCTTCGCGTTGAGCACTTCGTGCGGCAGGCCGGCCTTGGTCAGCAGGTTCGACAGCAGCTCCGAGTTCTCGATCGACGTCGTGCCGACCAGCACCGGCTGGCCGCGCTCGTAGCATTCGCGGATGTCGCGGATCACCGCGTCATAACGCTCCTTCGCCGTCTTGTAGATCTGGTCCTGCTTGTCGATCCGCTTGGGGACGCGGTTGGTCGGGATCACGACCGTTTCGAGGCCGTAGATCTCGTTGAATTCGTACGCTTCGGTGTCGGCCGTGCCGGTCATGCCCGAGAGCTTGGCGTACATGCGGAAGTAGTTCTGGAACGTGATCGAGGCGAGCGTCTGGTTCTCGCTCTGGATCTTCACGTGCTCCTTCGCTTCCACGGCCTGGTGCAGGCCGTCCGACCAGCGGCGCCCGGCCATCAGGCGGCCCGTGAATTCGTCGACGATGGTGACTTCGCCGTTCTGCACCACGTAGTGCTGGTCCTTGAAGAACAGCGTGTGTGCGCGCAACGCGGCGTACACGTGGTGCATCAGCGTGATGTTCTGCGCGGCGTAGAGGCTCTCGCCCTCGCCGATCAGGCCCCACTCGGCGAGCATGCGCTCGGCCTTCTCGTGGCCCGATTCCGTGAGGAACACCTGGCGCGCCTTTTCGTCGAGCGTATAGTCACCCGGCTTCTCCACGCCCGTGCCGTCGGCCTTCTCTTCGCCGATCTGGCGCTCGAGCAGCGGCGGCAGCGCGTTCATGCGCACGTAAAGCTCGGTGTGGTCCTCAGCCTGGCCCGAGATGATGAGCGGCGTACGCGCTTCGTCGATCAGGATCGAGTCCACTTCGTCGACCACGGCGAAGTTCAGCGCGCGCTGCACGCGCGCCTCGGTCTCGTAGACCATGTTGTCGCGCAGATAGTCGAAGCCGAACTCGTTGTTCGTGCCGTAGGTGATG
>DATEJU010000235.1:0-7905 GCA_035277805.1 Paraburkholderia sp. | reverse complement strand
TGCGCACGACGTCGAGCCTGTCGTTCATCACCTACGATCTCGCGCTTTCCGCGATGCGCGGCGCGCCTGGTGGCCCGCAGCGTGGTCAGTACAACGAACGCGGCGTGAAGGTGCTGGAGCGTCCGCGCCGCGACGACGTCGACACGGCGGCATGGCAGGCCGATCTACAGACCGATGCGAGTGGCCACGCGCGCATGACGTTCCGCATGCCCGACGCGCTCGCGCGCTGGCGCATCACCGTGCGCGCGATTTCCGCGGACGGCGCCGTGGGGCAGCGCACCGCGTATGTGCGCTCGGATAAGCCGCTCTATCTGAAATGGAGCGGTCCCGCGAGCTTCCGCAGTGGCGACCAGCCGGCGATCGACATGCTCGCGTTCAACCAGGGCACGTCCGACGTGGACGCGCAATGGATGGTCAACGGCGCAGGCCTCGCGCTCGATCGCAAGGTAACGCTCAAGCCCGGCGCAAATTATTTGGCACTGCCGCGAATCGCGCTCACGCCGGGTCTCGTCGATGCAAACCTGCGCGTGAACGGCAAGGAGATGGATCGTCTGCAGACGTCGGTGAGCCTTGGTGCACCGGGCTGGCTCGATCTGCGCGAAGTGCCTGTCACGCTCGACGTGAATCCGAAGCCGCTCGCACTCGCGCCCGATGCGCAGGACGTGCGCGTGCGTCTCGTGTCGAGCAGCACGAGCCAGTTCGCGCGCGTGGCCGACGACCTCATCGCCTACCCATACGGCTGTGCCGAGCAGACGTCGAGCCGGCTGATTCCGCTCGCGCTCGCACACGACGCGCTGGGCCGCGATGCAGACGGCGCGGCGCCACAGAGCACGGCGCAGGGCCTGGAGGCGCGTCTGCGCAATCAGCGGCAGCGGCTTGCGCTGCTTGCCGGCATCAACGGGGCATTCGGCTGGTGGGGCGACACCACGGGCGGCAGTGCGTTCATCACGGCCTATGCGTATTACGCGGACTGGCTCGCGAGCCGAAGCCTCGGTATCACGTTGCCGGACAGCAACTGGCAGCACGCACTCGATATCTATCGCGACAACGGCGCGAAGGAGCCGCTGCTGCATCGCGCGCTGGCGCTCTGGCTGCTGCAGCAGATGGGCTTGCCAGTGGCGACGCCCGTGTCCGGCGTGGCCGGGCAGCTCGCGCAACAGGCATCGTCGATGTTCGATCAGGATGCCAAAGCATCGCGCGACGCATACGGCGTCGAAGACAGCCTCGTGTTTGCCGCGCCCGATTCGCCGCGCGGCCTGCAAGCGGCCGTCGTGCTGACCGCCTGGACGGCGCGGGCAACGAATGCGAGCCTGCCCGAAGGCTTCGACGCGCTGGCCGCACGTGCACGCGCTTCGCTCATGTCGAATCCGACGCCGCTGATCCAGAGTCTGCTGGCGATGGCCGGCGACGCGGGCACGCCCGTGGATGCAAACGCGGTGCTCGCGCAGAGCAGCGCGACGTATCCGACCGTCGATCGCGCGCTCACACTGCTGTGGCTGCGCAAGGCCATGGCCGGCTCGCACGTGGGCGATGTCGCTCAATCGTTGCCCGCGCTGCAAGGCAATGGCTGGGCACGCGCGACGACGCCCACGGGCGCCGCTCTCTGGAAGTGGACGGGCGCGGCGCTGCCGACTTCGCTCGATGTGGGCGGCGCGCGCCCCGACGTTTCGGCGCTGGTTTCGTACCGCAGCCGTGCAGCCCAGGTGAGCCGCTTGCCCGTGAAGATCGAACGCACGCTCTATCGTCTCGATCCGATCGCGCCGTCGAGCGACGCCGAAAAACAGGCGGGCCGCTTCACGTTCGAGGCGCATCGCATGAAGTCCGGCGATGCCATCGACAGCAACGCGCTCTATGTCGACGAAGTGACACTCACGCCGCAGGACAAAACGGCGCTGCATTACGGCTTGCTCGACGTGCCGCTGCCGCCGGGCGGCTCCGTGGAGGCGACGAGCTGGGGCGTGAGCATCGCCGGGCTGCCGGGCCCGGGCGAGGGCGGCAGCGCTCCGCAGCCGTTCGCGCGCGCGGCCGGCTACGAGATGGGCGAGCTCAGCTATCACCAGCCCGTGCCGTTGCTCGATCGTCCGGTGGCGTTGCGCCAGCTCGTGCGCTTTGCACTGCCTGGCACGTTCACGATGCCACCTGCGCGTTACTTCCGGATGTATCAGCCGGAGCAGAAGGCGTATGAAGGCGGCCGCAGCGACCGTATGGTTACGCTGCGCATCGAGTGAGGCCGGCATGAAGGTGCGTGGTGACGGGTGGGGCGCGGCGCTCGTTCTCGCGATTGCAATTGCGCTCGCGGGCGCCACGCCACGGCATGCGCATGCTGCGGCGAGCGAACGCGCTGCGAGCGCGACGCCGACCGTCGTGGCGCCGAATGCATCGTCATTGCGCGGGCCCTCTGTTTCGTCGGCGCTGCGCTTCGCCTGGCTGCGCGACGGCGACACGCGGCTGTGGACATTCGACACCGCCGCCGAGGCCAGCGCGCCAGGTGCGGGCGTGCCGTTGCCGCCGACGCTCAATACGCAACTGGGCAGCGTCTGGAAGCTGTTCGTCTACGCTTATCTCGTCGACCGGCGGATTTCTGCGCCCGACTATCAATGCGATGGCAGCGACCGCGAGGAGGTGTACTGCTGCATGACCGGCGGCCACATCGACCGCGATCGCGCGCTGGTGCAGTCGTGCGGCCTCTTTTTCGATCCACGCAGATTGCAACTCGATCCGGTGGGCTGGCGCCAATACTGGCGTGGGCTGAAGGCGCCCGCGTGGCTGCAGGATCTCTACGCGCTGCGCCCGGAGCGTCGAGTGCGCGTGGCCGATCTGCTCAAGGCCCTGCAGGCCGTGCCCTCGCGCGCCCGCGACAACACGGCGAGCACGCTGGTCTCGGTCGTCACGAGCGGGCGCGGCGAGGGCACCGTATCGCTCTATGGCAGTCTGCTGCGGGCCAAGACGTGGACCATGCCCGATCCATCGAATCCCGGCGGCTACGAAGGCGGCGCGGCGGGCTGGCTGGCCGATGGCACGCCGGTTTGGCTCGGCGGGCGCGGGGGCAGCGTGCGCGTGCTGGCCGCCGCGGCGCCGCGTATCGCGCCGCTGGTTGCGCAGAGCGCCGTGCCCGACGACCGTGCCTGTGTGGTCGTCGATTTCTTTTCTCGTTATCCGATCCGAAACGTAGTCGAAACGCGCGCAGGCGGGCGGGCCGCGCAACCTGGCCTGCTCGACGGCACGTTCAGCGTGGGATTCGAAAACGGCAACTGGCTATCCATCGAAAGCCACGGCGAGCTGCTGCTCGATCGCGACGAGACCGGCAAGCCGCGCATCGTCGGGCGCTTCGGCATGAACGACTACGTCGCGCGCGTGGTCGAGCGCGAAGGCGACACGGCGCAGCCGCAGGCGGCGCGCGCGCTCGCGGTGGCCGCGCGCAGCTATCTCGTGCAGAACGCGGGCCGCGAGCGCGGCTGCTACCGTATCGACGACAGCAGCCGCACGCAGCGCGTCTTGCCGCGTGCGCCGCGCGCCGCGTCGCGCAACGCCGCCGATTTCACCGATGGCCTCGTGCTCGCGGGCGTGCCCGTGCAGTTTCATCACGACAAGGCTGCGCCTGGCCAGATGAGCTGGCTCGACGCGAAAGCCGCGGCCCAGCGGGGCCTTGCATTCGATGCGATTCTCGCGCGCAGCTGGCCGCGGGCCACGCTCACCTCGTTCGCGAGCCCGCTTGCGGGCGACTGCGAGCCGGTGGCGGGAGCACGCGACTGGCTAGGCCGCGAGGCGCCGGTCTGGGCGCGGCGCCTCGCGGGGGAGGCGGGCTACGAAGAACCCGAGCTGCCGGCCGTCTGCGAAGTGACGGCGGGGCGCCCCTATGCCGATGCCGGGCGCAATCGGGTCTATATCCGCCGCCTGCGCTCCGACGACGACCGTATTGCACTCGCGCACGAGTATCTGCATCTCGCGTTCGCGCACCATCCGCGCGGGCAGGACGAGACGTTTATCGAGCAGACCGCGCGCAAGCTGATCCTCACAGGAAATTGAACGACCATGAAAGCGCTTGCGCAACAGCAATGGGTGACGGCTGAGAAGGCTCATGCCGCACGGCAGCGTCGTGACGGGCGAGTGGTTATGAGCTTCAATATCGACAGGACAACCAGGCGAACCAGCATGAATCCGATCCGGCTCCATCGTCGTGTTTTGCGTCGCTTTTCGCGTCGCACCTTCGTGGGCATCGCGCTTGCGCTTGCTGCGTTCGCGAGCGCCGCGTACGCCGACACCATCGACTTCACCGCGCCGCTGAACGGCTGGCGCAATTCGGCCGGCGACCAGGCGCGCTATACGCAGGACGTTCACTATCCGGCAGTGGCCGTGAGCACGCCGGAAGGGCAATCGGTCAACGCGCTGATCGCGGGGCATATCAAGGCGGCACCCAAGGCGAAGCCCGGCACCTCGGTCGGCACGCTCGTGGTGAACGGCACACCCATGCCCCAGCGCATCGAGGAAGATGGCACGTTCTCGCGGCCGTTCGCGTTTGGTGCGGGCAGCAACAGCGTGGAACTGCGCACGGCGGACGGCACGCGCAAGCGCGTGCAGTTCTACGATGCCTACACGGGCAAGACGCAGGCGCGCCTGCGCATCGTGCTCGCGTGGGACACCGACGGCACCGACCTCGACCTGCACGTAGTGTCGCCCGACGGCGTGCACACGTTCTACGCCGACCGCGTGGCGCCGAACGGCGGTGCGCTAGACGTGGATGTGACGACGGGTTACGGTCCCGAGATCTATTCGAGCGCCGCACCGCTGCATGGCACCTACCTCGTCTACGTGAACTACTACGGCAACGGCAACAGCGGTAGCGACATGACCGTGGCGCAGGTGACCATCATCACCGACGAAGGCATGCCGAACGAAAAGAGCGAGACGATACGCGCGCCAATGCGCAAGCCGGGCGAGCTGACGCTCGTGAAGCGCTTCGTCATACCGTGAGAAGCGCTGTCGATCCGTGCCACGCGCAGTATCGTCAAAAAAATCAGGAAGGATCCCTGAATAGATCGTTGAGCTGATTGCCGGGCGCCGCGTTGACGAAGCCGTCGAAGCGTCCTTGCACGAGTGTCTCCACGGCACGCATGAGACCACCCCACGCGGAGCGCGCCAGCGCGCCTCCCACGCTTACGCGCCGCACGCCCATCGCCGCGAGATCCTGCAGCGTGAATTCAGAGGCCGAGCCGATCAGCACGTTCACAGGCTTGGGCGCAACGGCCGTCACGACGGCAACAATCTGCTCGCGCGTGTGGATGCCCGGCATGTAGAGGCAATCCGCGCCTGCCGCCGAATAAGCTTTGATGCGCTTGAGCGCATCGGCGAAATCGGGCTCGCCGGTGAAGAAGTTTTCCGCGCGTGCCACCAGCAGCGTATCGCCGCCGCGCTCGTCGATGGCGCGCCGTGCGGCCTGCACGCGCTCGACGGCAACGTCCAGCGGGAACAGCGGCGCGGCCGGGTCGCCGGTCGAATCCTCGATCGAGAGGCCCGCCACGCCGGTGTCGGCTGCGAGGCTCACGCTCTGTGCGACGCCTGCCGCATCGGCGCCGAAGCCGTTTTCGAAGTCCGCGTTGATGGGCAAATTCGTGGCGGCGACCATCTCCCGCAGATGCGCGAGGATGGCCTCGCGGGATAGTGAATTGTCTGCGTGGGCGCGCGACCATGCAAAGCCCGAACTGGTCGTGGCGAGCGCCTTGAAGCCGACACCCTCGAGATAGCGGGCGCTGCCCGGGTCCCAGGGGTTGGGCAAGAGAAAGCAACCGGAAGCATGCAAGGCGCGAAACGCGGCGCGTTTTTCCGCGACGCTGCGTGGCGAAGAGGGCATGGCGTGTCTCCAGGAGTGGTCCGGGGCTGGGCGAGCCGACGCTGTGGCGCAGTCGCGCCCGCGTCGGCGGCGAGGCCGGTCAGCGTGCATTGTGCGCCTGTGCGCGCCGATGCGCTTTCGCGGTGCCGGGGCCGGAGCACGAGCCGCGCCCGCTATCATATGCGTTGTCCGCAACCCGAATAGTTTGCCCCGATGGCCAAGCCGCCCGTTTCGAAACCCGCGCCGCCGCGCATGTCCGATGTCGCCAGCCTCGCAGGCGTGTCGAAGATGACGGTCTCGCGCGTGCTGGCGGGGCAGAGCGCCTCGGAGGCCACGCGCGAGCGCGTGCAGCGCGCGATCGACCAACTGGGCTACGTCGCCGATGCGGCGGCGGGCGCGCTTTCTTCGGGCCGCTCGTCGTTCGCTGCGGTGCTGGTGCCTTCGCTAGCAAGCTCGAACTTCTCGGACACGGTGAGCGGACTCACCGCCGTGCTGGAGCCGCAAGGGCTCGAATTGCTGATCGGCGACACGGACTATCTGCCCGAGCGCGAAGAGCGCATCGTGCGCCAGATGCTGCGCCATCAGCCGCGCTGCATCGCGCTCACCGGCTCGCAGCACACCGCGGCCACGCGCGCGCTGCTCGAGCGCTCCGGCGTGCCGGTCGTCGAGATGTGGGAGCTGCCGGCCGCTCCCATCGACATGACGGTCGGCTTTTCCAACGTGAGCGCCGCGCGTGAAATGGTGCGCTATCTGGCGGGCAAGGGCTATCGGCGCATTGCTTTCCTCGGCGGGGCGAGCGAACTGGACCGGCGCGGCATCGACCGGCTGAAGGGCTATCAACTGGAAGTGAAGGCGCTCGGGCTCGGCGAGCCGCGCGTGGTGCGTCTGGGTGATTCGCCTGGCACCATGAGCCACGGCGGCCCCGCCATGGCGGCGTTGCTCGAGCGTTGGCCCGACACGCAGGCGGTGATGTGCGTGAGCGACATGTCCGCATTTGGCGCAATCATGGAGTGCCTGCGGCGCGGACTTGCCGTGCCCCACGACATCGCCGTGGCCGGTTTCGGCAACTTCGAGATCTCAGCGTGCTGCCATCCGACTATCACGACGGTCTCGGTGGATGCCTTCGGGATCGGCCGTCGCGCGGGCGAAGCGTTGCTCGGCGCACTCGCCGCCAGCGAAGGCGGGCGTGGCGCGCACGCACGCCGTATCGCACGGACGCGCATTCACTACGCCGTCGTACCGCGCGAAAGCGCATGAAGTGTCCACTTGCCCGCACGGGTGTGCGGACTTTCGATTTTCTTGCAAAAACCCTTTGATGGCATAGTCTTTGTGAGTTGAAGCGCCGGAGTCCCGTGCTAACATCCGTATGTTACCGGTAACATACGAGTCGCCGAAGATCGGACGACGGCGTGCGCCGCGAGCATCGAGCCGGTGCCGGGCAGGCCACAACCAGGAGACACCGCATCATGACCGAATCTGTCCCGCGCCGTCTGCGCAGTCAGGAATGGTTCGACGATCCCTCGCACGCGGACATGACCGCGCTCTACGTCGAACGCTTCATGAACTACGGCCTCACGCGCGAAGAGCTGCAATCGGGGCGCCCGATTATCGGCATCGCGCAGACCGGCAGCGATCTCGCGCCCTGCAACCGTCATCACATTGCGCTCGCGGAGCGCGTCAAGGCGGGCATTCGCGACGCGGGCGGCATTCCCATGGAGTTTCCGGTGCATCCGCTCGCGGAGCAGAGCCGCCGCCCAACGGCTGCGCTCGACCGCAATCTCGCGTATCTGGGCCTCGTCGAAATCCTTCATGGCTTTCCGCTCGACGGCGTCGTGCTCACGACAGGCTGCGACAAGACCACGCCCGCGTGCCTGATGGCCGCGGCCACGGTCGACCTGCCGGCCATCGTGCTCTCGGGCGGCCCGATGCTCGACGGTTGGTACGAGGGCAAGCGCGTGGGCTCGGGCACGGTGATCTGGCACGCGCGCAATCTGCTGGCGGCGGGCGAGATCGACTATGAGGGTTTCATGGCGCTCACCACGGCTTCGTCGCCGTCGATCGGACACTGCAACACGATG
>DATEJU010000234.1:0-6081 GCA_035277805.1 Paraburkholderia sp. | reverse complement strand
GTGACGGGATCGTCGGCGGGAAAGAACTGCTTGCCGATGGTGAGTGCGAAGTAGCTGTAGACGGTGAAGTCGAAGAACTCGAGCAGGTTGCCGATCACCGCCGCCACGACGATTTTGCGTTGCTGCCCCGGCGCCATTTCGGGCGTTTGCGCGTCCTCGCGCGCGAGCGGTTTGGTCGCGATGCTCATGCGCGCGCCTCGCTCAGGAAGCGCTCGACGAGGCGTGTCCAGAACGCCGCGCCAACGGTGAGGTTGTCGTCGTTGAAGTCGTAGCGGGCGTTGTGCAGCATCGGCCGGCCTTCGCCGTTGCCGAGTCGCACGAAGCAGCCGGGGCGCTGTTGCAGGTAGTACGCGAAGTCCTCGCTGCCCGCGATCGGCGGGAACGGGTCGATGATGTGCTCGGGCCCGACCAGTTCCTCGGCCACCTGGCGCGCGAATTCGGTCTCGGCGGCGCTGTTCACGAGCACGGGATAGCCGCGGATATAGTCGATCTCCGCGCTCGCGCCATAGGCTTGCGCCTGCGATTGAACCAGCGCGCGGATGCGCGTTTCGAGCGTCTCGCGCAGCGCGGGCGAGAACGAGCGCACGCTCATTTCCAGCACGGCGTCCTCGGGAATCACGTTGGGCGCGAAGCCCGAGCGGAACGAGCCCACCGTGACCACGGCGGCTTCGTTCGGATCGACGTTGCGCGACACCACCGATTGCAGCGCCATCACGATGCTGCTGCCCACCAGCACGGGATCGATCGCCAGATGCGGACGCGCGGCATGGCCGCCGCGGCCCGTGATGCGCACCTTGACCGTGTCGCAGGCGGCCATCAGCGCGCCGCTGCGAAAGCCGAACGTGCCGGCCGCCACGCCCGGGTGATTGTGCAGCCCGAAAATGGCTTCGCACGGGAAGCGCTCGAACAGGCCATCGGCAATCATGCGCACGGCGCCGCTGTCCGAGCCGGCTTCTTCGGCGGGCTGGAAGACCAGGTGCACGGTGCCGTCGAAGTTGCGCGTCTTCGCGAGCTGTTGCGCCGCGCCGAGCAGCACGGTCGTGTGGCCGTCGTGGCCGCATGCGTGCATCTTGCCGTCGTGGATGCTCGCGTAGTCGAGGCCGGTCTGCTCCTGGATCGGCAGCGCATCCATGTCGGCGCGCACGCCCACCGTGCGCGCGCTCGTGCCCACCTTCAGCGAGCCGACGACCCCATGGCCACCGATATGGCGCGTCACGTCGTAGCCCCAGGCCTCGAGCTTGCGCGCCACGAAATCCGAGGTGGTGGCTTCCTCGTAGGACAGCTCGGGATGCTGATGGATGTGATGACGGATCTCGCCGAGTTGTGCGCGGGCATCGGCCAGGTCGGCAACTTCGCAATAACGGCTTTCGCTCATGGGGTGGTGGCTCCTGATATTGGCTTGGACGCGCGGGGCGTCGAATCTTGTGGGGTGTTGCGCCGGGCGTGGGGCGGGCGCCTTTCATCCGTGCAGCGCCGAGTATTGCACCGACGAAATACTCGACCCATGACGGAAACGCGCCGAAAATGTTGCCTTCAAGTCAACGGTTGCAACGATTGGACTGGCTGCGCAAGTGGCCGTCGCGGGGAAAAGGGCGGCGTAAGGGGCAACGTCATGGGCGAGACGGGTGTGAGTGCTGGCGGGACGATGGACAGATGGATCGACGAAATCGGGGAGCGCTCGCTGCGCTACCTCGCCGAGATTGCCGCCAGCGGGGGCGTGCGCATGGCGGCCGACGCGCTGGGCGTCAACGCCTCGGTGATCAGCCGCCAGGTCGCGGCGCTGGAGCGCCGGCTGCGCTTGCCGCTGATCGAGCGGCGCGGGCGTCGGGTGGTGGTGACCGGGATCGGCCAGGTGCTCATCGATCACTATCGCGATGGGCAGCGGCGCGAGCGCGATCTGATCGCGCGCCTCGAGGAGTACCGGCACCTGAAGCGCGGGCGCGTCGCGCTCGGCGTGGGCGAGGGCTTCATCGGCAATCTGATCGCGCGGGCGCTGCAGCGTTTTTCGATGACCTACCCCGACATCCTCGTCGAGATCCGCTCGGGGCCGACGCCGGTCGTGCTTGCGCTGGTGCGCGACGACATCGTCGATATCGGCCTGTGCGCGCGCTCGGCCGAAGACCCGGCCATGCGCATTCATCCGTTCGCGGCGCGGCCGCTGTGCGCCGTGGTCGCGCCTTCGCACCGCTTCGCGCGCATGGCCCGCGTGCCGCCCGCCGAGCTCGCGCACGAGCGGCTCATTTTCATGACCGAGGCGTTCGGCGTGCAGCACTTCGTGCAGTCGCTGCTCGACGACGTGCGCCTTAGCGTGATTCCCGCGTACCGCGTGGACCTCTTCAACACGGCGCAGACGCTCGCGGCCGCGGGCCTCGGCGTGGCCTTCATGTCGTCGATCACTGCGCGCCGTGGCATCGATCTCGGCGAACTGATTGCGGTTCCCATCGATCATCCCATTGCGGCGGGCTTCGCCAGTCAGATGATGACGCGCGTGGGCCGGCGCCTGTCTCCGGCGGCCGATCATCTGTGGAAGCAGCTTGCGCAGAGCTTCTTGCAGGGTGGAGCGCAGTAGCGGCGGGCGCGCGCTGCTCGCTGCGCGTGCGGCGGGCTCATTGGCGCAACGCATCCTCCATTGCCTGGGCGATGCCCAGCACGCGCGCGTCCGCCAGTGCGAGGCCCGCGGCACTGATGCCCACCGGCGCCTCGCCCGCCGGCATGCACGGCAGCGACACCGCGCAGCCGTCCAGAAAGTTCACGACCGACGGATTGCGCAGCACGAGCGCGTTGGTGGCCGCGAAGTGCGCCGCATCGGTTTCCAGTTCGCGGATGGCGGGCGGGACGATCGGCACGGTCGGCATGAGGAACGCATCGAAGCGTGCAAGCGCGGCGCGGGCTTGTGCGATGGCCGACGCGCGCGCCGCGAGCAGGTCGAGGTAGTCGGCGGCGCTCGCCGCTTCGCCATGACGGATGCGGGCGAGCACGCGCGGGTCGTAGGCGTTCGCCTGCGTGGGGAGGCGTGCGCGATGCGTCGCGTAGGCCTCGATGGGCGAGAAGCCGTAGCGGTTGATGGCGGGAAGCGTGTCGAGCACCGGCAGGCGCAGCGGCACGAGGCGCGCGCCCGCGCGCGAGAGGCGCGCGAGCGCCGCTTCCCAGGCTGCGCCGACCGTCGCGTCCATGCCGTCCGTCACGTAGTGCGAGAGCACGGCGAGACGCGCGCCGTCGAGCGTCGCGCGCGGCTCGTCTGGTGCGTCCGGTGTATCCGCTCGTGCGGCCAGCACCCGGTCGATCAGCGCGCAGCACGCTACGCTCGGCGCAATCGCGCCCGCCGTGTCGAGCGTCGTCGAGAGCGGGACCATGCCCGCGGTGGGGATGCGGCGCGCCGTCGGCTTGAAGCCGGTCAGGCCGCAGAACGCGGCGGGAATGCGCAGCGAGCCGCCCGTGTCGCTGCCGAGGCCCGCTGCCGCCATGCCCTGCGCCACCGATGCCGCCGCACCCGACGACGATCCGCCCGCCGCGCGTGGCGTATCGCTGGCGGCCAGCCATGGCGAGCGTGGCGTGCCGTGCCACGGATTGAGCCCGAGCCCCGAGAACGCGAATTCGCTCATGTTGGTCCGGCCGATCAGCACGGCCCCGGCGCGGCGCAGGCGGGCGACGGCAGGTGCGTCGGCGGCCGCGTTCGGGGCGTCGGCGAGCACGCGCGAGCCGGCGCGTGTCGGCTCGCCTGCGACATCGAAGAGATCCTTGATCGATACCGGCAAGCCGGCGAGTGGCGAGAGCGTGACGCCAGCGCGGCGCAGTGCGTCCTGCGCGTCGGCCTGGCGGCGGGCGCCTTCGGTATCGACGTAACAGAACGCGTGGGCGCCGTTGCCGCCAACGGCTGCGATGCGCTCGAGCGCGGTTTCGACGAGCGCGCGGCTCGTGGTGGTGCCGGCCTCGAGCGCGGCGGCGAGTTGCACGAGCGGTGCGGCGGGCGGGAAAGTCGTCTGCGACATGGTGTGGACGGTGTTTTCAGGCATGGATGGGGGGCGACGCACAGGAATGGAAGGCGCGACCAAAGACGCGCGGCCAGCGCTCAGGCGACGACCGGCAGCGCGCGCACGCTGTAGCGCTGGCGCAGGCTGCGGCCCAGCACGGGATCGTGCAACTCCATCTCGAAGGCGTCGCCCGAATCCATCGCCGCGAGTTCGCCGTGCACGGCGAGCGTGCCGCTGAACATCGCGCAGCGCGCGGGCAGCGTGCCTTCGTGGGCTTCGTGGGCTTCGTGGGCTTCGTGCGCTTCACGCGTCGCGGGTATCGCGTGCGCGCCGTCCGCCTGCGCGTAGCTGCGCCACAGCGCCGGCGGCGGCAGCAGGCCGTCCACGGCGCCGCGCTGGTACGGGCGCGCCTGGCCGCTCGCGTCCACCACCGTCGCGCGCAACTGCAACTGGTCCCAGTGCGCGGCGACGTCGGCATAGCGCCAGGCCTCGGCGGCGAGCGGCTTCGCGCAAACCTGCTTGGAGACCGCGACGCTATAGGCCTCCGCCTTGCGGTCGGTGTGGTCCGAGCCGATCGTGACCAGCGTGCCGAGCGGGCTGTCGAGCAGCACGCATTCGACTTCGCCGCTGGTGTGCGTGCCGAGCACCTCGACGGTTTCGGCCTGCGTGAGCTGGCTGGCGGCCACGCGGTAGAAGCACGGCGTGCTGGTGGGCGGCGCGACGCCCAGGGCGGCGAGCTCGTCGATATGCGCCTGGATGGCCTGCGCGTCGCGGCCGGCCCAGCCCGCGATCACGAGCGTGTCGATCTCGACGGGCAGCGTCGTTGCAGCGCCGTTCAAAGGGAAAACGGTCAGGGAAAGCGTGGTCATGTTCTTACTCTTCGAGAGGGCGGCGGGCCGTTTCGCGGGCTGCGAACAGTGCGAGCGCGGTGACGGCGAGTGCGCCGCTCACATAGAGCGACACGGCCGTGGTGCTGTGCCAGCTGCGAAACAGCGCGACGATGATGAGCGGCGCGAAGCCGCCGCCGAGAATGCCCGCGAGCGTATAGGCGAGCGAGGAGCCCGCATAGCGCACGCGGGTCGGGAACTGTTCGGTGACGAAGGCCGCTTGCGGGCCGTACATCACGGCATGGATCACGAGGCCGATCATGACCGCGAGCACGATCAGTACGGGCTGCGAAGTATTGACGAGCGAGAAGAAGCCGAACGCCCAGACGATGGCGGCCAGCACCCCGCCCAGATAGACGGGACGGCGCCCGAAGCGGTCCGAGAGCGCGCCGAACAGCGGCACGGTCAAGGCGTTGCAGGCGGTGCCCGCGAGCACGGCGGTGAGCGCGAGCGAGCGCGAAAGATCGAGCACCGTGGTCACGTAGGTGAGCGTGAACACCACGAGCAGCGCATAGAGCACGTCGGAGCCGATGCGCGCGCCGCCGGCCACCAGCAGACGCCGCCAGTGGTGCGAAAACACTTCGGCCACGGGCACCTTGGCCTGGGCGTGCGATTCGCTCAGCTTTTCGAATTGCGGCGTTTCGCCCACGCTGCTGCGCACCCACAGCCCGAAACCGACCAGCAGCAGGCTCGCCATGAACGGCACGCGCCAGCCCCACGAGAGAAAGTCGCTGGAGGAGAGCGCAAGCGTGATGAGCGCGATGAAGCCCGTGCCGAGCAGCGTGCCGAACGACGGCCCCACCTGTGCCCACGACGCGTTCAGCCCGCGTTTGTTCTGGTCGCCATGCTCGACGGCGAGCAGCACGGCGCCGGCCCACTCGCCGCCCAGCGCGATGCCTTGCACGAAGCGCAGGGTCACGAGCAGGATCGGGCTCAGGATGCCGGCGCTCGCGTAGGTGGGCAGCACGCCCATCAGCGCGGTGGTGAGGCCCATGAGAACCAGCGTGATCATGAGCACGGCGCGGCGGCCCACGCGGTCGCCGAGATTGCCGAAGACGAAGCCGCCCAGCGGACGCGAGACGTAGCCCACTGCATAGGTGGAGAAGGCGAGCAGCGTGCCGGCGAGCGGGTCGACCGAGGGAAAGAACAGGTGATTGAAGACCAGCGCGGCGAGCGTGTTGTAGACGGTGAAGTCGTACCACTCCAGCGACGTGCCGATCATG
>DATEJU010000233.1:0-6869 GCA_035277805.1 Paraburkholderia sp. | reverse complement strand
TGGCCACCCCTGCTATTGCGGGATGGGGCTCGCTAAATATGGCAACGCCTACGTTTATGCCAGTGTGAACGATGGAGAAGTCGTCACGCCCAAGGACGGGGAAGATTTGCCTGGCCTTCATTTTCCGGAGTTCATCATGGCGTTTCGGTTCGCTTGAGGCTGTCCCGGCGCGACATTAATTGATGAACGCCACAAAGCACCTCAAGCAGCGCTAATACGTTCGTTTTTGACCGTCGCGAGCCGCGTGCCGGCAAATGGGTCATTGCGCCAGTCCACACCGGCATGCTTTCCGGACTTCTCTTCCGTCGTCCCGGCAATTGCAAAATGCTCGACCGACTGTCCGGCGCTGGTCGCCTGGACTACCCACTGCGGGGCATTGCCTTTGCCGTCCCACGTGTTGCCGGCGGCATCGCGGTATCGTGCTGCCCGCATCCGCTCCTGGTCTGCCGCAATTGACGAGGCCAGGTCGTCCGGTTCGATGCCAAATTCAGCCATTCTGCGCCGCAGGTAGGCCACTATGCTTTCGCGTTTTCTTTCGTCCATCTAGTTATGTCCCGCTCTGAATGCAACCCTTGAGCCGATGAGCGCAAGTTGCATGCCGCCAGGATAACACAGCTCGCAGTGTCGATAGCAGCCGGACAAATATCCTGATTCGATGATCAATTTTCGTAGCGGGTTGTTGCGTGATATCGGGTTATCGCGGCTTACCGGAACCGGTTCAATAGCCCCAGCGGCCACGGTCGTGCCACTCGCGTTCGCGCCATCGGCGTTCCCGCCATTCGTGCTCGCGCCGTTCGCGTTCTCGCCACTCGTGTTCACGCCACCGACGCGCGCGCCAGTCGTCGTCTTCGCGCCAACCCGCCGCAACCATGGAGGGTGCATACGCAGCAGGCGACGCCGGAGCAACGTAGGCCGTTTGAGCTGGGGCGTAGGCTACGCCAGCAATATCAGCGCCGGGAGCAACATCCACATGGGCGCTTGCCGCCGCCGATGCCGCCAATGCCGCTGCGCCCAGTACCACGTTGAGAATCATCCTGTTCATCTGCCACTCCTTCGCACATTGCGTGAGCATGGTTCGAAGTGTAGGCGGCGCCTTCTGACACAGGTGCAACGGTGGTGCGAGATTGGTAACAGCGAGTTATAAAATGCAGCGGGAGTGCTCGCGTTTGCGCGCGAGCTGGAATTGGTAAGAGGTGAATTTTTGCTCAGTACTGCAGTTGATTCGAGGCAGGCAGCACGACGCACGAAGCGTCGTTACCCCCTCCATCACGGAATCAATCCCCGCTCCCGGCCGATCGCGACCGCCTGCGTGCGGTTTTGCGCGCCGCGCTTCGCGCTGATCTTTCGCGGATGCGACCTGATGGTCAGTTCCGAAACGAAAAGCTTCTCGGCAATGGCCTTGTTGCGGTGCCCAGCCGAGAGCATGCGCAAGACGTCCGGCTCCCGCGAAGTCAGCGCCTCGCACAGGGGTGCCGTAACGGCGGCGCGCCTTCGCGCCCCCGCCACGCGTGCTTCGGATTGCTTGCGGCTGATGCGCAATCGGACCGTGCTCTGCGTCCTGCTTCAATCGTTCATCAGCTATGGGGTGATCGCATTCGGCATCACCCGGATGCCCGCTTATTTTCGGTTGGGCCTCGGCTATTCCGCGGCGACCGCCGGGTGGCTCTTCGCAAACGCTGGCTGCGGTAGGCATGCCCCACCGCTTCTGAACGCGCTGCCGATGTCGAATGACGCACGCTGCGGCCCGGTTTGAGCGATCATTGCGCTATTCCCATTGTCACAGGAGCGTGCCAAATGAGCGTGAATGCCGAATCCGGGTCTTTGCACACGGCGCTGACCCGCCTGCTGGGTTGCCGCTATCCGATCGTTTCGGCGGGCATGGGCGGACCGGCCAGGTCCGAGCTCGCCGCGGCCGTTTCCGCGGCGGGCGGTTTCGGCCTGCTCGGCATGGTGCGCGAATCGCCTCAATTGATCGAGCGGGAGATTGCCGCCGTGCGCGCGGCCACGCCGTGTCCGTTCGGCGTCAATCTGATTCCGTCCGCGACCGAGCCTTCCTTGTTCGCGGCGGAACTCGACGTTTGCCTCGCCGCGCGCGTGCCCGCGCTGTGCTTCTTCTGGGGCGTCGTGCCGGACGCCGTGAAGCGCGCGAAGGATGCCGGCGCCATGGTGCTGTATCAGGTGGGTTCGCTGGAGGATGCATTGGCCGCGGAGCAGGCCGGAGCGGATGCTGTGATCGTGCAGGGCATCGAGGCCGGCGGCCATGTGCGCGGGCGCGCCGGCATTCTCACGCTGTTGCCCGAAGTCGCGCGGCGCTTGCATGTGCCGGTGATCGCTTCGGGCGGAATCGCAACCGGTGGCGGACTGATCGCGGCGCTCGCGCTGGGCGCATCGGGCGCGCATTGCGGCACGGCGTTCCTCGCGACACATGAATCGTTTGCGCACGATTATCATAAGCAGCGTATTTGCGAGGCGCGGGCAGGCGAGACCGTCTACACGGATCTCTTCGCCATCAACTGGCCGCCGAATTCGCCAGTGCGGGTGCTGGCCAATAGCGTGACCGCCGAAGCGGGCGGGCAGCTTTTCGGATATCACCCGGATAAACTGCCCCGCGAAGTGATCGGCCACGACGACGGGCGGCCGCTCTATCTGTTCAGTACCGATTCGCCGTTGCGCAGCACGACGGGCGAACTGGAACGCATGGCGCTTTTTGCGGGCGAATCGTCGGCGCTCGTGAATGAGCGGACGTCGGCCGCCGAGGTGATCGAGCGCATGGTGGCCGAGGCACAGGAGGCGCGGCGCCGCATTGGCGCGGCTGGGGAGAGTGGGGCGGGAGATCGGCCCGATGCATCAGGTAATCAGCACCTCTGAGTAAATTCGGGCGATCCCCCGCGCGCGGTGGATGCTTACTTCAAGCGTCCCGCAAGGAACTGCTGAAGCCGTTCGCTGCGCGGCGCATTGAGGACTTCCTTGGGGTCGCCCTGCTCTTCGATCTTCCCTTTGTGCAGGAAGACGACATGATTCGACACGTTGCGTGCGAACCCCATCTCGTGCGTGACGACGATCATCGTGCGGCCTTCCTCGGCGAGCGCCTGCATCACGCGCAGCACCTCGCCCACGAGCTCGGGGTCGAGTGCGGAGGTGGGCTCGTCGAACAGCATCACTTCGGGCTCCATGGCCAGCGCGCGGGCGATCGCCACGCGTTGCTGCTGGCCGCCGGACAGATGCGACGGGTACTTGTGCTCGACGCCGTTCGCGAGGCCGACCTTGGCCAGGTACTTGCGCGCGCGCTCTTCCGCTTCGCTGCGGCTCAGCCCCAGCACGCTCACCGGTGCCTCGACGATGTTCTCGAGCACGGTCATGTGCGCCCACAGGTTGAAATGCTGGAACACCATCGCGAGGCGCGTGCGCATCGCCCGCAACTGCTTCGGATCGCTCACGCGCAGCGAGCCGGTGCGGTCGGCACTCGTGCGGATCTCTTCGCCGTTCACGGTGACGCGGCCCGAGCAGGGCGATTCGAGGAAGTTAATGCAACGCAGGAACGTGCTCTTGCCCGAACCGCTCGACCCGATCAGGCTGATCACGTCGCCGGCTTTCGCCTTGAGCGATACGCCCTTCAAAACTTCGTTCTCGCCGAACTTCTTGTGCAGGTCATCGACAATCAGCTTGTACATTCTCAATACTCCATCAGCGCGCCGAACGCGTTCAGTGGCCTTGCGGTTTCAGGTAAGCCAGCATACGGGTTTCCATGCGGCGGAAGGCCCAGATCAGGGCGAAGACGATCGTCGCGTAGAGCAGGGCCGCAATGCCGTATGCCTGGAAGGTCATGTAGGTGGCGGAATTCGCGTCGCGCGCCACTTTCAGGATGTCGGGCACGGTCGCGGTGAACGCGAGCGTCGTGGCGTGCAGCATCAGGATCACTTCGTTGCTGTACGCGGGCAGCGCGCGGCGCAATGCCGAAGGCAGGATGACGCGCGTATAGAGCTTGTACTTCGACATGCCGTAGGCGAGGCCCGCTTCGATCTCGCCGTGCGGGGTCTCGCGGATCGAGCCGGCGAAGATCTCGGTGGCATAGGCGCACTCGTTGAGCGTGAATGCGAGCAGCGTGCAATTCATCGCACTCCGGAAGAATTCGCCGAGTAACGCGTGCGTATGCACATATTGCAGGCTGTAAATGCCGGTGTAGCAGAGCAGCAACTGGACATAGAGCGGCGTGCCGCGAAACACGTAGGTGTAGAGCCAGACAGGGCGCGAGAGCCAGGGATTGCGCGAGGCGCGTGCAATGGCGAGCGGCACGGCAAGCGCGAAGCCCAGCACGATCGAGACGACCAGCAGCCAGAGCGTGATGACGAGGCCGCTATAGTTGAAGCCGTCGCTGTACAGGTAGTTCGGCCAGTATTGCTGAAGGAGTTCGATCACAGCGCGGCCCTCCGCACACCGGTCGAATAGCGCTTTTCGAGGCGGTGCAATGCCAGGTTGGAAACGGTGGTGATGGCGAGATAGATCGCGCCAGTCGCGAGCGTGAAGAAGAAGAACGCCTGGGTGGCCTTGCCCGCGTCCTGCGCGGCTTTCACCACGTCGGCGAGGCCGATGATCGAGACGAGCGCCGTCGCTTTCACGAGCACCTGCCAGTTATTGCCGATGCCCGGCAGCGCGAAACGCATCATCTGCGGAAACAGGATGCGCGTGAAGACGCGCGTGGAGCTCATGCCATATGCGAAGCCGGCTTCGATCTGGCCGCGCGGCACCGCGAGAAAGGCGCCGCGGAAGGTTTCGGTGAAGTACGCGCCGTAGATGAACCCGAGCGTGATGACGCCGGCCACGAACGGGTCGATGTCGATCTGGTCCATGCCCATCGCGTCGGTCAGGTGGTTCAGCCAGATCTGGATGCTGTAGAAGAGCAGCAGCATGAGCACGAGATCGGGCACCGCGCGAATCAGCGTCGTGTACATCGTGCCGATGCGTGAGATCACGCGGTTGGGCGAGAGCTTCGCGGCGGCGCCGGCGAGTCCCAGCAGGAACGCAGCGGCGAGCGAGAGCAGCGCGAGCTTGATGGTTTCCCACGTGCCCGCGAGGAGGAGGGGGCCGAAGCCTTGGAAGAGCATGGATGGACGTCCTTCAATGACGGCGCGCTAACCGCGCAGCGGCGCGGCAGGCGCGAGCCGTGTTGATACCGGTGAGACGAGAAGCGCCTAGCCGCCGTATACGTCGAAGTCGAAGTACTTCGCCTCGATCTTCTTGTACGTGCCGTCCTTGATCATGTCGGCGATCGTCTTGTCGATCTTCGCCTTGAGGTCGGCATCATCCTTGCGCAGGCCGATGGCGGCCGCGCCCGTGGGCAACTCGGGACCGGCGAACGCGAAGCCCGCGCCGCGCGGCGTTTTCAGGAAGCCGAGGTCGGCTTGCACTTCATCTTGCAGCGCGGCGTCCAGACGGCCCGAGTTCAGGTCCAGATAGACCTGGTCCTGGTTCTGGTAGGTAATGACGTTGACGCCCTTCGTCGCCCAGTTCTGCTTGGCGTAGGTTTCCTGGGTCGAGCCCTGTTCGACGCCCACCGACTTGCCTTTGAGCGACTCGACGGTCGGCTGCAGGGTCGAGCCCTTCTTCGCGACGAGGCGCGTGGGGGTGTTGTAGAGCTTCGCGGTGAAGGCGATCTGCTGCTCGCGTTGCGGGGTGACCGTGAGCGCGGAAAGCGCACCGTCGAACTTCTTGGCCTTCAGGCCGGGGATCATGCCGTCGAAGTCTTGCTCGACCCATACGCACTTCGCGTTCAGACGCTTGCAGATCTCGTTGCCGAGGTCGATGTCGAAGCCGACGAGCTTGCCATCGGGTGCCTTCGACTCGAACGGCGCGTAGCTGGCGTCCGTGCCGAAGCGGATGGTGGACCAGTCTTTCGCGTAAGCGCCGCCGGCGGCAAGGGCGAGTGCGACACATAGGGCGAGTTTTTTCATTACGTCTCCGAAAGTAATTTTCTGCCAGGCGGCTAGTTGTCTATACAAATTAACGATGCGCCGGATGACCGGCAATCGGTGTTATTACCTGGGGCGGTGCACCTGTTTTCTGTCCGAAAGGCCCGGTAATTAAGGCGTTAGGAAGGAGCGCCGAGGGTATACGTGGAGTGCGGCCAACTTGTATAGACAAGTCGTTTGATGTAATCTCACGCCACCTTGTCCATACAACTTTCTACTGCGATGATTACCCTGACTCCCGGCCATCTGACCCTCACACAACTGCGCCGGATCGCGCGCGCAGCGAATAGCAGCAGCGTCCAGCTCCAGCTCGATCCGGCAAGCTTCGCTGCAATCGACGCGAGCGCGCGCACCGTTGCCGAGATCACGGCCAAGGGTGAGCCGGCCTATGGCATCAACACGGGCTTCGGGCGTCTCGCCAGCACGCATATTCCGCGCGAGCAGCTCGAACTGCTGCAGCGCAATCTGGTGCTTTCGCACGCCGTGGGCGTGGGCGAGCCGATGTCGCGCCCGGTCGTGCGCCTCATGATGGCGCTGAAGCTCTCGAGCCTCGGCCGCGGCCATTCGGGCATCCGCCGCGAGGTAATGGAAACGCTCATCACGCTCTTCAATGCGGACGTCCTGCCCGTGATCCCGGTGAAGGGCTCGGTGGGCGCCTCGGGCGACCTCGCGCCGCTCTCGCACATGTCGGCGGTGCTGCTGGGCGTGGGCGACGTGTTCGCAAAGGGCGAGCGCATGAGCGCGGAAGAGGGCCTGCGTCTGGCTGGCCTCAAGCCGATCGCGCTGCAGGCGAAGGAAGGCCTTGCACTGCTCAACGGCACGCAGGCCTCCACGGCACTCGCGATCTATAACCTGTTCGCGATCGAAGACCTGTATCGCACGGCGCTCGTGTCGGGCGCGCTG
>DATEJU010000232.1:0-4084 GCA_035277805.1 Paraburkholderia sp. | reverse complement strand
TCTCTACGTGAATCAGCGCAATCACGGCGAGGACGCACTCGAGGCGATGGCCGCGTTGCCGCGCGAGGCGGTGGGCGAACTGCATCTCGCGGGGCATCGCGTGACGGCGGCGGCGCTGATCGACGATCACGGCTCGCGCGTCGCGCCTGAAGTCTGGGCGCTTTACGAGGCCGCGCTGCGCCGTTTCGGCCCGGTGCCCACGCTGATCGAATGGGACACCGCCGTGCCGCCGCTCGATGTGCTCCTCGGCGAAGCGCGGCTCGCGAGCGAGTGCATGACGCGCATCGCGCACGATCCGCTTGCGACTGTGCAGGTGCACACATGAGTGCGGATGAATCGCTGAAGTCGTTGCAGATGACCTTCGCCGCAGCACTCGACGATCCCGCCGCCGATGTCGCGCTTGCCGCTCACCTTCTTCAGCCCGTTGACTCGCACGTCGCCTTGCAGGAGCGTCTTGGCCTCTATCGCGGCAACCTGCGCGCTGCACGCCGTGCCGCGCTCGCGAGCGCGTATCCGGTGCTCGCGACGCTCGTCGGCGATGCTTACTTCGATGCGCTTGCGCTCGCCTATGCGCGCGCCCACCCTTCGCGCGACGCCGATCTGAATCGCTTTGGCGCCGCCTTGCCGGCCTTCATCGAACACTACGAGACCGATGCGCGCTACGCATATTTCGGCGATGTCGCGCGTCTCGAGTGGGCACTGCACGTGGCAGCCTTCGCCGCCAACGCCGAGCCGTTCGGCCCGGCGCAGTGGCAGGCGATTGGCGCGCAGCGTCTCATGTCGGCGCGGCTCGCCGTGCATCCGGCGTGTGCCGCGCTCGCCTCGCGCCATGCGGCGCTCGCGATCTGGCGAGCGCATCAACGCGACGATCAAAACCCCAACGACACAAGCCACAACGCGTGGCCCGAACATATCGATACGCCGGGTTGGACGCTCGTCGTGCGTCCGCGCTGGCGTCCCGCTGCGCTTGCGCACACCCAGGCGGCTCACGAGGCGTTCGTGGCGCTCCAGCGCGGCGCGACGCTCGACGAAGCACTCGAATGCGCATTCGCCATCGACGAGGCGTTCGACTTCACGAGCCAATGGCGCACGTGGATCGAGGCCGGCGTGATCGTCGGCGTGCGGGACGAATGAGGACCAAGCGATCACGCGTCGATCAAGGCGGTTGAGCGAGCAACTTGAGCGCAAGCAAATATTACCCGGGTGATATTGCGCGCTGTAATTTACCCGGGTAATATTGACGCCATGATTCGATACAGGAGCAAATCATGGCAGCGATCAATGGATCCGCGCCACAAGGCACGGGCGTTACGGCGTTTGCGGGCACGCGGCTGATCGCGCGTGGTTCGCCGCTCGAGGTGGCGCTGGCGGTGAAGGCGACATTGGAGGGCGGCGAGACCGCGCCTGTGCTCGTATTCGACGACCGCGACGCGCGGCCGGTGGAGTTCGATCTGCGGGGCCGACCGGCGGACGTGGCCGCGCGCCTTGCCGCCGATGCGGCATGGCAAGCCCGAGCCGAAGATGACGAACAGGCGCAGCCGGACGAGCCCGGCGAAGACGTTCGGCGCGGCCGGGGCAGGCCCAAACTCGGCGTGGTGGCGCGTGAGGTGACGTTGCTGCCGCGCCATTGGGACTGGCTCGCGGCGCAGCCGGGCGGTGCATCGGTGGTGTTGCGACGGCTCGTGGACAGCGCGCGTCATGCGAGCGAAGCGAAGGACCGCGTGCGGGCGTCGCGAGAGGCGGTGCATCGTTTCATGACCGCGCTGGCGGGCAACCTGCCGGGCTACGAAGAAGCGCTGCGCGGGCTGTACGCCGGCGAGCGTGCGCGTTTCGAGGCATGGAGCGTGGACTGGCCCGAGGGCGTGCGCGACTACGTGCGGGAACTGGCGCATGGAGCGTTCGCTTGAGGCCGCAACCAGCGGGCGCGGCTTCAACGCGAGTCGCGCCGGCTAAATAAGCTACAAAGAAGAGTCGCAAACGGGCGCTACAAAAATACCCGGGCAAAAAAAAGCCGCTCAGGCCACAAGGACATGAGCGGGAAGTCGGAGAGTTTACAAATTACAACCTCTGCATGAACAGTCATGGGGTCACGCAGTAGGTTCAGTCTAAGTTCGGGGCATCCTGGTCGATATAGGAGTAGTCCGAAACTCCCGCCCGGTGAGGCTTTGAGCCAGGGCAATCGCATGAAGCTCAAAGGCCGAGGATCTTCTCGCGATACGGATCGCTGGCGCTGGCTTTGAGTCTTCGGTTTTTCAGCCCGGCTTTCGTGGTCGTATCCCGTTTGAGCAGATTCAGCGCCATACGGCGCAGAATCGCAAAGTTCTGCGCCGCGTTCTCGACCCGCACGCGGCACTGATCCTCGCCAAAGGCCACATCGAGCACCCAGTGGAGGCGGTTTTCGATGTGCCAGTGCGAACGCACCGCATGCGCCACAGGTGCGGCCTGAGCCGGCAGGCTGCTGATGTAATTAGCGCCTTTCGGTAGAGACGCCCGCGCCGGTTTCGCGCGTCGCCTCGATCATCACCACCGAGCGCAATCCCGGCCAGCGACCTGTTACCTTGCCCGGCCACGCGCTGCTGATGTCCTGCACCACGCACGAGCGCGTCGAGCAGCGCGGGAATGGCCGTGATTTCGTTGCTGTGACCGGCGGTGCGCTGCTGCCCCAGCACCACGCCCAGGCCGCAGCCATACGCCGAGACCAGGTGGACAGGACGCGCGCCGTCATGATGCGAGCCACGCACCGTCTTGCCGTCGATGGCCACCACCTGATCGTCCAGCGCGGGGCACAGCGGGGCCACCCAGCGCATGAAGCAGGCCTCGAACTGCCGGGCATCGAGCGCCGCAAACACACGCCCGAACGTGTCGTGAGACGGCACGCCGCTGGCGAGCGGCACATAGCGGCACATAGCGGCGCAGCCAGTCCAGTTTGGCTTCGCCCCACAACTGGATGGCGACCCGGCTATTGGCGCCCGAGAGAATCGCGCACAACGCCACCATCAGCATTTCCTGCCGGCTGTGCGCTGGCGTTCGGCTGCGTGGATCGCGCAGATCGCCGAACGCTTCTTCGATGCTCAGTATTTCCTGCATGAGTGCTTCTCCGGGCAAAACCCGGAGTGAACACGTCATGGCGCGGGTTTACAACTTTTGTGACAGGCGCTTCTACATTTCATGCGATTGCCCTCGGCTTTGAGCGCCGCGGCCCGCCTGTGCCCCGCATACGCGGCGCCCTGTTTCGTCCGGCCCACAGGCGCGCAAGTGCGCCTTGCCACGCCGTTTGCGGCTCCGTACACTCGCGCGTGATTTCTCCCCCCAAAAGACCAAACCAGACCACACCGGCAGCCAAGGCAGTCACCGGTGCATGACGGTCGACCCCGGCACAAGAGGAACCCCCATGTCCGATTCGTACTTTCCCCGCTGGCGCGCGCAAGCGAGCACCGCGAAGAGCGTCGTCGCGCCCGACGAACGCCTGCCCTGGCCGCAGATGTTCGCAATGGGCGTGCAGCACGTCGTCGCCATGTTCGGCTCGACGGTGCTCGCGCCGCTGCTCATGGGCTTCGATCCGAACCTGTGCATCTTCATGTCGGGTATCGGCACGCTGCTGTTCTTCCTCGTAGTGGGCGGGCGCGTGCCGAGCTACCTCGGCTCGAGCTTCGCGTTCATCGGCCTCGTGATCGCGGTCACGGGCTACGGCGGCCACGGGCCGAACACCAACATCCCGGTCGCGCTCGGCGGCATCATCGCGTGCGGCGTGGTCTATGCGTTGATTGGCCTGATCGTTTCGGCCATCGGCACGAACTGGATCGAGGCGCTCATGCCGCCCGTCGTGACCGGCGCGATCGTGGCCGTGATCGGCCTGAATCTCGCGCCCATCGCCGTGAAGGGCGTGAGCGCTTCGCAGTTCGATTCGTGGATGGCGCTCGTCACCATCCTCTGCGTGGGCGGCGTGGCCGTCTTCACGCGCGGCATGCTGCAGCGTCTGCTGATTCTCGTGGGTCTCGCCATCGCCTACGCGATCTATGCGATCGTGACCAACGGCATGGGTTTCGGCAAGCCCATCGACTTCGCGATCGTCGCGAACGCCGCC
>DATEJU010000231.1:0-6728 GCA_035277805.1 Paraburkholderia sp. | reverse complement strand
ATGGTGCGCCTGCGCTGCGACTCGTTCTGGGAGAAGGCGCTGATCCCGGCGTTCGTGTTCTTCTTCGCGAAGCTCTATCCGTTCTCGTGGGTCAACAATCCGCGCAACAAGACGGCGGCGGCGGCGGGCGGCTGCATGCTGGTGCGCCGCAAGGCGCTGGAGGAAGCGGGCGGCATCGAGTCGATCCGCGCCGAGCTCATCGACGATTGCAGCCTCGCGGCGCGCATCAAGCATCGCGGCGACGGGCAGCATCCTATCCGCCTCGACGTAGCCGCGAAGAGCGTCTCGCTGCGCCCGTACGACTCGTGGAAAGACATCTGGAACATGATCGCGCGCACGGCGTTCACGCAGCTCCATTACTCGGCGTGGCAGCTCGCGGGCACGATCGTCGGCATGACGGTCATCTATCTCGCGCCGCCCGTGGTCGCGCTCGTGCTCGGCCCGCTCGGCTGGCCCGCGTGGATCGCCTGGGCCTTGATGTGCTGCGCCTACGCGCCGATGCTCGCGTACTATCGCCGCTCGCCGCTGTGGGCGCCGTTCCTGCCGCTCGTCGCGCTGTTCTATGTGGGTGCGACCTTCGCTTCTGCATGGCGCTTCTGGCGCGGCAAGGGCGGGCAGTGGAAGTCGCGCGTGCAGGCGCCCGTGCAGGGGCGCTGAGGCGTTCGCGCCGCCAACCGGCGCGCCTCGCGCGCGCCGCGCATGAAAAAAAGCCGTCGCGATCGCTCGCGGCGGCTTTGGCTTTTATGGGCAATCGATGCCCTGACGCTTCGCTTAACGCTGCGTCAACATCATGTACATCTGCACGACCATGTCGGGCGAGAAGACGAACGGCACCCAGCCGTGACCCGTGTGGCGCACGACCAGCAGGCGGTCGCCGTTCGACTGCTTCTGCACGGCCATCATCGGGTTCTTCGTCGATGCGAAGCGCCAGCCGGGCGGAAGCGTGGGCGGCGGCTCGGGCTGCATGGAGGCGCGCGCGTTCGCAAGCTCCTCGATCAGCTGACCGACCTGCAGCGGATGCAGCGACACCGTCTGGCCGCCGATCGTCATCGTGATTTCGTTCTGCGCGGGCCGGCCGACTTCCAGCGTGACCTTGCGGGCTTCGGCTTCCTGCACGGGTTGCCCGGCGTCGGGCGCGATTTCCGGCGTGACCTCTGACGCGACTTCGGGCGTGACCTCGGCCGCGCCGTTTTGCGCTGCTACGGCATCGGCTTCGAGTTCGGCATCGACTTTGACGTCAGCGGCCTGCGGCTCGTGCGGATGGACCGCCGCAACGGCTGGCGTATCCGGCCCGGCTTCGGCCTGCTGTGCGGCCACTTCCGGCCCGGCGACCTCCGCCGCGCGAGTCTGTTCGGGAGCCGCTGCAACGACAGTGTGCGGCGCGAGGGCGGCGCTGATGGCCTGAATAAGCTGATCGACGCCCGCGTCGAGCGCGCCGATCTGGTCTTGAAGATTCATGCGAGGCTTCTCTGGTAAGACCCGCGATTTTACCCATAGCGCACGCGGGTGTCCCGCGCGGCGTTGTAAGCAGGTCGCAACAAAAGTTGTAACAATTTGCGCTCGCCGCGAGCAGCGCGCGCGGCCAGCCGCGCAAAGCCGCTTCGCGCGACGTTCACTTCGCGCCCAGATACCCCGCCTCGCGGAACCAGGCGAGCGCGTCCTTGAGGCCCTCGCGATAGGGCCGCGCGCGATAGCCGAGCTCGCGCTCCGCCTTCGCCGACGTGAAGTACATCTTGTTCTTCGACATCTTGAGCGCGTCGACGGTCACGAACGGCTCGCGCTTCGTGAAGCGCGCCACGGCCTCGGCGCCCATCGCGAGCGGGTAGAGCGGCCAGCGCGGCAGTGCGATCGTGGGCGGCTTGCGGCCCACCATGCCCGCGATGTCGGCGAGCATCTGCTGCAGCGGCAGGTTCTCGCCGCCGAGGATATAGCGCTCGCCGATGCGTCCGCGCTCGAGCGCGAGAAAGTGGCCGTTCGCGACATCGTCCACGTGCACGAGGTTCAGGCCCGTGTCGACGAACGCGGGAATCTTGCCCGTGGCCGCCTCGACGATGATGCGGCCCGTGGGCGTGGGCTTCACGTCGCGCGGGCCGATCGGCGTGGACGGATTGACGATCACGGCGGGCAGGCGCTCGCGCTCGATCATGCGCTCGACGGCACGCTCGGAGAGCACCTTGCTGCGCTTGTACACGCCGATCGCCTGCTCGGCCGTGAGCGGCGAGGTTTCGTCGGCGGAGTTGCCGGAACTCGTGACCTTGAGCGTGGCCACGCTGCTCGTGTAGACGATGCGCTCGACTCCCGCCTCGAGCGCGGCGCGCATGGTGGCCTCGGCGCCTTCGAGATTGGCACGCTCGATCTCGTGCGGATCGGGCGCCCAAAGGCGATAGTCGGCGGCCACGTGGAACAGATAGCGCACGCCGGCAAGCGCCTTGCGCATCGAGGCGGCGTCGCGCATGTCGCCGGTGACGATTTCGGCGTCGAGCGCCTCGAGGTTCTTGCGCGGGCTCGTCGCGCGCACCAGCACGCGCACGGCGTAGCCCTTTTCCTGCGCGATGCGGGCGACGGCCGAGCCGACGAAGCCGGACGCGCCGGTGATCAGCACGAGGTCCTTGTTGGCGCGGGAGGTGTCGGTCATTCGAAATTCGCTTGTCTGTTCGGATGTCGGGTTGGTGCAGCGCGGTATGGTGCGATACGGCAGCGCTGCTGGCGTGGCACGGATTGTACGTGGCGCGCGGCGCGCGTGCGCAAGGCGACGCCCGCACGCCATGGCGTCTACAATGCCTCGCGTTGGATGCACTGCAATGGGAGATCGAACGATGAGCGAACCGGATCTGGATGCGCGCCTGGAAACGTATTACGCACGCGTGCGCGGAACGGTGCAGGGCGTGGGCTTTCGCCACGCGACGGTGCGCCAGGCGCACGCGCTGCGCATTCGCGGCTATGTCGCCAATCTGGAGGACGGCTCGGTGGAGGTCGTGATCCAGGGCACGGCGAATCAGGTGGACCGCATGCTCTCGTGGCTGCGCCACGGGCCGCCGGCGGCGCGCGTGAGCTCGGTGGAGAGCGAGGAGCGCCACACCGGGAAGCGCTACGAGCGTTTCGAGCAGCACTGAATCAGCCACGGGGAAAAAGCGGAGCGCTTTTCAGGGCGCTCCGCTTTTTTGTTTGCCTGGCGTTTCGACGACCTCGCGTGGCGGCGCTCATCGGCCTTGAACCACGGCCGTGAACCACAGCCTTCGTTCAGCCGGGCCGGGGCTCACGCCGCCGTCAACAGGCTTTCCGCGAAGCCCCATTCCTTCTCGACCCACTGATGCGCGCATTCGAAGCCCGCATCCGCCGCGATCGTGGGAATTTCGTCGGCGTGGTACTTGTGGCTGCTCTCGGTCCAGATGGTCTCGCCGGCCTCGAGCTCGAGCGCGAGCCGCGCCGCGCCCACGCGCGCATTGACATGACGTCTCGCGCGCAGATGCATCTCGACGCTGCGCGCATCGGGATTGAAGCGCGCGACGTGCTCGAAGTCGTGCAGGTCGAAGTCGCCGTCGAGCTCGCGATTGATGCGCGCGAGCAGGTTCAGGTTGAACGCCGCAGTCGCGCCGACGGCATCGTCGTAGGCGGCGATCAGCGTGGGCACGGGCTTCACGAGGTCGGTGCCCAGCAAGAGCGTGTCGCCCGGGCGCAGCATCGCGCGGATGTCACGCAAAAAGCGCGTGGCCGCGAGGCGCGCGAAATTGCCGATCGTGCTGCCGAGAAAGAGGACGCAAAGGCGCTCGCCGTTCTTGCGCTGGCGGCTCACTTCGGCGAGCCCGGCCAGATAGTCGCGCTCGTAGCCGACGATGGAGATGCGCTCGATGTCGGCGAGCTCGCGCCGGCACAGCTGCAAGGCGGTGCGCGAGATCTCGATCGGGCAATACGAAGTGGGCGAGGTGGGGCGCTTGCGCGAGAGCGCTTCGAGAATGCGGCGTGTCTTGCGGCCGCTGCCGCTGCCGAGTTCGGCGACGGTGACGTCGGCGGGCAGCGCCTCGACGATTTCGGTTGCGTAGCGCGTGAGCAGGCGTTCCTCGGCACGCGTGACGCCGTATTCGGGCAGCACCGTGATCACTTCGAACAGCGCCGAGCCGACTTCGTCATACAGATACTTCGACGGCAGCTCTTTCTGCGGCGCATGGGTGAGGCCCGCACGGACCGCGGCGGCAAAATCGGCGGCGAAGCCGGAAAGGGAGTTCGGCTGCTGATGGGGGCGGGACGCAGATTGGGTCATGCGCACTCCTGTGTGCGTTGGACGGCTGGCGGCCGGCGCGCCGAATGCCTGCTTCGCGCGCGGCCGCAGGGCGGCTCCGTAGCGAGATTTAGGTTTTAGCCCATTGCGACAGGCAATTCACGGACTAAATCGTGGATCCCGCTGCGCCGGCAGTGGCCGCATTGCCCGTGCCCGCCGTTCCAGCAGGACGTGCGGCGCATTAAACTTCGAGCTGGCAGCGCGGCTTCGCGAGACGCCTTTTATTCAATAACCGATTCAAATGACAACGCTTTTTCCAGCCCACTTGGGGCTTTTCATGGAGGCCGCCACGCGGTTCGCCGTGCCGTTTGCCGCGCGATCTGCCGCTATCGCTCGCGCCCCGGTTTTCTTTCACCTGCGCGGCGCCTCGACATGCCGGTAAATTCGTACGAGCCCAGGCGCGGCATTACGCTTTCCGTGAGCGCGTCCACGCTGTTCGCGCTGATGTCCGCCTATACCCTGCTGCTCGCGCCGCTTGGCGGGCTCGACATCTTCGCCTGGCGCGTGATCTGGACCGCGCCGGGCGCGCTCGCGCTGGTGATCCTGCGCTCGCGCGCGCCGCAACTCGTGGAACTGGTGGCGCGGGCGTTCAGGGAGCCGCGCATCGCGCTCATGCTCGTGGGGAGCGCCGCGCTGCTCGGCATGCAGCTCTGGGTGTTCCTCTGGGCGCCGCTGCATGGACGCCTGCTGGAAGTGTCGCTCGGCTATTTCATGCTGCCGCTCGTCATGGTGCTGGTGGGGCGCTACTACTACCACGAGCGGCTCGAAGCGCTGCAATGGATCGCGGTGGCGTGCGCGGCCGTGGGCGTCGCGCACGAACTCTGGGTGACGCATGCGTTCTCGTGGCCGACGCTGCTCGTCGCGCTCGGCTATCCGCCGTACTTCGTGCTGCGCCGCAAGATTCACGCGGATTCGCTCGTGACCTTCTCGATCGAAATGATCCTGCTGCTGCCCGTGGCCGCTATCGAAGTGCGCGCGGGCGGCTCGCTCCAGCTGCTCGGCTCGCATGCGCTGCTGGCCTGGCTGCTGCTGCCGGGGCTTGGCGTGCTGAGCACGGTGGCGCTCGCGTGCTATCTGAAGGCGAGCCGCCTGTTGCCGATGGCGCTCTTCGGCATCCTCGGCTATGTCGAGCCGGTGCTGCTCGTGATCGTTTCCGTCGTGCTGCTGCGCGAGCCCTTCGGGCTACGCGAGCTCGGGACCTATGTGCCGATCTGGCTCGCCGTCGCGTTGACGGCGTTCCATGGCGCGCGGCTGGTCAGGCTCGCGCGCTGACATGGCCTGCCGGGCGTTTCATGCGCTCGTCGGCCGCTGCGCGGGTTGACCGCCGTGGCCGCGTCGCGCGCCGGGTGCTATGAGCGCGTCGCGAGCGGACGGCGTCAGGACGGAGTCACGAGCGGACTTCGCGAAGCTCACTGCCGGGCCGCATGCCCGCGCGGGGGATTGATGCGCGTCGCTCCGGCCTTGGCCTCGATGGCCGCGCGCAAGGCCGGGCGCCAGCCGAGGCCGAACAGCGCCTCGGCGAGCACGAAGAGCGGGCCGATGACGAGTCCGATCAGATCGTCGGCGAACGCGGGCTTGCGGTGCTCCCACGCGATGTGCCCGACGAACTGGAAGATCCACCCCACCACGAACAGCCCAATGCCGCCCGCGAGCCAGGCCGCCGTGCCTTGCTGCGCGAGCCACGCGCCGAACCCGAGGCAGAGCGCCGAGATGGCCGCCATCATGAGGCCGAGCGGGACGTCGAGCACGAGGTAATAGAGCGTCGTGGCGCCGAAGAGGAGCCACGCGGGCGAAAGCGGCACGCCATGCAGCGGCCACGCGGCGGCGTTCGCCCCGAAATTTCCCAGCACGGGCCGCGAAAGCAGCACGGCGAGCGCGAGCACGATCATCGGAATGCCGACGAAGTGCGTGGCGATATTGCGGGCGTCGCGATGGTATTCGGCGTATTGGGTGAGCTGCTCGGTCAGGTTTCTCATGGGTGCCTCACTGTCTCCAAAATCATTATGATCCTGGGATGAAGCGCCGCAGACCTTCGGCTAGCCGACAATCGCTCCCCATGACCTCACGTTCTCCCTCTGCCGTGTCTCCTGCCTCCGTCGACACCTCTGCTGGCCGAGGCGCGCAGGCGGACGCCGTAACCGCGGTGCTGGAGCGCAGCGCATGGTTCGCCGACGCGCCCGAGGCGCTGCGCGCCGGCTTGCGCGCGGCGGGCCGCGTGCGCACCCTGCGCGCGGGCGAGCGGCTGTTCCTGCGCGGCGATCCCGCCGACGGCATCTATTGCGTGCTCGAAGGTGCGATGCGCGTGGGGGCGGCGAGCGCGGCCGGACGCGAGGCGCTGCTGGCCGTCGTGGGACCGGCGCGATGGTTCGGCGAGATTGCGCTTTTCGATGCGGGGGTGCGCACGCACGACGCCTATGCCGAGCGCGACTCCACGCTTTTTCACGTCCCGCGC
>DATEJU010000230.1:0-3445 GCA_035277805.1 Paraburkholderia sp. | reverse complement strand
CGCCTCGCGCAGCTTGTTGAGCGCCTCGGGAATGAACGACTGGCCGCCGAAGCCCGGGTTCACCGACATGATGAGGATGAGGTCGAGCTTGTCCATCACGTGGTCGAGGTAGTTCAGCGGCGTGGCCGGGTTGAACACGAGTCCCGCCTTGCAGCCGTGGTCGCGGATCAGCGAGAGCGTGCGGTCGATGTGATCCGAGCCTTCCGGGTGAAAGCTGATCAGGTTGGCGCCGGCCTTGGCGAAGTCGGGCACGATGCGGTCGACGGGGCGCACCATCAAATGCACGTCGATGGGCGCGTTCACGTGCGGGCGGATCGCCTCGCACACGAGCGGACCGATCGTGAGGTTCGGCACGTAATGGTTGTCCATGACGTCGAAGTGGATCCAGTCGGCGCCGGCGGCGACGACGTTACGGACTTCTTCGCCAAGACGCGCGAAGTCGGCGGAGAGGATGCTGGGGGCGATACGAAATTGCGTCATGGCGGCAATCGGAAAACAGACGGGAAAAGCGCATTTTACCGTCAGGCAGAAGAGCGGCAGGGCGCCGCACACCGGTTTCGTGCGCGGTTTGCGCGGGCTGCGCCGGGTTGCGGGTGCCGTCCGCATCAAGCAGAATGCACTTCCATGTGTCCCGCGTGGCGGGCCCCCGTGCTCCCGGTGCCTTGCACAGAGGGCGTCTCGACGATGATGGCAATGCGCGCAGCACGCGCGGCAGACGACCGTAATACCGGCCGAGAGGCCCGGCAATTGGAACAAGGATGAGCCAGTACGAATTCAGCGTGACCTCGCAGGTGCGCTACCTGCCCGAAGAATCGGACCCGGAGCGCAGGCAATACGCCTTCGCGTACACGCTGACTATTCGCAACACCGGCCAGGTGAGCGCACAGCTCATCGCACGGCACTGGGTCATCACCGACAGCGAAAATCACGTGCAGGAAGTGAAGGGGCTCGGCGTTGTCGGGCACCAGCCGCTTCTGAAGCCGGGCGAGCAGTTCGAATACACGAGCTGGGCCGTGATCGCCACGCCCGTGGGCACCATGCGCGGCGAGTACTTCTGCGTGGCCGAGGACGCCGAGCGCTTCGAGGCGCCGGTGCCCGAGTTCGTCCTGCGCATGCCGCGCACGCTGCATTAATACTTTTGAACCGTTACCCGTATTTGGGGTCTGCTAGTCACGCCGTTCGTGCGAGGCTCGCTTTTTCCTGCCTGACGCGGTCCACACAACGATGAAAATCAACAGGAACAGCGCGAGCAGCGCTTCCAGCCCAAATATGAGCATCGGGTATTCGTCGAGCAGATCTGACATGGTGGCATCCATCGAGAACAATGATTGTAGGCTGGATTCGAGACGCGAGCGGGGGCCTGGCATGACACCCGCGTCGACATCCTCACCGGCGAGTGCGTTGGCGTCAGATTGTGCGCCAGAATCGGCCCGCCGTTTCGGCGTGATGCCGGGATTAACGGCCGTACGCGAACGTGCGCTCCGCCTTTTCGCAACTTGCACGAAACGCAGTGCGGTGCGGCTTGATGGTCGGCATGGTGGTTGGCCTGGTGGTCGACTTTGTGGCTGGGTTGGCGCGCTTTCGCTGGCTGCGCTGCTCGCCGCGTGCGGCGGCCCGAGCTACGTGCGCACCACGGCGCCCAAGGGCACGCCTGCGCTGCCCGGACAGATCGCCGCCGCGCGTCTCACGCCGGTTGCGTGGCAGCAGGTGCCGGGCTGGCAGGACGATTCACTGATTGGCGCCACGGCGGCGCTGCGCGAGAACTGCACGCGCCTCGCGCGCGAACCGCGCTGGCAGCGCGCGTGCGCCGCGGCTTCGCAACTGGACGATCTCGACGCCGCCAGCACCCGGACATTCTTCGAAACGTACTTCACGCCCTATCAATTCGCCAACAACGACGGCACGCTCGACGGCCTCGTGACCGGCTACTACGAGCCGCTGCTGCACGGCTCGCGCACGCGTCACGGCGTCTATCAGACCGCGCTGTATCGCTGGCCTTCCGGCTATCGCGCGGGCGCCGCGCTGCCGCCGCGCGCGCAGCTCGAGCGCTCGGGCATCCTGAACGGCAACGAGCTCGTCTGGGTCGACGATCCGATCGAAGCGTTCTTCCTGCAGGTGCAAGGCTCGGGGCGCGTCGTCATGGAAGACGGCAGCGTGATGCGCGTAGGCTTCGGTGGCACCAACAACCAGCCCTACAAGTCGATCGGCCGCTGGCTGCTCGATCGCGGCGAGCTCACGCCCGCGCAGGCCACCATGCAGGGCATCAAAGCGTGGGCGCGCGCGAATCCGACGCGTGTCGATGCGCTGCTCGACACCAATCCGCGCTTCGTCTTCTTCCGCGAGATGCCATCGTCCGAAGGCGCGGCGCAAGGCGGCGCCGACGGCCCGATTGGCGCGCTGGGCGTGCCGCTCACGCCGGAGCGCTCGATCGCGGTCGACCCGTCGTCGATTCCGCTCGGCACGCCGGTCTTCCTGCAGACCACGCGTCCGCTCACGAACACGCCGCTCAACCGGCTCGTGTTCGCGCAGGACACGGGCACGGCGATCAAGGGCGGCGTGCGCGCCGACTACTTCTGGGGCCTTGGCGACGACGCCGGCGATCTGGCCGGCAAGATGAAGCAGGGCGGCCGCATGTGGCTGCTGTTCCCGAACTCGTAAGTCTCGTGCAAGACGCAAGACGTGAGCATGTGAAAAAGCCGGCGATCTGAATGAACTGAACAGACGCCGGCTTTTTCGTTTTCTCGCCGAATACACGTCTTCAGTGCCATGAGCGCGATCGGCGCGCGGCCTCCTGCGCGGAGGGCGCGCACGTTTGGCTTACTTCGGCCGCTTGTCGATCACGCGCCTGGCCTTGCCGACGGAGCGCTCGATACCGTTCACCTCCAGCACGTTCACCTGTGCGGTCACGCCGATCAGCGACTTGATGTCGTACGCGAGCTGCTTGCGCGCAGCGTCGAGCGCGCCATAGTCGGGCGCGGTTTCGGGGCACGGCTCGCAGTTGAGCGTCATGACGTCCATCGGACCTTCCTTGGTCAGGATGATCTGATAATGCGGCGCCAGCGCATGCTGCTTGAGCAGCAGCTCCTCGATCTGCGTGGGGAACACGTTCACGCCGCGGATGATGAGCATGTCGTCCGAGCGGCCCGTGATCTTCTCCATGCGGCGCATGGTGCGCGCCGTGCCGGGCAACAGACGCGTGAGATCGCGCGTGCGATAACGGACGATGGGCAGCGCCTCCTTTGTGAGCGAGGTGAAGACCAGCTCGCCGAACTCGCCGTCGGGCAGCACTTCGCCCGTTTCCGGATTGATGATCTCGGGATAGAAGTGGTCTTCCCAGATCGTCGGGCCGTCCTTGGTTTCCGCGCACTCGGAGGCCACGCCCGGGCCCATCACTTCGGACAGACCGTAGATGTCGACCGCCGTGATGCCCATGCGCTGCTCGATG
>DATEJU010000229.1:0-24979 GCA_035277805.1 Paraburkholderia sp. | reverse complement strand
GTAAGACACAGTAAAGAAATGAAAATGGAATAACTTGGTAAGGCTTCATGCGCCTATTGGGTGCAAATTCGGGCGGGCAGGGATGTTTGGCGGCAAAAAGGGAAGCCGTTAACTCCAAAGTTAAAGTTAATTGGTTCCCATGCCACGTGCCCTGTCAGTTGCAGCCGCTTACTGGCGCATGAGCGCCATCATCGCGCCGAAGCCGACGAACACGCCGCCCGTCACGCGATTGAACGCCTTCGCCACGCGGCGGCTCTTGAGCGTTGCGCCGATGCGCGTGCCAAAGCCCGCATAGACCAGATACCAGCTCACTTCGCATACGGCAAAGGTGGCCACCAGCACGCCGAACTGGGGCAGCGTGGGACGGCTCGCGTCGATGAACTGCGGCAGCAGCGCCGCCGCGAACAGGATTGCCTTGGGGTTGCTGCTCGCGACCAGAAAGCCGTTGCGAAAGAGCGCGCCCGGCGAGCGCCCGGTGCGGGCGGCGAACGCCTCGGCCATCGCGTTGCCGGTGTCGGCGCCGTCTTCGCGCACGGGCGCGCGCCATGCCTTGACGCCCAGATACACGAGATACGCCGCGCCAACGAAGCGCAGCACGTTGAACATGGTCGGCCACGCTTGCAGGAACACGCCCAGGCCGGCGGCGGAGACGGCCAGCATCAGCACGAGCGCGGAGAGGCAGCCGCCCATGGTCGCGCTGGTGCGGCGCATGCCGTACTGGGCGCCGTGCGACATGATGAGCAACATATTGGGGCCAGGAATGGCGCAGACGACGAAGACAGTGGCGAGGAACAGCCACCAGGTGTGGAGACTCATGGCGACAGCGGGCTGAAAGAGAAAAGGTGGATTATGCCAGCCCGCGCGCGTCGAGAGGGCGCACCATTCGATCAAATGGACGGTCCGCAGGTGCGGATATCCTGCGTTGCATTCTCAGTGGCGGCGGCGCTGACGGCCGCTGCCATGTGGGGGCGTAACGATTCACGACGCATCGCGGCGACCACATTGATTTGACGTTCCGCAAACTCACCCTGAACGGCTACACCGTGCAATCGTGGCTAACGCGCGTGCAAGCGCGTGAAGGAAACGGCAGCAATCCGGCTGTCGTAGCCGCTGTCGCGAACGTGCGTCGCGCCATAAAAGAAAAAACCCGCCGAAAGTTTCGCTGAGTTGGTCAGCGGGCGGCGGGCTTGAACCACGTCAAAGGAGACATGGAGGAGACGGGTTCAGTATAAGCACGCCCTTGATGCATCGCAAGAATCGTAAGCTATTTGAACCGTTAACCATTGTCAATTTTTGAGGGATATGATTGCCGAGCGCACCGCGTGCGCCCAAAATGCATCAACGCCCGCCGCTCTGGGCGAGCAGTATCGGTGGTGGGAGGCAGCGCGCGCGGGTCGCGCGCCGACAGGCACAACGCAGCTATCTATCTGCAATCGAGTGGCAATCAACCGGAGGGATCAAATGGGCATTCTGGACGAAGTAGGCAAGGTCGCAGGCGCGATTGCCGCGGTGGAAGCGACGGAAAAGGTCGACTCGGACGCCGGTTTCCTGACGAAGGCGGCCGCTGCGGTCGCGGGCTTCGAGGGCGCGGGGGCGCTCGAGAAGATGGTCGAGAAGAAAGAGGACGACAAGCAAGCCGACGACGGCACCCAGCAAGCCGACGCAGGCGACGCGGCGGCGCCGGATTCGCAGACCTGATCTGCAAATCCGCATCGCTCGGTGTATGTCCCGCGCGAGCTGCTTGAGGGAGCGGCGCGCGCGGTCCATGAGAGTGGCAGAACCCTGTCAACGCGGTCTTCGGGCCGCGTTTTTTTTCGCCTGGCGCTTGCGTTGGCTGCGCTCGCGTGTTGATGCGTTCACGCGTCCGGCTTGCCGATCGCGTCGAGACGCGCGAGCACTTCATCGCTCAGTACGAGTGTTTGCGCTTGCATGTTCTCGTGCAGATGCGCGAGCGACGACGTGCCCGGAATCAGCAGAATATTGGGCGCGCGGTGCAGGAGCCACGCGAGCGCGACGGTCATCGGCGCGGCGCCGAGCGATTGCGCGATTTCGGAAAGCGCCGTCGACTGGATCGGCGTGAAGCCGCCTAGCGGGAAGAACGGCACATAGGCGATGCCGCGCGCGGCGAGCGTGTCGATCAGCGCATCGTCGGCGCGGTTCACCAGGTTGTAATGATTCTGCACGCAGACGATGGGGGCGATTCGCCCGGCATCGTCGATCTGCCTGGCCGTCGCATTGGAAATGCCGATGTGGCGCACGAGCCCGCGCGCCTGCAGCGTCGCGAGTGCTTCCATTTGCCTTTCGACGGGGCTTTCGGCGGGCTTGTGGACATCGCCCATGATGCGCAGATTGACCACGTCGAGCGTATCTAGCCCGAGATTGCGCAGATTGTCGTGCACGGCGTGCTCGATATCGGCGGGCTCCAGCGCGGGCAGCCAGGCGCCCGTGCCGTCGCGCACGGCGCCCACCTTGGTGACGATCGTGAGATCGGCGGGATAGGGATGGAGCGCCTCGCGGATGATCTGGTTCGTCACGTGCGGGCCGTAGAAGTCGCTCGTGTCGAGATGGTTCACGCCGAGCGCGAGCGCTTCGCGCAGCACGGCGACGGCCGTCGCGCGGTCCTTCGGTGGGCCGAAGACGCCGGGACCGGCCAGCTGCATGGCGCCGTAGCCCATGCGGTTGACGCTGCGGCCGGCGAGCGCGAAGGTGCGGGCGGGCTGGGCAGATTGGGCAGGGGACTGGGTGGACGATTGCGGCATCTCGTGCTCCTCGTGAACGGATGGCGCCAGTATGGGCGCTGTCGCGTTGTTGGATAATCCCACTCGATCCGCACGGGTTGTTCGAAATTCCGCACAATGTGCCTGCACGCTCGCATGCAACGCCCGACCGCCATGAGCCACGAAAACCCGACGCCTGTGAATTCCTCGTTCGCCGCGTTCGAAATGAACGATCTGGCCGCCTTTGCCGCCGTCGCGCGCGCGGGCGGGTTTCGCGACGCGGCGCGCGCCGGCGGCGTTTCGGCGTCGAGCCTGAGCACCGCCGTGCGGCGGCTCGAGGCGAAGCTCGGCCTGCGCCTGCTCAACCGCACCACGCGCAGCGTCGCGCCCACGGAGGCGGGGCAGCGCCTGCTCGAATCCATCACGCCGTTGTTCGCCGAGATGAAGGCCGCGCTCGATGTCCTGAACGGCTATCGCGACCGTCCCGCGGGCGTGCTGCGCCTGAACGTGCCGGCCAATGTGGCGCGCAGCATTCTGCCGCCGATTCTCACGCGGTTCATTGCAGCGTATCCCGAGATTCGCGTGGAAGTGGTGGTGGAAGATGGTTTCGTCGACGTGCTCCAGGCGGGCTGCGACGCGGGCATCCGCTACGACGAGCGCCTCGAGCAGGACATGATCGCCATTCGGATCGGCCCGCGCGTGCAGCGTTTCGCGACGGCCGCGTCGCCCGCGTATCTCGCCGCGCACGGCCGGCCCGCGCATCCGCGCGATCTGCTCGGGCACGTTTGCCTGCGCGTGCGTTTCGCGGGCGGCGCGATGGCGATCTGGGAATACGAGCGCGACGGCGAGACGCTGCGTGTCGATCCGCCCGGCGCGCTCGTGGTGAAGCCGGCGGCAGGGTTCGACCTCGCTTTGGACATGGCGTTGGGTGGCGCGGGCGTGATCGCGCTGTTCGAGGACATGCTTCAGCCGCATTTCGCGAGCGGCGCGCTGGAGCCGCTCTTGCAGGACTGGTGGCCGCGGTTTTCCGGGCCGTTTCTTTACTATCCGGGCCGGCGCCATTTGCCCGCGCCGCTCAGGGCGTTCGTCGACTTCCTGAAGGCGGGCGGCCCGGATGAGGTTGCCTGGCGGCGTGATCCCGCTGGCGTTGCGCCGTTAGCGAGCGGCAGTGAGATTTAGCGCGTGGCCGCTTTTTTCCAGCCAAATTCCACGAATACGCGGCACAGCTCGGCCATGCCTTTGGCGTCTTCTTCATCGAAGCGCGCGAGGTGCGGGCTGTCCACGTCCCACACGCCGATGAGCGAGCCGTCCGGCGCGACGAGCGGCACGACGATCTCCGATTGCGAGGCCGAGTCGCAGGCGATATGGCCCGCGAACGCGTGCACGTCGGCGACGACCTGGATCTCGCGCGTCTGGGCCGCGGTGCCACATACGCCCTTGCCGAGCGGAATGCGCACGCACGCGGGCTTGCCCTGGAACGGGCCGACCACGAGCTCGGCGCCATCGAAGAAGTAGAAGCCGGCCCAGTTCAGCCCATCGAGCGAGTTGAACACGAGCGACGAGAAGTTCGCCGCGTTCGCGATGGCATCGGCTTCGCCTTCGATCAGCGCGCGCGCCTGGGCGGCGAGCGTCGCATAGAGGGCGGGTTTGTCGGCGGGCAGGGCGTCGGAAAGGGAAAACATGGGCGAAGTACCGGGTTGGGCGACCAGCGCAGGCGCTATCGCGTCGAACGAGGGCGCCAGTTTAGGCCACTTCGCGCATTCTTGCCTGGCGAGAACCGCTTCGCGAATCGCCGCGATCAGAACGCGTGATTGATCGCGACACGGGCGACAAGCTGATGCGATGTCGACGAGGCGCCTGCCGTGCCGGGGATCAGCGCATTGTCGAGCGGCGTGCCGGTATTGCCGCCCGAGACCGACTGCCAGATCACCTGGCCGTACACGGACGTGCGCTTGGAGAACAGGTACTGCGCCATCGCGCCCAGCTGGTTCCAGTGCAGCGACGCGCGGCCGCTGTCTTCGTCGAGCGAGGCGCGCGTGTAGGTGTACATGCCGCCGAGAATCACGGCGGGTGTCACGTTGTAGCGTGCGTTGATTTCGAAGTTGTCGAATTTCAGGCTCGCATGATCGCCAAGGCCCAGGTCGCCCACGTAGATCGACGCGCCCGGCTGCATCACGTTCGCGTGCGTGTACACGGCCCCGAGCGTGACGGAACCGATGCCGTAGTTCGCGCCGAAGCCCCACGTTTTCTGGTTCTGCGCGGCGAAGCCGATGTCGTCGGCGGCGATCGAGCCGCCCGCGTTCGAGCCGGGCGCGCCGAGGTCCGCGTACACGGCCGCGAGGGTGAGCGTTTGCCACGTGTAGTTCACGCCCGCGCTGAAGACGCGGTTGTTCGCGAAGCCGCCCGCCTGATTGCTGAAGCCATAGAGCGCGGTGGCCGTGAGGCCGGCCCATGCGGGGCTCGTGTACTTGACCGCATTGCTGGCGTGATAGGTGGCGTCGGTGTTGTCGTTGTCGAGCGGATGCGAGAACAGGAAGCCCGCCCAGTTGCCGTTGGCCGTCAGGAGGCCGACGGTATCGGCGACGGAATCGAACTGACGCCCGAACGTGAGCGTGCCGTAGCGCTCGGACTGCAGCCCGGCATAGGACTGGTAGCCGAACAGGCGTCCGCCGTAGGCCGCCTGGCCGTTGTCGAGGGCGAAGCCGCTTTCGAGGTCGAAGACGGCATTGAGGCCGCCGCCGAGGTCTTCGGTGCCGCGCAGGCCCCAGCGGCTCACGGCAAGCTCGCCGCTCGAGGTTTGCCACGACGCATGACCGCCCACATTGCTCGTGTAGTTGATGCCTTCGTCGAGCACGCCGAAGAGCGTCACGCTGCTCTGTGCGGCGGCGTGCGAGCAATAAATCAGGAATCCTGCTGATATGGCAAAGAGGGGTTTATTCATGAAATGGCCGTTGCGATTCAGGTTGTGGTTCCGGTTGAATGCGAGCCATCGAAGCAGGACTCATGCCACATGGATGTGGCCGGCCTGGCAAGGGACTGAGGCAGCAAAAGAGGCGTGACGTGTCGCGTTATTCGAAAGGCGTTTCGCACAGCGTCTCAAGTTGAGACATCGCGGACGCAACTCGCGACAGATGCGAAAAAAGCAGGATCAAACGCGTGCGTGCGGATAGCCTTGCGCAACCAGCCACTGGCGAATCATGTGGGCGGTATCGGCATCGAGCGACTTGAGCGCTTCTTGCTCGCTCTCGTGCCTGAGCTTCTCGACGATGGGCGCGAGCGGCACGCCCTGGAGATGCCAGACGCCGAGCGGCTGGTCGGGGCTCACGACAACGTCGGCCTCGCCGATGATGTCGCCGTCGATCACGGGCGCGCGTGCGATCGTGAGCTTGCTGAAGTCGGGAAGCTGATGGGTGGGCACGTCGTCCGGCCAGCCGCTGCGTGCCTGCCAGAACGGCGCGGCGCCATGGCGCTGCTCGAGTGCATAGAAGTCGCGGCCCGTGCGGGCGAAGCGCAGGAACAGGTGCTCGATGCGCTGTTGATGGAAGCGCAGCGCCAGGTCCGTGCGTTCGGGCCGGCTGATGAGCGTGTGAATCACGGCCGGCGCCTGCAACGCCGACGAGAGCGACTGAAAGATGCCGTTGCCCGAGAGCGGGTCGACGGCCATCGCCGCGTCGCCCACGCGCAGCCAGTTGCGCGCGCCGGTGCGTCCGCACAGCGTGGCCGTGCTGCTGCGTGCGTAGAGGCGCGCATGCGCGCCGCTCTCGCCGGCGAAGAACGCGCTCGCGAGCGGCGAGCGCCGCATGTGCGCGCAGAACGCGAGCAGCTCGTCGCGTTGCGGCAGCTCCGCGCTCGCGACGTCGAGCGTCATCTGCCAGTAGCAGCGGCCGTCGGGCAGGCGCGCCATCCACGCCCAGCCGTCCTGCAAGCTCTCCACGGCCGAGGCGGCGGTGCCCGGCGCACCTTGCCAGACGTTGAGGAGGCTCAGTGTTTGCGGTCCACGGGTTGCGTCGCGCATGAGCGGCGCGAGCCGGCCGCGTGCTTCGACCAGGAAGTCGGCGTTCAGCGAGAGCGGCCCATCGACGGTCTCGATCATCAGGTCGTGTGTGTACGGCGTCGATTGCACCGAGCGCACCGTCGCCTCGACGACTTCGACGCCCGCTTCGTGCAGGTCCTCGCGCAGGGCCGCATCGAAGCCATGGCGGTCGACCAGAAACTCCGCGTTGACTGTTTGCGCGACGCCGTTCCAGAGCGTGGTGCGCGCGCACGGTCCTTCGGCGCACACGGCGGCCCGAAACAGGCCCGCGCGGCGCAGGCCCTCGAGCACGCGCAGCGAGAGACCTTCCACGGCGTCGAAGCGGCGCCGGTCGCTCACCACCGTCACCGCGTAGCCGCGTGTGGCCAGCGCGCGCGCCACAGCGGCGCCCGCGGGCCCTGCGCCGAGCACGACGATCTGCGGGGCCGTCATGATGCGAGCGAGCGCCGTTCGGCGCCGATAAAGGCCGCATGCGTGCGCAGATGCGCGAGCAACGCATCGCGGTCCGCTTCGGGATCGAGCATGAGCCGGGCCGCGATGTGGCCGCTGAGCGCGGCGGTGGCGATACTCGCTCCGGCGGGTGCGCCGCGTTCGTTAGATATGCCAGGCAGGTTCGGCAGGTATGGAGCGCGGCTCGTTACCACGGCGCCGAAATCGGCCTGCGCGGTGTCGAGCCAGGACCACTGATGCGCGGCGCAGCGCGCGTCGCCGGTCACGCGCACGATGCCCGGATAGCTGGCGGGAAACACGCTCGCGCCTTGCGCGGGGCTCGATGCGCAGACCACGATGCCGGCCGCCACGGCCTGCCCGCACGCGTCGCGCAACGCAGTGCGATCGGCGCGCACGCCGAGGCTCAGATTGATGACGCGGACGCGTTGCGCAATCAGCCAGTGCACGGCTGCGGCGATCTGCGCGGCGCTCGTCACCGGGCGCTCGTGAAAGACCTGCGCCACGCAGAACCGCGCGCCGGGCGCGGCGTGCAAGATGAGCGCGAGCACGGCGCTGCCGTGGCCGAGTGTATCCGGCGCGGCGGCGCGCTCATGCACGCACAGGTCCTCGCCGAGCGCGAAGCCGAGTGCGGCGTCCACCGACGCCGCGTGATGCTCGCCATATCCGCTATCCACAACGCCGACGCGCAGTTCATGAGGCATGGTCGGCACACTCCTCACAGGCATTGGCGCGGCGCTGCAGGCGTCCTTCGGCAAGATCGAAATGCAGATCGGCATGCGCGAGCGTGGACGCGCGATGGCTGACGAGCACGCGCGTGCGCGCATGAAAGAGCGCGTCGATCTGCGCGATCACCTGGCGTTCGGTGGCTTCGTCCACGGCGGACGTCGCTTCGTCGAGCACGAGTATCGATGGGTCCTGCAGCAACGCGCGCGCAATCGCGATGCGCTGCTTCTGGCCGCCCGAAAGCTGCTGGCCGCGCTCGCCGACGAGACTGTCGATGCCTTCGGGCAGCGTCGCCACGAGTTCGTCGAGCTGCGCCGCGCGCACGGCTTCCACGATCTGCGCGTGGCTCGCGTGCGGCGTGCTGTAGCGCACGTTGTCGGCGAGGCTGCCGCGAAAGAGCACGATGTCCTGGCTCACGACCGCGATGCGCCGGCGCAGCCCGGCGAGATCGAGTTCGCGCAGATCCACGCCGCCCAGGCGCAGCGTGCCCTGCTGCGGATCGTAGAAGCGCTGCATGAGGTCGATGAGCGTGGACTTGCCCACGCCCGAAGCGCCGCTGAGCGCGACCTTGCTGCCCGCGGGCAGCACGGCCGAGACGCCGCGCAGAATGCCTTGCGTGCGCGCGTCGTGGGCGAACCAGACGTTCTCGAATGCAAGATCGCTGCTGGCCGGAGAGGGCGCGGGCCGAGTGGGCTGGGCCACTGTGACGGGCTCGCGCTGCAGCTCGACCACGCGCGCGAGGCTCACGGTCATGCGTTGCAGCGCGACGTAGAGGCTGAGCAGGCTCTTCACGGGGCCGACCGCCATGCCCAGGTAGGTCGTGAAGGCGATCAGCGAGCCGAGCTGCCAGGTGCCCTCGACGACCCAGTAGCCCCCGAGCAGAAATGCCCCCGTGCGCGAGAGCGAGGTGAAGAGGCCTGGCACCGACTGCGTGAAAAATTCGGTCAACTGAAGTTTGAGCAGACGCTCCATGTAGCGGTCGCCGAGACCGTCGAGGCGGCGGCGCTCGGCGCCCTGCTGGCCCGATGCCTGGATGAACTTCATCGCGGGCAGCGTCTCGACGAGAAACGACGAGAGATCGGCGGCGCTTTCGCGCAGGCCGCGCGCGTCGCGCTCGACCTTGCGGCGCATGTGGCGCAGCCACAAGGCCTCGAACGGAATCAGCATCGCGACGAGCAGCGAGAGCTTCGGCGAGAGCGTGAGCAGCAATGCCACGGAGCCGATCAGCCCGATTACGCTGGAGACGGCGGAGAAGAGCGCATCGAGCGCGAAGCGCTGGATTTCGGCAACGTCGCCATCGAGCCGCGAGAGCAGGTCGCCGATGCGCCGCCTGCCGTAGAACGACGGCGGCAGCTTTTGCAGATGCGTGTATACGGCGCCGCGCAACGCAAACAGCACGCGCCCGGAAAGTCGCGTATGCAGATAGCGGTTGACGCCGCCGAGCAGCGTGCCCGCGATGCCGGCGAGCACCATCGCCCCCGCGAGCGTCAGCAGCACGGCGTAGTTCCGGCCGATCAGGCCGCGGTCGATCATCTCTTTTGTGAGCCACGGCTGCACGAGCACGACGAACGACGCGCCCACCGAAAGCGCGAGCAGACCCGCAATCGCTAGCCGGTGCGGGCGCACGAAGCCGTACAGCCAGGCCATCGATTCGCGCAGCCGGGCACGATCGTCGGTTCTTGCGAAACGTAGCAGCAGGCTCAACATGATCGATTAGAATGACGAACGAATTTCAGGTGCATCATGGCTGCAACCGCTTGAGCTTGCGATAGAGCGTCGCGCGACTGATGCCGAGCGTTTGCGCGGCGGCCGCGACGTTGCCCTCATGGCGCGCGAGGCTTTCGCGAATCAGCTCGTCCTCGTGCTTGCGGATCAGCCCGCGCGGGCCCGCGCCGGGAGACGTGGGACACGCGCCATCGATGAAGCCGTCGCAGAGGTGGTCGAGGCCGAGTTCGTCTTCGTTGTCGGCGCGCACGGCGAGCGCGGTGCGCAACACCATTTCCAGCTGGCGGATATTGCCGGGCCACGCGTGCGTGCGGAACACTTCGGCAAGCTTTGCGCTGATTCCTACTTGCGAAGCACCCAGACGCGCGAGCAGCGACTCGACGATCAGATCCACGTCGTCGCGCTCGCGCAGCGCGGGCAGCAGCACGCTCACGCCGTGGATACGGTAATAGAGGTCTTCGCGGAAGCTCTTTTCGCGCACCATCGTTTGCAGGTTGCGGTGCGTCGCGCAGATCACGGCGATGTCGACGGACTGTTCCTCGCCCGCGCCGAGCGGCGCTACCTTGCGCTCCTGGAGCACGCGCAGCAGGCGTGCCTGCAAGTGCAGCGGCATGTCGCCGATTTCGTCGAGAAAGAGCGTGCCGCCGTTGGCCTGCATCAGGCGCCCGGTCATGCCGCCCTTGCGCGCACCCGTGAACGCGCCGTCGCGATAGCCGAACAACTCCGATTCGATGAGGCTTTCGGGTATCGAGGCGCAGTTCACGGCAATGAACGGCTTGCCCGCGCGTGTGCTGGCGTCGTGCAGGCCACGCGCGACCACTTCCTTGCCGGTGCCGGTTTCGCCCTGCACGAGCACGGGCAGCCCGTTATTGAGGCCTTGACGCGCCATCCGCAGTGCGCGCAGCAGGCGGCTCTGGCGGCCCGCGAGCTTCACGAGGCCGTCCGTGCTGACGGTTGGCGATGGCGTGCGCGCGGGCATGGACGCCGCGCGTGCCTGACCGCCATGCGCATGGCCCATGCGCGTTGCGGCACGGCGCGGTGCGCGCAATACGCGAAACACGAACTCGCCCGGCAGCGCCGCCACGCGCAGTGCGCCAGCCGTGTCGAGCAGCGCGGCGAATGGCATGTCGCGAGGGCCTTCGCAACGCCGGCCCACGAGTTCGCTGCGCGACAGACGAAGCAGGTCGCACGCCTGTGTGTTGGCCGCGACGATCTCGCCGTCGTCGCGCACGGCGAGCACGCCGCTCCACGTCGAGTCGAGATACGCGCGGCGCGAATGAAACGCGAGCACGAAATGCTCCGGAAAGAACGCTTCGAACAGGCGTGTTTCGATATGATTCGCGGCCGCGCCAATGAGCATCGAATGCGCATCGTGCAGGAGCGGCAACTGGCCGTCGCGCGTGAGATCGAGCACGCCGATCACCTTGCCGTGCGGATCGGCGATGGGCAGCGAGCAACACGAAAAGCGGCTCAGGCGGCCGATGAAATGCTCGCCGCTGTCGATCGCCACGGGCCGGCCTTCCACGAGCGCCGTGCCGAGCGCATTCGTGCCGCGCAGGGACTCGGTCCAGGTCGCGCCCGGCGAGACGTCGAAGATGCCGAGGTCGGCGAGCGCGGCCGCGTCGCCTTCCACGCGCAGGATCGTCGCATCGGCATCGGCGAGGATCACGAGCCCCTCGCGTCCGCAGCGCTCTTCGAGGAAGTCGAGCTCGGGCGCCGCCGCGTCGAGCAGCATGCGGTTGGCCGCGTGCAGATCGTCGAGATTGCCGAACTCGCGCAGGCTCACGAGCGCGTCGTCGTGGCCGCGCACGCCGTGCGCGAGACTGCGGCGCCACGAAGCGTCGATCTCGCTGCGCAAATAGCCTTCGGGCAACTGACCGTCGGCGCGCAGGCGCTCGCGGATCAGATGGGTGGTTTGCAACCGGTCCGGAATCGCCGCGCCGGGAGGAAAGAAGTCTTGCAAGCTGTCCCCCTTAAGAGTGATCGCGGTTCGCCACCTGCATCGGTGCCGCGCGTTATAAAGCCCGCTTAATCTCGCACAGATGCCGGAGCGAATCCATCCGGTGAACAACGCATATCGCCGCGCTGCATGGGGTGTTCCGCCCGGTCTTTTGCCGCGCTTTTTGCCGCGTGGCTTGCCGGCAGGCATGCGCGCTGGTTAGGGCGCGAAGCGGCTGGCAAGCGGCGCATGGCATGCGCCGCGCATGATCGTTCGTTCACGAACGGCGCGGCGCACGAGCGGTGGTGTGCAAGCGTCAGATGCTCATGAGCACGCTCTTGATCTCGGTGTAGTGGTCGATGGCGGCGGCGCCCATTTCGCGGCCGAGGCCCGACATGCGATAACCGCCGAACGGCAGCGACGGATCGAGCGCGCTATGGCAGTTCACCCACACCGAGCCCGATCTGATCTTTGGAATCATGCGGTGCGCCGCCGCCAGGTTGTTGGTCCAGAGGCTCGCGCCCAGGCCGTAGCGTGTATCGTTGGCAAGGCGGATCGCATCGTCGATCGTGTCGAACGGAATCGCCACGAGCACCGGCCCGAAAATCTCTTCCTGCACGAGCGGACCCTTCTGATCGGCATCGACGATCACGGTGGGCTTCACGAAGTAGCCCGGGCCGAATTGCTCGCCGCCACACGCGAGCGTCACGCCCGCCGCGCGTCCGCGCTCGATGTAGCCCATCACGCGCTGCTGCTGCTTCTGCGAGATCAACGGCCCCATCTCGACGCCCGGATCGAGCCCGTTGCCGAGCTTCATGCGGCTCGCGATCGAGGCAATGTCGCCGACGATGCTGTCGAAGCGCTTACGCTGCACGTACAGGCGCGAGCCCGCGCAGCACACCTGGCCCTGGTTGAAGAAGATGGCCGTGGCGGCTCCCGCTGCGGCGGCGGCCGGGTCTGCGTCGTCGAGCACGATGGTGGGCGACTTGCCGCCGAGTTCGAGCGTGATGCGCGTCATCGACTCCATGGCCGCCTTGCCGATGAGCTTGCCCACTTCGGTGGAGCCCGTGAAGGTGAGCTTGTCCACGTCCGGATGATGCGAGAGCGCGGCGCCGGCTTCGGCGCCGGTGCCCGTCACCACGTTGAAGACGCCCGGCGGATAGCCCGCTTCGAGCGCGAGCTCCGCGAGCCTGAGCGCGGAGAGCGGCGTTTCGTCGGCGGGCTTGAGCACGACCGTGCAGCCCGTGGCGAGCGCGGGGCCGAGCTTCCAGCACGCGAGCAGCAACGGGAAATTCCACGCGACGATCGCACCCACCACGCCCACGGCCTCGCGGCGCGTGTAGCCATGGAACTGGCCTTCGGGCATGAGCGGCATCGAAACGTCGACGGTCGAGCCTTCGATCTTCGTCGCAAAGCCGGCCATGTAGCGCAGGAAGTCGATGGAGAGCTGCACGTCCATGACGCGCGCCACCTGGGCGCTCTTGCCGTTGTTCACGCATTCGAGCTCGGCGAGCATGTGCGCGTCGCGCTCGACGAGATCGGCGAGACGCCACAGCAGATTCTGGCGCTCGCGCGGGCGCATGCGGCTCCACGCGGAATCGTCGAAGGCCTGGCGCGCCGCGCGCACGGCGCGGTCCACGTCTTCGGCTGCGGACCTGGGCACGTCGGCGAGATGTGCGCCCGTGGCCGGGTTGTGCACGGATAGCGTCGCGCCGCTGGCGGCATGCACCCATGCGTCGCCGATCAGCATGGTCGGTGCGCGCTCGATGAACGCCTGGGTTTGCGGGAGTAGAGACAGCGGAGCCTGCATGAGATGATCCTCGCTCTTTGGGTTGGCTGAGGACGAGCGCAAAGCAGCTTCCATACCAATCGACGCGAGTCACGGGGCGAGCAGGCGCGAGCACGGGTCACATCGCGCACAAGGTGTCTCATTTTGAGAATTCTCATGAGACACGAGACGAGAATGGCACGCGGCCGAATCCGCGATCGATGCGTGCAAGCGCCCACCTGCGCAAACGCATTATTTTTTGCATCGGGATTTACCCGGCTCTCGCATTGCAGAAAATGCCTTGTTTCATGGCCTCAAATCGCTTTCATGCGGCGTTTCGCGCGATTGGCATGACCCATGCTTTATCACCACGCGAAAAATCGAGCTGCTTGATGCACGAAAGCACGAAAGAGAAATACGAACGGCGACATGGAACCCGGTAAAGGAGCGAGGCCTTGTTCAAGACTTTCATTCGACGCAGCACCCTGTTGAGCATCGCGGGCCTGGCCGCGCCGCTCGCGTTCGCGACGGCGGCGCACGCGCAGGCCCAGCCGCAACAGCACGACGCGCTCACGATCATCAGCCATACCTGCGCGGCGTGCCACACCGCCGAGTCGAAGGATTCGTGGAGCCGCATCAGTCATCAGCGCAAGACGCCCGAGGGCTGGCTCATGACGATCGCGCGCATGCAGACCATGCACGGTCTCGTCATCAGCGATGAAGACCGGCAGATCCTCGTGAAGTATCTGGCCGACCGCCAGGGCCTCGCGCCCTCGGAAACGGCCGATGCGCGCTATGCACTCGAGCAGCGCCTGAATACGCAGGAGACCATCGGCACCGAGGAATTCAAGCAGATGTGCGCGCGCTGTCACTCGGCGGCGCGGCCTGTTTTGCAGCGGCGTCCCGTGGAGGAGTGGGACCGGCTCGTGAATTTCCACCTTGGACAATGGCCGTCGATCGAATACTCGGCGATGGGCCGCGACCGCGACTGGCTGCAAATCGGGCTCAGGGACATCGCGCCGATGCTCGCGAAGCAATACCCCTATGACAGCAAGGACTGGACGGACTGGCAGAAGAACCGCCCGGTTGCGTCGACGTTCGTGGGCAACTGGACTTTCAGCGGCCACATGCCCGGACGCGGCGACGCCTATGGCGTGATGAGCGTGGCGGGCGGCGCCAACGATACATTCAAGGTGTCGCTCAAGGGCCGCTATGCCGACGGCAGCGCGCTCGACGGCAACGGCACGGCGATCCTCTACGACGGCTACGAATGGCGCGCGAGCATCAAGGTGCAGGGCGTTGAAATGCGTCAGGTGCTGGCGGCCACGAATGGCGCGATGCAGGGTCGCATGTTCGACGACGCGCACACCGAGCGCGGTCTCGACTTCACGGCGGCGAAGGCCGGCGCGGCGCGCATTCTCGGCGTGCAGCCCGGGTACATCAAGGCCGGCATGCAAGCCGAGCTGACCGTGGTGGGCACCGACCTTCAGGGCACGCCCGACTTCGGTCCTGGCGTGGTGGTTACTTCCGTGGTCGCGCGCTCGCCGCAAGCGATTCGCGTGCGCGTAAAGGCGAGCGCCGACAGCGCGGTGGGCCCGCGCGCGGTGAGCGTGGGCGGCGCGAAGCTCGCGGACTTCTCCGTCTATCGGCAGATCAAGGAAGTGAAGGTCGTGCCCGAGTATGCGGTGGCGCGCATTGGCGGCAACGGCGGGCCGGTGCCGAAGGTCGAGGGCCGCTTCGACGCGCAGGCGTGGGGCGTGGACGCGGCGGGCAAGCCGTTCCGTATCGGCGTGGTGCCGGCGCAATGGTCGGTCGAGCCGTTCAACGACCAGGCGAAGGAAGACCACGACGTGAAGTTCGCGGGCGCGATGCAGGCCTCGACCGGCATCTTCACGCCCGGCGACGCGGGCCCGAATCCGGCACGCCGCATGTCCACGAACAACACCGGCAATCTCAACGTGATCGCGACCGTGACGGATGGCGGCCAGAGCGTGTCGGGCAAGGCGCACATGATCGTCGCGGTGCAGCGCTGGAACAATCCGCCGATTCCCTGATGCCTGATGCTCGCGAGAATCGAGGCCTTTTAAAGGCCGAAGCCGGATTGGATCGAATGCAAGGAGAGTGAGATGAGCGCCATGTTGAATCTGGTGGAGCGCAACGTGCACGAGGTGCAGGTGGACCACGAGCGCCTGATGTTCCATATCCCGAGCAGTTCGCTGTTCGCCGCCGACAAGGTGACGGCGAACATCATCGACGCGCTGCGCGAGAGCAGCTGCACAGCAGATGAATTGTTCGCGCGGCTCGCGGGCAGGTCCGCGCAGAGCGATGTGAGCGAGACGCTGCACGAGCTGCTCGCGCTCGAAGTCGTGAGCGACGGCTCGCCGCTTTCGCCCGATATTGCCGTGAAGCGCGTGGAGCGCACGGCGATCGACACCGTCGTGCTCAACGTGAACACGGGCTGCAATCTGAGTTGTACGTACTGCTACAAAGAAGATCTCGATACGCCTTCCGCCGGGCGCCGCATGGACATGGAGACGGCGAAGGCATCCGTGGAGATGCTGCTGAAGGAAGCGCCCGACGAATCGCGCTATACGGTGGTGTTTTTCGGCGGCGAGCCGCTCAGCAACCGCAAGCTGATCGAGTGCATGGTCGAGTATTGCGAGCTGCGCTTCGGCGCGCTCGGCAAGCAGGTCGACTTCGTGATGACGACCAACGCGACGCTGCTCACCGAGGAGATCGTCGACTGGCTCGATGCGCATCGCTTCGGGCTCTCTGTGAGCATGGACGGGCCGCGCTCGATTCACGATCTCAACCGCCGCACCGTGGGCGGTGCGGGCACGTATGACGTGGTCCGGCGCAAGGTGGAAATGCTGCTCAAGCGCTATCGCAGTCGCCCGGTGGGCGCGCGCGTGACGCTCACGAGCGGTGTGACGGACATTGCGGGCATCTGGGACCACCTCATCAATGAACTCGGTTTTGCGGAGGTGGGCTTCGCGCCCGTGACCTCGGGCCAGCTCGATACGTTCAATTTGCAGCCCGACGAACTCGCGCGCGTATTCGAGAACATGAAGGCGCTGGGCCGTCGCTATCTGCACGCGGCGCTGGAGAACCGCAACATCGGCTTTTCGAATCTGCACCAGCTCATCACCGATATTCACGAAGGGCACAAGAAGTCGTTGCCTTGCGGTGCGGGCCTGAAAATGCTCGCTGTCGATCACAAGGGCGATCTGAACCTGTGCCACCGCTTCACGGGGTCGACGCTGCCCACGTTCGGCAACGTGCATGAGGGCGTGGACACGCCGCGCCTCACGGACTTTCTCTCAGAGCGGCTCGATCGCAGCGGCACGGGCTGCGAGAGCTGCCGCATCCGCAATCTGTGCTCGGGCGGCTGCTATCACGAGAGCTACGCGCGCTACGGCGACCCGCAGCATCCCACTTACCACTACTGCGAGCTGATGCGCGACTGGGTCGATTTCGGCATTGAAATTTATGCCCGCATCATGGCGGCCAACCCGGCGTTCATCGACAACCACATCACTCCGCGCAAGGCACACTGACATGAAACATTTGAAGCCGCTCAACAACAAGGCGAAGCAGCTCGAGCAGGCGGCAGCCGTTGACCGTCTGGAGGAAGTCGTCGCGATGACATCGGTGGCGGGCTGCACGGCCACCACCGACCCCGGCTGGGAAGTGGACGTGTTCGGCGGCGTGGCCTCGCTGTGCCAGCCGATGGAAGCCGATTTGTACGGTTGCTCGGACCCGTGCTGGTGGCCCGCCCAGGTGCCGGACATGATGAGCACGTATCAGGACTGGAACAGGAGCGCCGCCGATTCGGGCAAGGACTGGCGCCATCTCGGCAGCGTCTTTCCGAAGGATAACTAAACGCGGATCGAATAAAAGGACATGTCATGGCATTGAGGAAGCACACGTACCGGGCCGCGCTCGCCGCCGCGCTGGGCGCCTTCGCGACGCTCTCCACGCTTGCAGCGGCGGCGGGCACGCCGCTCGAAAGCGGCCACGAGTATCTCGCGGTCACCAACTATCCGAATAACCTGAGCGTGATCGACACGGGCACCGACACGGTCTACAAGACCTGCTCGCTGCCCGACGCGTACGGGCCGGGCACGCTGCAGATCAGCCCGGACAAGAAGCGCGCCTACGTGCTCAACAATCACTACGGCGACCTCTACGGGATCGATCTGGACTCCTGCAAGACAGTGTTTCACGCCGCACTTTCTCAATCGTGGGATGAACGCGCGCGGGCGATGTTCTCGATAGCACTGAGCCCGGACGGCAAGGAGATCTACAGCGTCGTCAACCCGACGAAGATGAACCGCGACAGCTACGAAGTCGAGGCGCCGCGCCTGCAGGTGTGGTCGACCGACGGCGGGCTCGAAGCGAAGCCGGTGCGCACCTTCCCGGCGCCGCGCCAGACCACCATGATGCAGGCCGCCGACGACGGCTCGCTCTTCATCATCGGCCCGGACATCTACCGCATGAACGTCCACACTGGCAAGCTCGACGTGGCCGCGCCGCTGCGCGACTGGAAACGCCCGCTGCATGGCCAGCCCGACGTGCTCTACGTGTGGCCCCAGCAGCGCCCGCAGCATACGTTCAACCTGCTCTATACGGCCGACCGCTTCCCGGACGACAAGAAGAATCCGGCCAAGGCGCAGACGATGTACGGCTACATCGACATCGACCTCGCCACGGGCAAGACGACGCTGAAGGACTTCGCGCCGTTCACGGAGATCTACTTTACGGGCGGACGCTCGCCCAAGGATCCCAACATCATGTATGGGGTCCTCAACCGGCTCGCGAAGTACGACATCAAGGATGAAAAGCTGCTCAAGAGCGTGCCGCTCGATCATTCGTACTACTGCCTGACGCTCGATAAATCGGGCAACAAGCTCTATCTGGCGGGCACGTTCAACACCGTTGCCGTGTACGACGCGGATTCGCTCAGGAAGCTCAAGGACATTACCGTGCCCGGCGGCGACATGGCGATCACGACGGCACAGATCTTCACGCGCTGATTTGCGGGTCGATTCACGAGCGCGATTCGCGCGGAGAACGGGGCGGATGGCGTGGGTACGAAGCCCACGCCGCCGAAAGACACCGGATCGTCGGGCGGCGGCCCGCGCGGCGCTTGGGCGAGCGGTCGAATCAGCGGTTAGTCGTGCCGCCTGTTTCGTCGGCGCTTTCGAGCGCCTTGCGCTCGCGCCGCTCCTCATTGCCACGGCGCGCGCGCATGCGCTGGCGCGAGAGGACGTGGATAACCTCGCCGGCGCTGGCGTTCTCGGGAATCTCGTTGCGGATCACGTTGGCCACCATCGGCAGTCCCTGGCGCTGGCGCCGCAGCGCGCGTGCAATCGCGCCACGACAGACCGGACCGTGGCAATCCCACTCGTCGCGCATCTTTGCGCAGTAACGGCATTTCTCCATAAGTTCCAGTGTAACCGGAATCGCATGGCGTTTTCGGGGCACGATCCCGTGCACATGCACAGTGGTCGCGCGGGTCACCCGCGGATAACGTGCGTGCGCGGACACTCGCGAGCGAACAGCGTGTTCGCGGCTATCGCGTGGCGGTATCATCGGCTGCGGAGTTCGCGAGGCGGGAGCGGCGCATGACAGCGACGGCAGCGGCGGCAGCGGCAATCGGCGTGGTCCTGTTCGACATGGAGGGCGTGCTCTCCCATTACGACCGCGAGGCGCGCGCCGTGCGGCTCGCGGCCCTGACCGGCACGACGCCCGAGGCGGTGCGCGAGGCGATCTGGGGCTCCGGGCTCGAAGCGCGCGCCGACGCGGGCGAGCTCGCCCCCGACGTGTATCTGCGCGCGCTCGGCGAATTGCTCGGCTGCGCTATGGACCGCGAGACCTGGCTGGCGGCGCGGCGTGCCTCCATCACGCCCAACGACGCGGCCATCGCGCTGGCCGGGCGCACGGCGCTGCGCTGCCGCATTGCGGTGCTGACCAACAACTGCCGCCTCGTGACCGATCACCTCGATTTCCTGAATCCGCCCGTCGCGCGGCTGTTCGGCGAGCGCGTCTATGCGTCCGCTTCATTCGGGGCGGTGAAGCCCGCCGCGCAAGCCTATCTCGGGTGCCTCGCGCAACTGGGCGCCACGCCGCGCGAAACGCTCTTCATCGACGATGGCGAGGCGAACGTGCAAGGCGCGCTCGACGCCGGCCTGCACGCATGCCGCTTCGTCGATGTCGAAACGCTCGCGCAGGACCTGCAGCGCCTTGGCGTGCTCGACGGCTGAAGTGGTGAAGGCGCACGAAAGCGCATGGCCGCGGGGCGGCCACCCAGCAAGAACGCGCGGCGCGCAACGATTATGATGGGCACGGTCCTGTTCAAGAGTGAGTCTGCGATGAAAGCTTGCCGGGCAGTGTGCGTGTCCGCCGCGATATGCGTTGGCATAGGGCTTGGCTCGAGTGCGCCGGTAGCGTTCGCGCAGACAGGCGCGGCGCCGCAGTCGCCCAACGCGATGCCGAATACGATGCCGAACGCGGCCGCGACGGTGCCCATGCAGGCGCCCGTGGTCTACGTGAGCGATTTCGAGTTGGACGCCGCCAACGTCACGACCGACCAGAATCCGGTGGACAACGCGCGGCGTCTCGCGGGCGGCTTGCTACCCAGGCCGTTCGCGCACCACGACGACCCGCAGGCGCGCGCCCGCAAGATCGTCGAGCAGATGGCCGCTACGCTGGTCGCCGACCTGCGTAAGGCGGGCATCGATGCGCGGCGCCTGCCCGCCGGCGCCGCCGCGCCCACGCAGGGCTGGCTGGTGCGCGGCGTGTTCCTCGACGTCGACGAAGGCAATCGCCTGCGCCGCTCGATGGTGGGCTTCGGCACGGGTGCGAGCGAGATCGAGCTGGCGGTTGCCGTCGACGATCTTGCGAAGCAGGCGCCCGCGCCGCTCTATCAGGTGATCGAAACGCATTCGAGCCAGAGCAAGCCCGGCGCCGGCGCGGCCATCGCGCTCAACCCCTACGTGGCCGCCGCGAAGTTCGTGATCGCGCGCGGCGAGCAGCGCATGAGCGTCGAGCGCGCGGCGGGCGAGGTCTCGGACGCCGTGGTGGCGCGCGTGAAGTCCGGCCGTTGAGGCGGCCGTCGAATTTGCCGCCGAAGTCGCTGCCGAAGTCGCTGCCGATGTGACGTCGGTGCGACGCTGGCGAGGCTGCGCATGTGCCCGTCGAGTGCCAGCCGAACCTTCATCGGGAGCCGTGCGCGAGCGCTGCGCCGATAGCCCAGACATTCCGTTTGCGCGCATCAGCCGCGCGCCGGAATCTCCAGCCCGCGCTTGACAGCCGGGCGCGCGAGGAAAGCGTCGAGTGCGCGCGCAACGTGACGGAAGTCCTTGAAGCCGACGAGATCGCCCGCCTCATAGAAACCGATGAGATTGCGCACCCACGGGAACGTGGCGATGTCGGCGATCGTGTAGTGCTCGCCCATGATCCACTTGCGGTCTGCGAGCTGCTGATCGAGCACGTTGAGCAGGCGCCGCGACTCGGCGACATAGCGCTCGCGCGGGCGCTTGTCCTCGTAGTCCTTGCCGGCGAACTTGTTGAAGAATCCCACCTGGCCGAACATCGGCCCGATGCCGCCCATCTGGAACATGAGCCACTGGATCGTTTCGTAGCGCTCGCGGCCTTCGCGCGCGAGGAACTGGCCGCTCTTGTCGCCGAGGTAGATGAGGATCGCGCCCGATTCGAAGAGCGGCAGCGGCGCGCCGTCTGGCCCGTTGGGATCGATGATCGCGGGAATCTTGTTGTTCGGATTGAGCGAGAGGAATTCCGGTGACATCTGGTCGTTGGTATCGAAGCGAACCAGATGCGGCTCATAGGGCAGTCCCGTTTCTTCGAGCATGATTGACACCTTGACGCCGTTGGGCGTGGGCAGCGAATAGAGCTGGATGCGCTCGGGATGTTGCGCGGGCCATTTGGCGTTGATCGGGAAGGCGGAGAGGTCGTTCATACGGAGTCCTGTAACGAGGTGCGCGAGGTGTGCGGTGTGCAAGCGCCCTGCGCGCAGGCCTGGCGTTGCATGGCGAACGGCATGCCCATGCGGGCCATGCCGCGCGGGCGAAGCTCAGGCGAAACAGTTTAGTGGAAATGCGGCGAGCGCGCCGGGCGTGCATGGACCGCACGCATCGACGCGGGCACGCGCGGGAAAATCGCGAGGATCAACGCGGTGCCGTCAGCGAGTGTTGCAGGCTCAGCAGATTGAGCGGCACGACGCGAATGAAGCCGCCGCGCGGGCTGTCGATATCGGCGATCAGCGTGAGCGAGAGCGAGACCGTGATCGGCAGCACGAGCATCAGCACGCGGCGTCCGGTACTGCCGCGCGCGCCGTAGCCCTGCATCAGATTGCTGAAGAACGCGATGACGATCATGAGCGCCCATGCCGCGACGGGAATGCGATTGATCCAGGCGGCCTGCGTGTAGCCCTGGGTGTTGAGCACGTCGTTCATGCCCGCGACCACGAGCGCTATAACGGGACTCGGCTGCGCCGCCGCGGGCTCGCGCACGCCGTCCCACAGTTGTGTCTGCAACTCGGCGGTGGTCCGGTTGATGGCGTCCAGCGCGCCGGCGTCGCGGGCCGTGTAGTACACGATGCGCGCATCCAGATAGCGCGCGAGCAACGCCTTGACCTTCGCGGCGCCCGCGCCGCCTATCAGGTCGGCGCGCAGATATTCGGTGCCGATCGCGTTGGCTTCTTCCTCCTCATAGTTCTTGCGCTGGTCGTAGCGGTTCACCGCCATCGACAGCGTGAAGCCGATCAGCAAGGCCAGCAGCGTGAGCGTCGCGCCCTGCACGACGTTGTAGTTCTCGCGCGCTTCATCGGAGAGCGGCGCGCGGGCGTGCAGCACGACCGCACCAAACGTGGCGGCGAGCGGCAGCAGGACGATCAACGTCACGAACAGGAATGCGGGGTGCTGAATGAAATCCGCCATGAGGGCTCCGGCAGGCGTGGGTGCATGAACGGAAAATCGATCTTGAGCGGTATGCCTAAGCGCGCCAATGCGAAGCCGTAAACGAACGCGGCGCACGCTTTCAGGGCGTGCGCCGCGTTTTGACATCAGCGCGAAGACCAAGTGTACAACGGGGACGCGCTTAGCGCTGCGCCCACAGCGTGCGGCCCCAGAACGTGAGCGTGCGGTCCCACGCGAGCTGCGACCAGACTGGATCGAACTGCGTGTGCGCGATGCGGCCCGGGCCCACGGCGGTCTCGTTCGCGAAGGCATGGTACGCAAGGTAGCGGTGGAATTCGACGTTCGCGCCGCCCTCGCGCAGCTTCTTTTCGAGCTCATCGACGGTCTCGCTCTTGAAGAAGCCGTCCTGCGTGCCCCAGTGGCCGAGAATGGGCGCGGTGATCTTGCTCGCATCGAGGTATTCGAGCGGCGGGAACCCATACCACACCACGGCGCCCGCAAGGCCGGGGATCATGTTCGCGGCGAGCAGCGTGAGCGCGCCGCCCATGCAGTAGCCCGTCACGCCCACACGATCGGTCAAGGTCTTCAGGTGATCGACGGCGCCGCGGATGTCCTGCGAGGCGGCATCGGCGAAATCGAGGCCCGTCATCAGGTGGTGCGCCTCTTCTTCTTCGACGGTGCTCTTGCCGCGGTAGAGATCGGGCACGAGCGCATAGTAGCCCGATTGTGCGAGACGGTCGGCCACGCCACGGATCTGGTCGTTCAAGCCCCACCATTCCTGGATCACGACGATGGCGGGTGCGCCTTCGGTCTTCGCGGGCATGGCCAGATACCCCTGGAGCGCTTTGCCGTCGGGGCGGTTGAAGCCGATCATGGAGCCGGCGGAGTGTGTCATGGGTGTTCCTCGATGTTCGGTTGATCGATTGAAGCGGATTGGAGCGGATTGGAGCGGATGGGTGCGGGTGATGCGGATGGGTGCGGGTGATGTGGATGCGAGCGAATCGGGCAATCCGTAGCATAGCGCCTGCGTGAGCGCTTTGCTCGCGTGCGCGCGGGGCCGTGCTTGCAGCGCGTCAGGCGCGCGGCAAGCTTGCGCCGGGCTTACTCGCCAATGAGATGCAGCACGATGTCGCGCGCCTGTGCATGCCGGCGGTGCTCGAACAGATAGATGCCCTGCCAGGTGCCGAGCACCGGTTCACCGTGCTCGACGGGAATCGAGAGCTGCGTGTGCGTGAGCGCTGTGCGCAGATGCGCGGGCATGTCGTCGGGGCCTTCGGTGTCGTGCTCGTAGCGCTGCGGGTCTTCGGGCGCGAGTTCGTCGAAATAGCGCTCGAGGTCGCGGCGCACCGAGGGATCGGCGTTCTCCTGGATCAGCAGCGATGCCGAGGTGTGCCGGCAGAACAGCGTGAGCAGCCCGGTGCCGATACCGGTTTCGCGCACGAAGGCGCGCACTTGCGTGGTGAACTCGACGAGTCCGCGCGAGCGCGCATGGACGTGCAGATGATGGATGGCCTGGCGCATGATGGGTCCTCCGGTGTCGATGCGGCCTGCCTGACTGAATGAAAGCGGCAAGCCCGGTAACGCGCAAAGCAGGGCGGCTGGGCGGGGTGCCGTCCGCTCCGGCTGTGCAAGTGCACAGCTGCGCGGATCTCCGGCAAATGCGCTGCCGCACACCCTGCTGCACATGCTGGTAGGATACCGGCCTTGCCGCCGCTGCGGCGGCCGACGAGAGACCCAGCAAGGAGAATGTAGTTGAACCTCACCCGCTTCGCAAAAGCACGCCACGCCACCAAGGCTTTCGATCCCGCCCGCAGGATTCCCGCCGCTGTCATCGACGAGCTGAAAGAGCTGATCCGCTTCAGCCCCTCTTCGGTGAACTCGCAGCCGTGGCACTTCGTGGTGGCTGGGACCGACGCTGCCCGTGCGCGCGTTGCGAAGTCCATGCAGCCGGGCTACGCCTACAACGAGCCGAAGGTGATGCGCGCGTCTCACGTCCTCGTTCTGTGCGTACGCACAGACATGGACGAAGCGCACTTGAATGCCGTGCTCGCGCAGGAAGAGGCCGATGGCCGTTTCGCGAATGCCGAAGCGAAGGTGGGCCAGCAGAACACGCGCGCCTTCTATGTGAATCTGCACCGCGAGCGCGCCGATCTGCCCGCGTGGATGGAGAAGCAGGCTTATCTCGCACTCGGCACGCTGTTGATCGGTGCTTCGACGCTCGAGATCGACGCCTGCCCGATGGAAGGTTTCGACGCGAAGGCGCTCGATGAAGAACTCGGGCTTGGCGCGAAGGGCCTGACTTCGCTCGTCGTGATCGGCCTCGGCTACCGCAGCGCCGACGATTTCAACGCGAAGCTGCCGAAGTCGCGCCTGTCCACGGCGGCGGTCTTCACCGAATTGGCATAAGCGCCACCGTCACCGCGCGTGCCGGGCCGCAGGGTTCGGCGCGCGCAGCTTCGCTTGGTGTAGCGATGCCGCGCGCGGGCTGTTTGCTTGCTTTACTGCACAGTGTAGCCCTTGCCTTGCATGCATGCGCCGTACGCGCGCCAGTAGGTGGCGAGCTCGGCGCCTTGCGCCTGCTGCTGTGCCTGGGCTTGGGCCGCATGCTCGCGGCGCGCGCGCACGCCGCCCGCGACGGCGCCGGCTGTTGCGCCCACCGCCGCGCCATGGCCGGCGCTGTTGCCG
>DATEJU010000228.1:0-2224 GCA_035277805.1 Paraburkholderia sp. | reverse complement strand
TCGGCGTAGTCGACGCGGTGCGTGAAGATCTCGCCGAGCGTGCGCGTGAGCACTGCCTCGTCGAGGCCATAGGGCGTAAGGAGCAGGTCCTTCGCGGTCGCCAGATTGCGGATGCCGGGTTCGATGATGTTCATGCGCTCAATAAGCTTGGTAAGCAATCTCGGTAAGCAGTGTCTGCCGGTATAAGTGCGGACGAAGCGTCGTCAAATCAAGCACTTCGGTTGAGGTTTCAGGGCGTGTCAGGGGCAGTCCAGCACGCGATGGCGCCACGCGGGCAGGCTCGCGCGCACGGCGGCCATGCGTTCGAGGTCGATGTCGCCGATCACCACGCCGGGGTTTTCGTCGCGCACATCGACGATCTCGCCCCACGGGTCGATCAGCATGCTGTGGCCCCAGGTGCGGCGGCCGTTCTCGTGCTGGCCGCCTTGCGCCGCAGCGAGCATGTAGCACTGATTCTCGACGGCGCGGGCGCGCAGCAGGATTGCCCAGTGCGCGCGGCCCGTGGTGTACGTGAATGCGGACGGCACGACCATCAGCGCGCAGTCCCCCATACGCCGGTAAAGCTCGGGAAAGCGCAGATCGTAGCAGACCGACAGCCCGACGCGGCCGAACGGCGCGTCGAAGGTGCGCACATCGGCGCCGGGGCGGATCGTGCGCGCTTCGTCGAACGATTCGGCGCCTTTTTCGAAGCTGAAGAGGTGGATCTTGTCGTAGCGGGCGCGCTCGGCGCCGCTCGGGTCGAACACGAGCGTGGTGTTCAGCACGCGGGTTTCCTCGGGCGCTTTCAGGGGCAGCGTGCCGCCGATGATCCAGACACCGTGGCGCCTCGCGGCATCGGCGAGAAATCGTTGAATCGGCCCGTCTCCGTAAGCTTCGCGGATGGCGAGCTTGTCGCTGTCCTTGTGGCCCATGAAGCAGAAGTATTCGGGCAGCAGCACGAGGCGCGCGCCCTGGCTCGCGGCTTGTGCGATCAGGCGCTCGGCGTCGGCCAGGTTGCGGTCGCGATCGGGCGTGCTGACCATCTGCAATGCGGCGACGCGAAACGGCGTGGCGTTCGAACTGCGGCGTGACCCACTGGAAGCGGACGTTGCGGGAGAGGGAGTTTCGCTCATCGACGGCTCTTGAATGAACAGGGGTGCTGGGCCCCGGGAACTGTGCGTCGCGCGGCGCAATCCTTGGCACCGGCATGCATGCGGCGTGCCCGGCACGCGGTGGTATCGGCTACGTCTGCCACGTCGGCCGCATCGGGTATTGAGGGGCGGCGTGAGGCCGCGAAGCACACCGATAGGTCTCTCAATGTACTGCCGCCGGGACCTGCGTGTTCATCTTACCCTGATCGCCCTGCACCCGCTCGACGAGCGGTTTGGACCACGAGCCCGTGATTGCATAGGTGCGCGCGAAGGTCGTTTCGACAGTATGCAGGAGCGCGAAATCGGCGATCAGCGCGCCAAGGCCGAAGAGCGGGTTGATGATCGCCGCGGCGATCACGCCCGCGCCCGCGCTCACCGTTGGCACGACGTGCACGCGCAGGTCCTGGCTCTTGTGGGCGAGGTCGATGGTGCCCGTCATCTGTGCGCGGCCGGGCGCCGTCACGATCTTGAAATCCTTGGTGCGGGCGATGCCGTTCTGGATCTGGCCCGTGCCGGTGACGCTCGTGAAGGGCAGGCCGGTGCCGATCACGTCGCGGAAGTCCATATCGGGATAGTGCGCGAGGCTTTGCAGGCTCAGCACGCCGAGCAGCGATGCCACGCCCGGATTGACCTTGAGGATCTGGCCGTGGTGCAGGTCGAGCGCGAGGCTGCCGTCGAGCGTCGGATAGTCGAGCATCGTCGGGCCGCCGCGCCACACCAGCTTGCCGCTGAGCGTGCCTTGCCCGCCTTTGATCACGTGCACCACGCCGGCGCGTTCGAGCAGCGCGCCCGCGTCCTTGATGTCGAGGTGGAAGTCGACGGCGGTGCGTCGTGGCGTCTCGCCCGTGCCGCCCGCGATGTCAGCGGGGGGCGCTTCGTCGCCACCGACGGCGCGCCAGTTCTCGGTCGCCGTGAAGTGCGCGGCCGGGTTGGTGATGTCGAGCGTGTCGAGCTGCCAGACCGGCACGCCGTTGTCGACGTAGTTGTGGGCGTTCATCTGCAGGCGGCCGAGGTCGTGGCCGCGCACGATGAGCTGGTTCACGACGAGGTCGATCGACGGCATGTTCTGCGCGCGCTGCGACATGGCCTGGCCG
>DATEJU010000227.1:0-13912 GCA_035277805.1 Paraburkholderia sp. | reverse complement strand
CTACACGATCGCGGGCTATCTCGGCCGCGCGCTGCAATGGCCGTTCGCGCCGCTCGGCTTCAACTGGCAGATGAGCCTCGCGCTCATTCCCGCGTTCGCCGCGCGCGAAACGGCGGTGGCCGCGCTCGCGACGGTCTATTCAGTGGCGAGCGGCGATGGCGACATCGTCGCGCTCGGCCACACGCTCGCGCAAAACTTTTCGCTGGCCAGCGCGCTTTCGCTGATGGTGTGGTTCGCGTTCGCGCCGCAGTGCATGTCTACGCTCGCCGTGATCCGCCGCGAGACGCGTTCGTGGCGCGCCGTGGTGATCTCGTTCAGCTATATGTTCGTGGTGGCCTACGCGGCCTCGTTCATCACCTACCAGATCGCGAGCCGCGTCGTATGAGCACCAGTCTCGTTCTGCAATATGCGGTGATCGCGCTGCTGGTGGCGGCGAGCCTGTGGACAGCGTTGCGCAAGCTCGCGCCAAAGACGACTGCGTACTGGCAAGCCGCCGCCGCGGCCACGCTGCTGAAGCCGCAGCGTGGCGCACTCGCGCAACGCGTGGGCCGTTTCATGCAGCCGAAGGGCGCGACCGGCAATTGCGGCGACGGCTGCGGCACGTGCGGAACCTGCGGGCCCGCCGATGCGCCCGTCAACGTCAACGCAGACGCCGATGCCTCTTCGCGCGAGCAGCCCGTTACGTTCCACCCGCGCCGTAAATAAGCGCGTCACGTGGTTTCGGCTACACTCGCGCCAGCAAGGCCAGCCCGCGCGAGCGCGCCGTCCGCATGACCGCGGCGGAGCGCATCGCACGGCCCACCCAGACTCCCTCGTTCAGCGCCGATGCTTCACGTCTTCTCTGCCGCCTCTCGCTCCCGGTCTGCGTTCGCAGCGCTTTCCCTCTCGCTCATTGCAGCATTTGCGGCCAGCGGCTGTGTGCGTCTTTCCACATTCGATGCAAACGGGCTCTGGAAGGTCGTTGGCGAACAATGCGTGCCGAACGCGCGCGACAAAGGCGACCCCGGCCCGTGCACGAGCGTGGACTTCCAGAAACGCTACGCAGTGCTCAAGGACATCAACGGGCGCGCGCAATATCTGCTGATCCCGACCGACCGCGTGTCGGGCATCGAAAGCGCCGAGATTCTTTATGGCGGCTCGCCCGAGTACTGGGCGGGCGCATGGGCCGCAGGCCGCTACGTGGACGCCAGGCTGAAAACGACCCTTGCCCCCACCCAGCTCGGCCTCGAAATCAACTCGTCGCAGCGGCGCTCGCAGAATCAGTTGCATATCCATGTCGATTGCATGCGCAACGATATTGCCGATGCGCTCGCGCCGTATCGTCACGACACGCCCGGCACGTGGCGCTGGACGACGCTGGACGGCAAGCGCTATCGCATCACGCGCGTAATGAGCCTGACCGACCGCGGCAATCCCTTCCGTGTGATCGAACACGATCTCGGCCCGCAGCAAAGCATGGCCGCGCAGACGATCCTCGTGACCGGTGCCGGCTCGGACACCGCGCGCGACGGCTGGCTCGTCGTCAATAGCGGCCTGGACGTGGAAGGCGGCACGGGCACCGCCGAGGGCCTGCTCGATCATTCGTGCGCACTCGCTCGCGCGCAATGACGCGGCGCGTGACTCGCTCACACCCGCTCACACCGTATCCTCCTCGCGCGCGAGGCGCGTCAACCAGCGGCGGATCACCTGCTCCTCGTCGGGCGTGAAGCCTTCGGTCATCTGCGCCTCGAGCTTCTTCACGCGCGCACGGCACTGCTTGAGCAATGTCTCGCCGGCGCCGGTCACCTCGATCTGCTGAATGCGCCCGTGCACGGGATGCGGCCTGCGCTCGATCGCGCCGCTGCGCTCGAGATTCGCGACGATCACGCTGACCGTCTGCGGCGTGAGCACCGCGAGCCGCGCAAGATCGGCGCCGGAGATGCCCGGATAAGCCGCGAGCATCGTCAACACCACGAATTGCGGCGGCGTGATGCCGAGATCGGCCAGCGCGCGCTCCATGCGCAAGCGCTGGGCCGCGCCCGCCTGGCGCAACAAGTAGCCCATATGCCCGGCCTCGCCGCGCTTGCCCTCGCCGGGTGCGGGAATGGACGCGTTGGGTACGCCTTCGTTTTTTTGCCCGGATTTCGCGGTCTTGCGCATGATGTCAGAGTTCGAATATGATGTTCGCACTCTGATATTATCCTCCAACCGACGCGAGGTCCAGTCATGTCTAGCCCATCCTCCCGCATCAGCTACGAAACCTTCCGGCGCGACGCTGCGCAGGTGGCCGCCGCGCTTTCGGCCATGAGCAAAGCCGTCGACGACTCCGGGCTCGAAAAGCCGCTCACCGAGCTGCTGAAGATCCGCGCGTCGCAAATCAATGGCTGCGCGTTCTGCATTCAGTACCACCTCAATATCGCGCGCGAGAAGCACGTGTCGCGCGCGAAGCTCGATCTGGTGGCGGCGTGGCACGAGGCACCCGCGCTTTATAGCGAGCGCGAGCAGGCTGCGCTGGCCTATACGGAAGCGCTTACCTCGAAGCTACACGAGGGTGTGAGCGAGGCGCTGTATCGAAAGGTATCGGCGCAATTCCCCGGCGAGCAGATGGCGTTTCTGACTGCCGCCATCGCCAATATCAATGCATGGAACCGGATTGCGGTGGCGTTGCAGTTTGCGCCGCCGGTGAAGGAAGAGGCGTAAGAAGATTCATCGATGAGGTGCGTGGAACGGAGGAAGCGTACGAGACTCAATGCGACGAGACATACGTTGAATCGGCAAACGCCGCAAACGCCGGTATGGCGAAGCTTTCGCGCATGCGTCTCGTCTCAGCCGCTGGCGTCAAGCCGAAGAGACGCTTGAACTCCCGGCTGAACTGGGAAGAACTCGTGTAGCCCACGGCGTGACTGGCGGCCTCTGCGCTCAGGTTCTGGCGCACCATCAACAGACGAGCCTGATGCAGACGCGTCGACTTGACGTACTGCATGGGCGATACCTGTGTGATCGCCTTGAAGTGGCTGTGGAAGCTCGGAACGCTCATGCCCGCCTCCCCGGCAAGCTGCGCCACGTCTAGCGACTGCGCAAAACCGGCGTGGATGAGGCGTAGGGATCGGCCTATCCGGCCGAACTGTCCGCGCATCGCCAGGGCCTCTCTCATCGAGCGTCCCTGTGCCCCGGTGAGCACACGGAAGTACAGTTCGCGCAGCAGGCCCGGGCCCAATACAGCAGCTTCGAGCGGCCGGTACATCGCTTCGAGAAAGCGCAATACGGACAACTGCATAGCGTCGTCCATTGGCGTCGACATCATGCTCTGAGGCACCTGTATGCGTTCCGTCATGCCTTCGCGATCAATCTGAGCCGCGAGTTCGGCGGCCATGGCGAAATCCAGATGCAGGTACAGCGCCAGCAGCGGGCGCTCCGGCGTTGCATCGGTTTCCACGGTGAAGGGTACGGGCACGGACACGGCGAGGTAGTGATGCTCGTCGTAAAGATAGAGCTGGTCGCCGAAGTAACCTCGCTTGCGGCCCTGGCAAACGATCACGATGCCGGGATCGTACAAAACCGGCGTGCGCGACAGCGCCCGGTTCGAACGCAGGATGCGGACACTCGGCAGCGCCGTCAGGTTGTAACCCTCATCGGACGCCAACGCGTGCAGCAGGGTAACGATGCGTTTCTGGCTTCCCCGCGAAAATTCAGGCTGCTCACGGAAAACGCGTTTTACTTTCATAGCTTTGTGCAAGAAAATTAGCGAAATCAGGCTTTTATGGCCTCGCTCGTAAGACTAGCATGCACTTTTCAATCACATGACGGAGCGTGCTTCAATGCCATCGAGCAAAATTCTGCTTATCACCGGCGTCAGCAGCGGCTTTGGCCGCGCGCTCGCACTAGAGGCGCTCGCGGTGGGTCACAAGGTCGTCGGCACGGTCAGAAGTGCGCAGGCCAAGCGCGATTTCGAGTCTCTCCGCGCGGGCGCCGCGTTTGGACGGGTTCTTGACGTGACCGATCTTGACGCCATCGATGGCGTCGTGCCGGAAATCGAGTCGAGTGTGGGTCCCATCGACGTGTTGGTCAACAATGCCGGCTACGGCCACGAAGGCATCATGGAGGAATCGCCACTGTCGGAGATACGTCGACAGTTCGATGTGAACGTCTTCGGCCCGGTCGCCATGATGAAGGCCGTCTTGCCCCTCATGCGCGAGCGCCGACGCGGCCAGATTCTGAATATCACGTCGATGGGCGGCCACATTACGATGCCAGGAATCGCTTACTACTGCGGAAGCAAGTTCGCGCTTGAAGGCATCTCCGAAGCCCTGTCCAAGGAGGTCAAGCCTTTTGGCGTCGCCGTGACAGCGGTGGCGCCCGGCTCCTTCCGCACGGACTGGGCGGGCCGCTCGATGACGCGACCGCCGCGTTCGATCCCGGACTACGACGAAATTTTCAACCCCGTCCGCAAAGCTCGCGAAGAAAAAAGCGGCAAGCAACTGGGAGATCCTCGCAAAGCAGCACGCGCGATGCTTGCGGCGATAGATGCAGACAACCCGCCCGTTCATCTTTTGCTCGGCAGCGATGCACTCGAACTCGTGCGAGGCAAGTTGTCGGCGCTCGAAGATGAGTTCCGCGCGTGGGAAACTGTCACTGTCTCGACGGATGGCTGAGGAAGGCAGAAATAGGACCACTGCCGCCTCCTGGCCCCGAAAATCCACAAAGGACCTATAAAAAAAGGCGTTCCGCGCTCGCGAAACGCCCCAGGGTCTAACTCTCTCAGGTCCTTTTACGCTCCCGGCGTCCTCACTCGGCTTCGAGCATCAGCAGTTGGGCACCATCGGCGACCTGATCGCCCACGGCGTAAAGCACTTCGGTCACCTTGCCCGCCGTCGGCGCGCCGATGGTGTGCTCCATCTTCATCGCTTCCATCACGATGAGCGGTGCGCCCTTCTCCACCACCGCGCCCGGCTCCACGAGCACCGCGATCACCTTGCCCGGCATCGGCGCCGTGAGGCGGCCTTCGCCGTGCTCGGCGTCCGCTGCGTGCGCGAGCAGGTTCTGCCATTCGAACGACACGGCCACGCCGAGGCAGAACACGTGGAAGACATCGGCGTCGATGAACACGTGGCCCGTCACGCGAGTATTGCCGATGGTCGCGCCGTACTCGTTTTCGCCCTCGCCGCGCCACCACGTGTAGCGCTCCTCATCGCCCGCGCACGCAAGCGTCTGTGCGCCGCCGTCGTGCGTGAATGCCGTCGACAATGCGGTGTCGCTTTCGATGTCGCGCCATGCGAAGGTCTGCGCGAAGCCGCCATTCAGCCGCCAATGCGCGAGCGCCTGCCACGGCGATGCGCCGAGCCCCACGCCGCCCTCGCGCGCGATCAGCGCCGCGCAGGCCAGCGCGAGCGCCTCGCGCAACGGCTTCGTCTGCGGTGCGAACAGCGCGTCGTGGTGACGCTCGATGAGGCCCGTGTCGAGATCGGCGCTCGCGAACGGCGCGCAGGTCACGAGCCTGTGCAGAAACTCCACGTTCGTATGCGGGCCGACAACCTCGCATTGCTCCAGCGCGCGCCGCATGCGCGCAAGCGCTTCGTCGCGCGTCGCGCCATGGACAATGAGCTTGGCGATCATCGGGTCGTAGAACGGCGTGATCGTATCGCCCTCGCGCACGCCGCTGTCGATGCGAACATTCGCGCGCTCGCCCGCATCGCCGAAGCTGAATTCGACGCCCGCCGGCATGCGCAGATGCTTGAGCGTGCCCGTCGAAGGCAGGAAGCCGCGCGCCGGATTCTCGGCATAGATACGCGCTTCCAGCGCGTGCCCCGTCACCGCGAGCTGCGACTGCTCGAGCGGCAGCGGCTCGCCCGCCGCCACACGCAACTGCCATTCGACGAGATCGAGTCCCGTGACCATTTCCGTCACCGGGTGCTCGACCTGCAGGCGCGTGTTCATCTCCATGAAGTAGAAGTCGGCGCCCGTCATGATGAACTCGACGGTGCCCGCGCCCACGTAATTGACCGCGCGCGCCGCGGCAACCGCGGCTTCGCCCATCGCACGCCGCACGCTATCGTCGAGACCCGGCGCGGGCGCTTCTTCGAGCACTTTCTGGTGGCGGCGCTGCACGGAGCAATCGCGGTCGAACAGGTACACGGCACCGCCGTGCTTGTCGGCAAACACCTGCACTTCCACGTGGCGCGGGCGCGTGAGGTACTTCTCGATCAGCACGCGGTCATTGCCGAAGCTGCTCGCGGCCTCGCGCTTGCACGACGCGAGCGCTGCCGCGAAGTCACCGCTGCGCTCGACCACGCGCATGCCCTTGCCGCCGCCGCCCGCGCTCGCCTTGAGCAGCACGGGATAACCCATTGCATCGGCTTCGCGCTGCAACAGCGCGGCGTCCTGGTCGTCGCCGTGATAACCCGGCACGAGCGGCACGGCTGCCGCGTGCATGAGCGCCTTGGCGGCGGCCTTCGAGCCCATCGCGGCGATCGCCTCGACCGGCGGCCCGATAAAGACGATGCCAGCTTCCTCACATGCACGCCCGAAATCTTCGTTTTCCGAAAGAAATCCGTAGCCCGGATGAATGGCTTGCGCGCCGGTGGCCCTGGCGGCCGCTATGATGCGTTCGATGCGCAGGTAGCTTTGCTGCGCGCTCGCCTCGCCGATATGCACCGCCTCGTCGCACGCGGCAACGTGCTTGGCGTTGGCATCGGCATCCGAATAAACGGCCACGCTCTTCACGCCGAGGCGTCGGCAAGTGGCGGCAACCCGGCAGGCAATCTCGCCCCGGTTGGCGATCAGAATCTTGTTGAACATAGGAGGTCTCGCTATCGTTCTGGTTCGCCGTCGTTCACGCCGAATCGCGCCAGCGCGGCGTGCGCTTTTCGAGGAACGACGACACGCCGTCGCGCCCCTCCTCGCTTGCGCGGATGCGCGCGATGCGCACGGCCGTGTCTTCGATCAGCGCGTCGTCAATCGACTCGCCGGCGATGTCCTGCACGAGCTGCTTGCACTCGCGCACCGCGTTCGGGCTGTTCGCGCAGAGCGTATCGGCGATGCGCTGCACGGTGGCGTCCAGCTCGCCCGCGCTCACCGCTTCGCTCACGAGGCCGAGGCGCAGCGCCGTCGCGCAATCGAATGCCTCCGCGGTCACGAAGTAGCGGCGCGAAGCCTGCTCGCCGAGCGCGCGGATCACATACGGCGCGATGGTTGCGGGCATCAAGCCAAGGCGCGCCTCGGAAAGGCAGAAGTGCACCGTCTCCACCGCCACGACGATATCCGCCACGCACACGAGGCCCATGCCGCCCGCGTAAGCGTCGCCATGCACGCACGCGATCACGGGCTTCGGGCAGCGGTACACGGCCGAGAGCATGTGCGCGAGACGCAGTGCGTCGGCGCGGTTCTCCTCGTCGGAGTAGCCGGCCATCTTGCGCATCCAGTTCAGGTCCGCGCCCGCGCAGAAAGCCTTGCCGTTGCCCGCGAGCACGATCGCGCGCACGTCGTCGCGCGCGCCGAGCGCGGTGAAGGCCGAGGTTACGTCGGCGATCATCGTCTCGTTGAACGCGTTGCGCACGTCGGGGCGATTGAGCGTGACGGTCGCGACCTGGGCCCTCACCTCGACCAGCAGCGTTTCGTATTGCATCGTCATGTCCTCCTCCTGCGCGCGCTTACATGCGGAACACGCCGAAGCGCGTCTCTTCGATCGGCGCATTCATCGTGGCCGAGAGCCCGAGGCCGAGCACGTCGCGCGTTTGCGCGGGATCGATCACGCCGTCGTCCCACAGACGCGCGCTCGCATAGTACGGATGCCCCTGGCGTTCGTACTGGTCGCGAATCGGCTGCTTGAATGCCTCTTCCTCTTCCGCGCTCCACGTGCCGCCCTTGGCTTCGATGCCGTCGCGCCGCACCGTGGCAAGTACGGAGGCAGCCTGCTCGCCGCCCATCACCGAGATGCGCGCATTCGGCCACATCCACAGGAAGCGCGGCGAGTACGCGCGGCCGCACATGCCGTAATTGCCGGCGCCAAACGAGCCGCCGATGATGACCGTGAACTTCGGCACTTTCGCCGTGGCCACCGCCGTCACCATCTTCGCGCCGTTGCGCGCAATGCCTTCGTTCTCGTACTTGCGGCCCACCATGAAGCCCGTGATGTTCTGCAGGAACACGAGCGGAATCTTGCGCTGGCAGCACAGCTCGATGAAGTGCGTGCCCTTGAGCGCCGACTCGGAAAAGAGAATGCCGTTGTTCGCGACGATCCCCACCGGATGGCCCCAGATGTGCGCGAAGCCGGTGACGAGCGTGGTGCCGTAGCGCGCCTTGAATTCGTCGAAGGCCGAGTCGTCGACGATGCGCGCGATCACTTCGCGCACGTCGAAGGGCTTGCGCGTATCCACGGGGATCACGCCGTAGAGGCTTTTGGCGTCGTAGCGCGGCGGCAGCGGCTCGCGCAGCACGACGGGCGGCGTCTTCGTGCGATTGAGATTGCCGACGATCGAACGCGCAATCGCGAGCGCATGCGCGTCGTTTTGCGCGAGATGATCGGCCACGCCCGAAAGGCGCGTATGCACGTCGCCGCCGCCGAGATCTTCGGCGCTCACTTCCTCACCGGTTGCGGCCTTCACGAGCGGCGGGCCGCCCAGGAAAATCGTGCCCTGGTTCCTCACGATGATCGACTCGTCGCTCATCGCGGGCACGTAAGCGCCGCCTGCCGTGCACGAGCCCATCACCACGGCGATCTGCGGGATGCCTTGCGACGACAGATTCGCCTGGTTGTAGAAGATGCGGCCAAAGTGATCGCGGTCGGGGAATACGTCGTCCTGGTTGGGCAGGTTCGCGCCGCCCGAATCGACGAGATACACGCACGGCAGGTTGTTTTCCTGCGCGATTTCCTGCGCGCGCACGTGCTTCTTCACGGTGACGGGATAGTACGTGCCGCCCTTCACGGTGGCGTCGTTGCAGACGATCACGCACTCCTGGCCCGCGATGCGCCCGATGCCCGTGATGATGCCCGCGCCCGGCGCGGCGTCGTGGTACATGCCGTAGGCCGCGAGCTGCGAGAATTCGAGAAACGGCGTGCCCGGGTCGAGCAGTTGCGCGATGCGCTCGCGCGGCAGCAGCTTGCCGCGCGAGACGTGCTTGTCGCGCGCCGCCGCGCCGCCGCCGAGCGACAGCTTCTGGATCTTCTCGCGCAGGTCCGCAACCACGGCTTCGAGCGCGGCGGCATTCGCCTTGAAGTCATCCGAGCGCGGATTGAGCTTCGATTCGATGATCGGCATCTCGTCTATCCTCAGGATTGCGAAATCAGGCGGTTTCCGCGAACAGCTCGCGGCCGATCAACATGCGGCGAATCTCGCTCGTGCCCGCGCCAATTTCGTAGAGCTTCGCGTCGCGCCAGAGACGCCCCACCGGATACTCGTTGATATAGCCGTTGCCGCCGAGAATCTGAATGGCCTCGCCGGCCATCCACGTGGCTTTTTCCGCCGTATAGAGAATCACGCCGGCGCAGTCCTTGCGCACCTGGCGCACGTGCGCCGTGCCGAGCGTATCGAGCTGGCGACCGACCGCGTAGAGATACGCGCGGCACGCCTGGAAGGTGGTGTAGAGATCGGCGACCTTGCCCTGAATGAGCTGGAATTCGCCGATGGCCTGGCCGAACTGCTTGCGCTCGTGAATGTACGGCACGACCGCATCCATCACGGCGGCCATGATGCCGGTGGGACCGCCCGCGAGCACGGCGCGCTCGTAGTCGAGTCCGCTCATGAGCACCTTCACGCCGCCGTTGAGCTGGCCGAGAATATTTTCTTCGGGCACCTCGACATCCTGGAACACGAGCTCGCCCGTGTGCGAGCCGCGCATGCCGAGCTTGTCGAGCTTTTGCGCGACGGAGAAGCCCTTCATGCCCTTTTCGACGATGAACGCGGTGATGCCGCGCGGACCCGCTTCGATGTCGGTCTTCGCATAGACCACGAGCGTGTCGCAATCCGGGCCGTTGGTGATCCACATCTTCGTGCCGTTGAGCACGTACTTGTCGCCCTTTTTATCGGCACGCAGCTTCATGCTGACCACGTCGGAGCCGGCGTTCGGCTCGCTCATCGCAAGCGCGCCCACGTGCTCGCCCGAGACGAGCTTCGGCAGGTACTTGCGCTTTTGCGCTTCGGTGCCGTTGCGGTGGATCTGGTTCACGCACAGATTCGAATGCGCGCCATACGAAAGGCCGACCGAAGCCGAGGCGCGCGAGATCTCCTCCATGGCCACCATATGCGCCGTGTAGCCCATGTTCGCGCCGCCGTATTCCTCGGAGACGGTCATGCCGAGCACACCCAGATCGCCGAATTTGCGCCAGAGGTCCATCGGGAACTGGTCGGTGCGGTCGATCTCGCCCGCGCGCGGGGAGATTTCCTTTGCCGCGAAGTTCGCAATGCTGTCGCGCAGCATTTCGACTTCTTCCCCAAGCGGGAACTGCAAACCGGGTACGTTGCTCATCCTGTGTCTCCTCAGTAAGGCGCGGGCGTTCTCGCGGGTGGCGCGACTTGCCCCTCGGGGACACATTTCACGCCACATTTACGTTAACGTCAATAGATATTTTTGAGTAACGCTCAGATTTCTCGTTCACGCCGTTCTATAGCACCTGACACGCATTGCAAAGCGTGAAATATCGTGCATAATCGGCACCAGCCCCGCCGTAAACTGAACCTTACTCAGAATGTCTACCGCCCCCAATACCTTCCTGCCCGCGTCGCGCCGCCAGCCGGCCGGGCGCAAGTCCCAGCAGCGCGTGAAGGAGATTCTCGAGGCCGGGCGCGAGGTGTTCTCCGAAAAGGGCTACACGCGCGCCACCACGGCCGAGATCGCGCAGCGCCTGGGTATCTCCGAAGCCACGGTGTTCAGCTACTTTCGCGGCAAGCGCGAACTGTGCGCGCGCGTGATCGGCGACTGGTATGACGAATCGATCGAGGCGATCGAGGCGGGCCTGCCGCGCGACGGCACCGTGCGTCAGCAGTTCGCATTCATCGTGCGCACGCATCTGCGCTTGATGCTGGAAAGCGGCACGGGCATTTGCGAGCTGGTGCTTTCGGAGGGGCGCACGCGCCATCACGAGCTCAACGAGGCGCTCACGGAGATGCAGCGGCGCTACACGGCGCCGCTCATGCGCGTGCTCGCGCGCGGCCAGGAATGCGGGCAGATTCGCAACGACATGCCGCTGCGCCTGTTGCGCTCGCTCATTTTCGGACCGATGGAGCACGTGCTCTGGGACGCGACGCTCGCCAACCGGCGCACCGATATCGACGCTACAGCGGAGAAACTCGCCGACGTGCTGTGGAATGCACTGCAGCCGCCCAATATCGAGCTGGCCGCGCTCGCGCAATTCAGCCAGGACGTGGGCGAGGCCATGCGCCGCCTCGAGCGCGAACGCTCGCCGCGCAAGGCGGGCGCGCCGGCGGCTTCGCGCGATTAGGGCTCGGTCATGGCGGCAGCGTGCGGCCCGGCGCGTCGCGCAGCGCGCCAGCAACGCGTGAACGTTCGCGCTAAGCTGGCGCTTTCGCATTCGCGCCCCCCAAGCCGCTACGCACAGACCACCATGCACACCACGCTCACCGCTCCGCTCGCCTCCCGCTTCGCGTCGCTCGCGCTCGCTCACCTCACGCGCGAGTATCCGAACAAGCTCACCCATTCGCTGGCCGGCCCGCAGGACGTGCAGGGCCCGCGCGCGCTGCATCCCGTGTTCTACGGCAGCTACGACTGGCATTCGTGCGTGCACGGCTACTGGCTCGTCGCGCATCTGCTGGAGCGCTTTCCCGACTTGCCAGAGGCGCCGCGCATCGTCGCCGTGATCGACGAGCACTTCACTGAAGCGAACATGGCCGGCGAGCGCGCCTACCTCGACCTGCCGCACAACCGCGGCTTCGAGCGGCCCTACGGCTGGGCCTGGCTGCTCGCGCTCGCGGCGCAGCTGCACGGCATGAAGACGCCCGAAGCGCAGCGCTGGTCGCGCACGCTGACGCCGCTCACCGAGGCGTTCGTCGAGCGTTTCGAGGAATTCCTGCCGAAGGCGACTTATCCGCTGCGCGTGGGCACGCACTTCAACACGGCGTTCGCGCTCACGCTCGCGCACGATTTCGCGCGCCGGACGTCGCGCGATGGACTCGCACGCCTGATCGAGGAGACAGCGCGGCGCTGGCACGAAGGCGATGCGGGATGCCAGGCATGGGAGCCGTCGGGCGACGAGTTTCTCTCGCCCTCGCTGATGGTGGCGGTGCTGATGAGCCGCGTGCTGGGCGCCGACGAGTTCGCCGCCTGGTTCGGGCGCTTTCTGCCCGCGCTGGCCGCGCGCGAGCCGGCTACGCTGTTCCTGCCCGCCACGGTCACCGACCGCAGCGACGGCAAGATCGCCCATCTCGACGGCCTGAATCTGAGCCGCGCGTGGTGCCAGCGCACGCTCGCGGGCGTGCTGCCCGCGGGCGACGCGCGTGCGGACGTGCTGCGCCAAGCCGCGCAGACGCATCTGGACACGGCGCTCGACCACGTCGCCGGCGACTATATGGGCGAGCACTGGCTCGCGAGCTTCGCGACGCTCGCACTCGAAGCCTGAGCGCTTCGCGCATGTCGCCGCGCGTCTGCATGCCCGCGGTGCGCGTGAACATCGCGTGCACCGTCAACTGCGCGCCGCCATTGAACGTGACGATGTCCTCGATCGAATCGACTAGCAGTCCGTATTTCTCTCCGCGATGTCCAACGCGCGACTATCACGGCATCTACGCGACATAAGGGCCCGTCGCGCCCGCCCCCGACGACACGCCTTCGATCACCGGGGATGCCGTTCGCGCCCGGCACTGCGGGGCCGGTGAGCGCCGCGTTCCACGAGCACGAGGCCGGCGCCGCCGAAACGATCGCGGCGTCGCCGATTATCTGGATCGGCACGGCGGCGGCCACCTCGCACGAAAGCGTCACGGCACGAACCTCCTTCACCGAAGCGAAAATCGGCTTGCGCATCGATCTCCAAGTATTACAGGACTGCGGTCCTGCAGATCCGGACCCAAGCCTTGCTGCCGGAACGAAGCCGGCAGATCGCTCCATGAAGCCGCCGCTTGCACGCCGATCGCCACCAATGGGCGCTCGCCTCGCCTGCCACGCCCGCACTTCGCCGCCGCGTTGTAACAACTCGAAAAAACAGTGGCGTTCGCGTAATTGCATTGAATCCCGCAATGTCATAGCGTTTCAGAATGCGTGGGTGCGCGAGGCCTGGCCGGCATGAACGCCCGGCCCAATTCCGTTCTGGAGATCGTTGTGAGAAGGTCGAAATTGATTCTTGGGGCCGCCATGGCCGCCCTGGCCTGCGCAAGCGGCGCGGCGCACGCGGCGCGCGTAGGTGTCTTCATCGGCGGCGGCGTACCTTATTACTACCCGGTCGCCCCCGTGCCCTACTACTATGCGCCGGCTCCCGTCATCGTCGCGCCGCCTCCGCAAGCGCCCGACTACATCGAGCAGGGCCAGCCGCAAGCGCAAGCCCCCGACGCAGACGACAGCGGGAACAGCGACACGTGGTACTACTGCGACGCGTCGAAGACCTACTACCCGTATGTGAAGCAATGCTCGTCGGGCTGGCGCTCCGTGCCGGCCCAACCGGCACCTTCGAACTGATCTGACGACATCGATCGAGTTAATCATGAAACCCACTTATTTTGCGCTGCTCGCCGCTGCGGGCTTTCTGAGCGCGTGTGCCGTGGTCCCGACCGGACCGAGCGTGATGGCCTTGCCGGGCACCGGCAAGAGCTTCGACCAGTTCCGCAACGACGACTACAACTGTCGTCAGTTCGCCTTCCAGCAGGTAGGCGGCACCACCACCAACCAGGCCGCCACGAATGCCGGCGTGGGCAGCGCCGTGATCGGCACGGCGCTGGGCGCCGCCGCGGGCGCGGCGTTCGGCGGCGGCAACGGCGCGGCCATCGGCGCGGGC
>DATEJU010000226.1:0-14671 GCA_035277805.1 Paraburkholderia sp. | reverse complement strand
CACTTTCGCCTTGAACGCCGCTGAGTGCGTCCGCCGGGTTCTCTTCGTCATTTCTCGGATTCCTTTGCCTGCGTTATCGCCGGCTCAGGCCCTGGCCGTTCCACTTATCCGGTTGTCTGAATTTGCGCGGCCACCTCTGGGGTAGGCTCTGCTTAGGATGCGCGGGCCGAGCGGGTTAACCTCAGTCGGCCCCCAACGGGTCAATTCGTACAGCTCGCGCAACGGCGCGTCTGATACCAGACGCGGCAGCCATGCATTCCGACTTCGAGCCTCCGTCAACAAGCGTTGTCGCGCGTGGATATCGTCAACCTCAAGCCAGATTTTCTCCCGATAGTACGATCGCGTAGTCGACGGTGTCGGTCGCGTGCAGGCCGGTGCAATCGGGCTCGAACGTCTGCGAAAGATCCGGCATGCGCGCGACGCACTCGGTGCCCCGGATCGAATCCCGGCGCTGCCATCGTGCTGTCGGGCGGGAAGGCGACGATCAGAAGGCTTGTCCCGCCGGACGGGGGCACGTCGGTCTGGCCGTCGGCGGGATCGACCGATGCCCGGGAGAGCGCGGGAAAGAGCGGTGGACGGCGTCGTCGTCCAGATTTGCGCGAACGCATGGCCGGGAATCGACCGAAACACGACGGTGTGGGGGCGTCGCGCCGTCAGAAAGTACTACGGAACGTCACGTCGAGCGCGAACGACGCGACGGTGACAGGCACGCCCACGCCGTAAGATTGCAACGCTGCGTTCACGACGTTTAAATCCGTCACGCCGACTCCGTCGGTCGAATTCGGCCGGTATGCGCGAACCGACGGCAGCGTGGCGCGCGGCCGTCGGTTCGGCACGTTCTTAGTTGAACGCACCCGTTATGCGCCCGCGTACTCGGCGTTCTGCATGCCGGTACGCGGCAGCGGGCCGGCCTCGATGCGCGCCTTCAGGTTGTTCAGATAGTCCTCGGTGTACGACTTCGCTTCGCTCATCCCGAGATCGATGCTCGCGTTCGCGGCCTTTTCGACCAGCTTTTTCGCGAGACCGTTGCGCATCGCGATTTTCGCTTCGGGGCCTGCGATGTCGCCAACCGCTTGCGCCGCCAGGCTGAGCCCCGCTTCCGCGAGCGCCTTCTTGATGTTGCCACCGCTGATCACAGTGTGCAGGATGTTCGCGGCCTGCGCTTCGCTTTCGAGCACGGCCGAACCGATGTCCGCCAGTTCGCCGATGCCGGGGATGAAGCTCAGCGCACTCATCGCGGTCGCTGCCCAGTCAAGCGCCTTCGCGCCGACCTTCAGCACGTCGTTCAGCGCATGCTCGAGGAAGCCGCCGTTGTGCTTCGGCGACTTGATTTCGGGCTGGTCGGCCCTGCCCATCATCATGTCCGCAACAGCGTCCTGTTGCTCGGGCGCCGTAGCGGCATGTGTCCGCTGTTTCTCGACCGTGCGGTTAGCGGCCGACATGTTGTCGTAAAAGTGATTGAAGTCGCGGTTGCTGATGTTACCCGAATCGACGGTATGCCCGCCGCCGAAATCGAAGGCGCCGTGATGCGTCTTGTAGCCGGTGATTGTGTTGTTCAGCAACCCGAATAGAAGCGGGTCCCGAAGTAGCTGCTTCGCGGCGTCGCGCGTCTTCGCGTCGAGATGTTTGTCGTTACACATCGTCGTGAGCTTGTCGCGGGTGAGGTCACCGTCGCCGAAGAAGGCGCTCTGGTTGTGGTTCATCGCCGCGAGCGTGTCGAGCTCGTTCTGCGTGAGGCTCATCGACGAAGACGCAGTTTGCAGGAAATCTTCCTTGCTTATCCGGTCGTCGCTGCCGCTCAGTTTGTTCCAGGCGTCTTGGTGATCGAGGAAGTACTGTGCGGACGCAATCACCTGCGGTGGAGTCTTACCGGTCTTCGCGTCGCCGTCGACGATCTGCTTGAAGTCGTCGGTGCCGAGATGCTTAGGCAGGTTATCAGAATAGCGATAGAGTTCGCGCAGTGCGTCGCTTTCCGTCATCGCACGCGGCTGGCGGTTTCCGCTGCCGTCCGACGGGATGTAGTTCTGCGTGTACGCGGCCGCCTTCTGTTCGTTGAATGCGGCGACTTGCGGATGATTGGCGGAGAACTCCGTCAGGTCCTTGGCCTTGATCTTGCCGCCGCTGCGGCCGTCCCCCTGCGAGCTGATCGCGAAGAACAGGCGCGGGTCGTGCTGCAAGCCCTGCAGCGCAGCCTTCAGGTCCGGTGGCGTCGACGCGTCGTTGATCTTGTCGTTCAACGAATCCCAGCTGAGCGGGCACTGATCCTTGTGCCGGTCGAGGACTGCGGTGATCTGCAGTTCGGATTCGTTAAGCGTGCCGCCGTTCCACGTGACGCTCGAGTCTGCGGCCGCAGGAGGCGCAATCATGCCGCCGACATGCTGCGGCACCGCATAGGTCTGCGTGCCTGCGCTCGACTGCGGGTTCGCGAACGGGAGCGCCGATCCGGCATTGGCATTCGACGTGTCGTCGTCGCCGGCGTCGACGTCGTCGCCGACGAGTGAACCGAGCGAGCGCGACAGCGTCGCGTCGATGGTGTCGGTCATGTGCTGGTCGAACGGCTCTGCGGCCGGAAACGGCGCAGTCGACGATGGCGACAGGGAGGCGGGCAGCAGAGTGGGCGTGCCGGGCGAAAGCAGCGGATTGAGCGACATGGCGTAGACCTGCGAAGGCAAAAGGTAAAAAAACGCCACGCAAGCGCGTGGCACCGCGGAAGGGAGATTCGCCGACGGGGACGCGACCGAATGTCGGCACGGTCGCATCCAATCGTTTCCGGCACCGCGTAGCGTAGGCGGCCGTATCACATCGGACGTGCCCGCGAGCGAAAGCGCGTTGCGAATTCCGAAGGTGGCGGTTGAGGACGCGGTCCGGCATTCGGGCTCGGCAGGCAGCCCGCTGCGGTGCCAGTTCCCACGCGGAAAACCACCGCCGGCGATCCCGGAAGCGATGTCCGATCTTCAACAATCCTCACTGCGCAGTGTGAAGCTGCCTGCGTGCGACAGAACCGTCGGTCCATTTCCATCGACTGACGAGGAGCCTGTTGCGATCCCGAAGAAATCGCTCAGTGCGCCATCGGTCGCAGTACCATGTGTGTCCGCCCATGGCGGGCCGACGACTCGGCTGCTAGGCAAGAGAGAGGTGGAGAACGCGTCGACCCGGCGCCGCCGCGAACCCGATTTCGATCGCTGTGCCAGAGTCCAGTTCGCCGGCGCCGCGGAAATCAGCCAGATTGGCCATCACGACATCGCAGGCCTGGATCAATGCGACGTTGCTCTCATAGATCCGGTGCGCCTGGTGCATGGGCGCCTGATCCGGCTTTATCTCGGTGTCAAGTGGAAAGAGGCCCCGAAGCCCGAACTCGTCCCATTGGACCTTCAGGCGAGGCGGTCGATTGCCCTCAAGCGCCGGGTGGATCTGGGTGAGCAGGCCGCGAATGCGGTTGCTGGTTTGAGTGACCTGAGCGGCGAGATCATCGTCGAAGCCGCACAGCATGGTGAGCTCGGCGAGTTGCTCGTGCCAATCGAAGCGAACGCAGCGTGTGCGGCATTCGACGGGCAGCCTCGGCAATGATCGTGGTATCGCGGGCATCGGCCTTGGCTTCACCGGCATGCAGGTCGGCGATGCGGCGCATGGCCAGTCCCGGTAGATGGGCGACGAGTACGCCTTCAGCGCGGGCGACGGCTACAGGAAACGCACCGATGGTCGACGGCTGGTCGACGACGAATAGAAGTCGGCCGCGCGTCTTGAGTTCGTCGATGAGGGCACGCAGCGTGGCCTCATCGTTGGGCAGCGCCTTCTTGTACAGGCGCTTGCCGGTCCGATCGAGTGCCACGGCGTGATGGTTTGCCTTTATCGACATCGACGCCGACGAAGACATCGACGGCATCACATTGTTGTGTGTCTTGCATCCCATTTTGTGCAGAGTGAACGGATTGACCTGCAACAATGGTGGCAAGTCTCGCCATCCATGTTACGGACGGCACCGGGATATCCCGGCCAAACTCCTATCAGTGATCACCAGCCACCCACCAGTCCGGGGGACAACACCCCCGGATCGTGACTGCGACTGGGGGCGGGAAGATAGTAACGGGGCGACAGATGGCCCTGCGCTGTCCAATTCTCAACAATCCTCAAGATATCGTCCGAAGACGCGCGAATACGAGCAGAATCGGAGGCACTCGATTCATCCGCCTCAGGAGGTCTTTACTGTGAAGAAGCTGCTCAGCGTATTGTCGATCGTCGCTCCATGCCTTTCAGCGCATGCAGGGCAGGCGATACCGTTGTCCACTCTCGAGGACGTGGAGGGTGCATTGAATCACGGAGCAGCCGTTTCGGTGACGGTTGATCTGACGCAGTGCTCGCCGGCTGGCACCACAACCGCGCCGGGTACGACGCGTGGCGGGCTCAGGATCAGTGCCTATCGGATTACGCAGGACGGCACGCTCAGCTTCGCGGACCAACACGCGACGGTCGATGCATCGGGTCAACCGATCTGGCAATTCATCCGCTATCAAGTGAAGCCCGACCAGACTGTAGCGTTTTCAACTGATCTGTTTTCGCTGCCGTCGTATGCGCGGCTTGCGCCGCGTATCAGCTATACGTGCACGGTGAATCAGGGTATTGCGTTTTTCGCGGAACACCGCTGACAGGCGGTGCACCGGATTCCAAGTGCTGCTCGGACACAGCAATCTGTGGATGCGTCGATGTGGGCGCCACAGATCGACGTACTGTCTCGCACATACAGGGTCATTGTGCCTGATCTTTGGGGGCGCGGGCTGTCGTGCAGGCTTCCCGACGGCACGCATACGTTGGGCGATCTGGCCACTCAGGCAAGCGCGCTCCTCGACGCTCTGGATGTCGAGTGGTGCGCGGTCGTCGGACTAAGCGTCGGCGGTATGTGGGGCGCGCAGCTTGGGTTGCGAGAGCCGGAGCGGGTGCGCGCGCTCGTGATGCTGGATACGTCACTGGAAGCGGAACCCGACGTGACCCGCACGCGCTACTACCAGATGCCCGACGCGATCGAGGCCGCGGGCCGGATTTCGCCATCACTGCTCGATGCGATCGTGCCGCTGTTCTTCCGGCCCGGTGCGGACCTGACGGGTGCTCTACCGACCGCGTTTCGCCGCGCACTGGCGAATTTCTCTGAGAGCCAGTTGCGGCAATTGATTTTGCCGCTTGGTCGGCTCCTCTTCGGCCGGCCGGACACGCTGTCGACTCGCGCCGCGCTTGACGGCGAGCGGACCTTGCTAATGTGCGGCGCGAACGACGTGGCCCGCCCACCAGCCGAAACCCTGAAGATGGCCGGCGTGATCGGCTGCCGGCAAGTGCTCGTGCCCGACGCGGGCCACATTTCCAATCTTGAGAATCAGGCATTCGTCACGCAAATGTTGCTCGAATGGCTCGGAGAGCAGACGGCTGCGGCTGATAGATGAGTAGGCGGACCGAACTGGCTGCCGGCAAGCCGACATTCGCGGCAGGCGCGCGATCGGTCTGATCGAAGTGGTAAGGCCTCGAGCCCGTTGTTGCTGAGCGCGGCGCCTGCTCGCGACATGGCATGCGCGTGGAAATCCTGCCCCGCATAAACTGATTCAATGAAGAATTTTGTAGCGACCGAAACTTTTCCGGCGCCAGGCGTTACTCACGGCCATACTCCTGTTCTGGTCGGAACATTTCGAGCCCGTTCTATGTCACCTGAACCGAACGCTTCTAGTTCATCCGCGTTCGCCGCGCGCACCGTCGATGCGGACGATGCTGCGTTGCTGCGCCGCGTGTCTGCCGGCGACAAGGCCGCGCTGGCGGTGCTCTACCGCGAGTACCACCGGCGGCTTGTACGTTTCCTTGGCCGCTTTACGCGGCGCGACGACGTTATTGAGGAAGTCGTTAACGACACGTTCATGATCGTCTGGCAGAAGGCCGCAGAGTTTCGTGGCCGGTCGCGCGTGTCAACGTGGCTGATGGGTATCGCTTATCGCGTTACGCTCAAGGCGCTGCGGCAAGGCGGTTTGCCGACCGAGCCGCTCTCATCTTGGCCGGACGGCGAGCCGATGGCCGAACCGGTCGCAGCTCATGAGGTGGTCGATTGGCTGACGAAGGGCATGACCCGACTCGCGCCCGAGCAGCGCATGGTGCTGGAACTAGCCTACGTGATGGGTCATTCGCTCGAAGAGATCGCGGAAATCGCCGACTGTCCGATCAGCACGGTGAAAGCACGGATGTTTCATGCCCGGGTCAAGCTGCGCAACCTCATGCCGGCGCTGGCCGGCCTTGTTGACGGGGAGGAACAATGAACACGACGAACGAAGGCGAACTCGCTCACCTGCAGGCCTGGGAACTGCTACCTTGGATCGTTAACGGCCGAGCCTCCGAAGCCGAGCACGGCCTCGTCGATGTGCACCTGCTCGACTGCGAGCGGTGTCAGGCCGAACTGGCGATCCAGCGCAAGCTGTTCGACGCGATGGTGTCGCGCGATGATGCCGGATCCGATGTTGAGCAGGGCCTCGACCGACTGTGGCAACGTTTCGACGAAACGGAGCAGCGGGCGGACATGCGCCCGCACGCGTCTGCACCGCCGCGCCGCTGGATGTCCGCGGTCGCGTGCGGGCTCGCGGCGGTCGTGCTGCTGGAGACGGGCGCGCTCGCGACGCTAGGCGTCCAGCGCGGCGGCAACCTGTCGGCAATCTACCGCACGCTGTCGCAGCCGTCCTCCGGCGCGGGCAGAGCGACGATCCGGCTGGTGGTTGACCCCGCGATGACGGTCGGCCGCCTGCAGGCGCTGCTCGCACCGCTGAAACTGGAGATCATAAGCGGGCCGAGCGAGAACGGCGTTTACTCATTAGCGCCGATGTCGGGTCGGGCTGACGTGGCCGCGCAGGTCGCGACGCTGCGCGCGACATCCGGCGTACGCTTCGCAGAACCCATTGGAGAAGCGGGGGGCTGACGTTTGGCTGTCTCTCTTTTTCGTTCACCCTTGTGCGGTAAGATCGGCGGGGCTCGTCGGACCGTGTAGGTCGCGACGGCTTGCCACGGCGGCCCGAAACATCCCGCCGTCCTCGGTCCCGACCGCAATGCTCGAACGAAGAGATGAGATTGAGGCTGCAATCCCGATGGTGCATAACACTCGCGCTGGCTGTTTTGCCGGCACAGTCAGCGATGGCGAACGAAGACTGGCAGTTCGATGCGATGGCCGCCACGGGGCGCACGACTCGCGGCGCGGAAACCAGCGACCGGCAGCCATCGGCGAGCTTCTCCGCGAGCTGGTATCCGGGCAGCGGCATTTTTGCGGGCACGTCTGCGTCGACGATCCGGATCGTCGGAACGCAGACGACCGGCACGGAGGTCACTATCTATGGCGGCTACGGTTGGCGCTTTACTGGCGACTGGAGCGTGCAAGCTATGCTGTCGCACTATCAATTCGTTCACGTGCCGCAGGCGGCACGCTACAACTACGACGAGTTCGTACTGACTACCGGGTGGCGTGATTCGGTATTCGCGTCGGTCGCCGTGTCGCCGAACACGGGGTTCGGGCCGTCGCCGAGCACGGGGGGCGGCTCGTCGCCCAGTACGTTTGCCATATCTTACGATCTCGTCGGCCGCCTGCCGCTCGTCCACGGCTGGACCGCAACGGCCGGCGTCGGGTATTACGATTTGCGGCGGGTATTTGGTTTCGGCTATGTGTACGGCAATGCGGGGCTGACCTACCAGTTTCGCACGTGGCAATTCGATCTGTCTTACATTGCGACGAGTCATCAAGCAAAAGCCAGGCTCGGGCCGGGTGCGGCGAATCGCTGGGTCGCCGACGTGATCTGGCATTTCTGATATGCGCAGTAACTTTTCGGGCGGCAAGGCGTACTTATGGCTGTCCAGATAATGAACCGATCGTCATGAATTCCCGTCAGCGCCACTGTTTCCCGCATGAGCCTGTTGCGCCGCACGCGGAGGCGGATCGCGAAGGGGGCGGGCATGCCGCGTTCGCGCACGTGGTCATGCGCTGGCTGCTGGCGTGTGCGGCTGCGTTTGCGCTGTCCGCTTGCGCGCTTGTGCCGCAGACACCCGATCCCGCGCTCGCGACCCAGGAGATGCAAGCGCGTCCCGAAAGGATGATCGTGCTAGCGGTCGCGAATCCGCCCGAGTCGCTGATGCTGCGCGCAGGCTCTACGGCGGATGGCTATGGCGCCGCGGGCGGTTATGCGCCAGGCGGCAGCGCTCGCGCCGAAGTCGCCGCGCTGGCGCGGCGGTATCGGCTGCGGGAGGTGTCGGCGTGGCCGATTCCAGCGTTGAAGGTGCATTGCGCGATGCTCGAGATCGTCGGCGACGCGCCGCGCGATCGGGTGCTCGCGCAACTCGCAGCCGATCCGCGCGTACGTCTCGCGCAACCGCTGCAGACATTCGATCTACTCACGGACGCGCTGCGCTCGGGCAACTATGCCGAACTCCAGCACGGGTTCCGCGAGATCGGCGTGGACGCCGCGCACAAGGTCGCGCGAGGCGATTCGGTACGCGTCGCGGTGATCGACACAGGCGTCGATACGACCCATCCCGATCTGCACGACCGGGTTGTCTCGACCCGCAATTTCGTCGACGAGGACTGGAAACAGTTCAATCGTGATGTGCACGGCACGGAAGTTGCTGGCGTGATCGCGGCGAATCACGCGACCGGTTCCGGTGAGGGCGAGGGCATTGACGGCGTGGCGCCGCGTGCGAGGCTGATCGCTGTCAAGTCGTGCTGGCAGTCCGGCGCGGGCGGCAGCCCGTCGCGATGCAACTCGTTTACGCTCGCCGAGGGAATCCAGGCAGCGCTTGAAGCGCATGCGCAGATCATCAACCTGAGTCTCGGCGGACCGCCTGACCCGCTACTGAGCAAGCTGATCGAGCTGTCAATGAAGAAGGGCGTGGTGGTGGTCGGCGCGGTGTTGCCGGATGGCGATCTCAAGGCGTTTCCGGTTGGTGTGCCGGGGGTGATCGCGGTCAGGATGGCCGGCGACACTGCGGCCGAATCGGGCGCGAAAGTGCTGTATGCGCCAGGCCGCGACATTTTGACGCTCACACCGGGCGGCCACTACGACTTCGCGTCGGGCTCGTCGATCGCGGCCGCGAACGTGACGGGTACCGTCGCGCTGCTGTTGGGCCTGCAGCCGGGGCTCGACCCGCGTGCGGTCGCCGAACTGCTCGACCAGGCGAGCGGGCCGAGCAAGCGGCACGGCCGCGTGATCAATGCATGCCGTGCTATCGCGGCACTTCGCTATCCTTGTGCGGACACGGCGTTCTAGGACTCGTTCACCGTCGTGACAGGCCCTGGATTCACTGGCCAAGAAAATTCTGCGCGGCCTGCATCCGCCGCGCTTCGTTGAAGCACTCACGGACAGAGAGACTATCACCCGCTAGCGAGCGACGGTGTTCGTGAAACGCAGCGCGCCTTGAATGGCGTGAACGCCACCACGAGCCGAGCGTATCGCGATACGTGGGCAAGAGAACAACGCGCAGTGCCGGGGAAGAACGCTGCTGCCGCCGCTCGAAGGCTGCCAGCGATGGAGAGAGTGTTGCTGCTTTTTGGATGCGAACTGCCGTGAAAAATGTCCCACTATTTGCGATCGCGACCGACGACGGGCTGCTCCGTCGCCACGTTTCGGACGCCTTTTCAAGCGACGGCGTTGTCGTCGACGAATTTTCCCGCGAGTTGGACGTGTTGCGCGCGATGCGCGTAAACCGCTATGACCTCGTACTGATCGACGCGAGGACCGAACCGGTGCAGACGAGCGCACTGCTGTCATGGCGTAGCTGCAATGCCGATCTATGCACGCCCGCCATCGTGTTGACGAATCAGGTCGGCTGGACGGGGCTGCTGGGATGGATCGATGCGGGAGCGACCGATGTCGTGAACCGTTACGATGTGGAGCAGATTCGCTTCCGAGCCCATCTGGCGTTGCAGCGGCGCGGCACTGGGACGATTGCGAACGAAATCAGGATTGGCCGTTACCTGCTGAAACGAGATGTCGGTTTGGTCAGGCTCGACGATGTCGACATTCCATTGACCGGGCGCGAATTCGCGATGGCGTGGCTATTTTTCTCGAACCCAGGCAAGTTTCTCAGCCGTGCTCAGATCGCGGCCGGCATTTGGGGCGCGACGGCGCAGATCGCGGCGCGCACGCTCGAGCAGCACGTCTACAAGCTGCGCAAGAAACTGTGCTTGTCGGGGGCGTCCGAGCTGATTCTCAAGACGATCTACGCGCACGGATACAAGTTGGATGTCGCTCGCGCGGAGCAATCCGGGGTCGATGCCGATGCGGACGAGCGGGTAATTGCCACATTGCAAGTTTGCCCGCCACTCGGCGACAAGCACGACGCCGATGTTCGGAGCTGCACGTCGACAGCGCCGCGCAGCCGCGCGGTGCCGCGCTCATCATGGCGCGACGAGCGGCTCGCAGTCAGCGGCATGTGCGATTCAATGCCGCAATTCGTGGCTACGGGCACCTGACGGACCGTGCGGCATGGTTGGCGGGGATACGACAGGCGACAGCGCATCGTCCGTCGCGAGCATCTCATGCCCGCCCGGTACATGAACCTACGCATGCGGCGCGTCCGACCCGCGCACTCGCGCGTGAGTCGAGTGCGCGGGATCCGGCTTCGCTTACTTCCGCAAATCATCGCTGGCCGATCAATCTCTCCTATGTCGTTGTGATCGAATACAAGCGCCGTCACTGGGGTGCCGTTCGCCCTCTGTGCGGCGCAGCAAGGCGCTTTCCTTTTCACACGAAGATACGAGTCAAACGAGGATGGATTGAAATGAAGTGGAGCATCGCGATATCGACGATAGTAATGGGTTTTCTGGCTGGGGCGAGTGTCGCGGTGGCCGGTACAGGGGGCTTTTCAACTGCAACGGGTTCGTCCGAGGGAGCCGTGACAGTCACGTCGCTGACGGAATTGCAGGCCGCCTTCGACGCGCGTAAACATCATATTCTGGTCTTTGGCACCCTCCATGGCGGTCACACGCCGACCACCTTGACGTTCGCCTCACCGGACTGGAGCAATACCACCATCGAGGGTGCGAGTGGGGGCAAGGCAACGCTCGAAAACATCCAGCTCAAATTCGATGGAGAAATGCTACCCACCGCGCAGAACATCGAGAACGTCGTCATCAGGAACATTACGTTTCGCGGCGTGATTGCGGACCTACAGGCACTGCCTGCTCAGGTATATGGGACGTCGAACAACGTCGGCATCAATTACGAAGGGATATCGCTGCGCCGCGTGACGAATGCATGGATCGACCATTGCACGTTCTATGATATGAGCGACGACCTGATGAGCGTGTCACTGTCGTCAGACAATGTGACCATTTCCTATAATCGCTTCTTCTTCACCAACGCCTGGTTGAACATGAAACCGGATCCGCTCTGGAACTGGGTGGGTGCCTATCAGGATCTGGCGAACGAGCGTCTCGCGATGGTGATCGGCGCCAATCGTAACGATTCGTATATGTATGGTGGCAACGCGCTGCATGTCACGCTGCACCACAACCACTTCGGACCGAACCTGAAAAGCCGTCCGCTTTTGCGTGGATGGGTTCATGCGTACGACAATTTCTTCGACAACAGCACCAGGCCCAAGGGCCTGACTCCGGTGGGCGGCGACGCGATGCAGTACAACGCGTTGCAGATTGGTAGCGGTGGCGTTGTCTTCGCCGAATCGAACTATTACTACATGACCAGAGAGAGCAACCGGGTTGGTCTCGACTCCGCCAGCGATTATTACGATTTCCACGAGAGAGGAAACTATTACGACCAGACAACGCAACCTGCCGCCACCGGAACGGCGTTTTTGGGATCGCCAGTCAACTATTCCTATAGTGTCGATCCTGTCATGAACGTGCCTGGGCTCGTGCAGGGCCACGCGGGACCGCACTGATGAAGTTTCGTGTGCGGCCGGTCGGGGAAAATGCCCGGCCAGCCGCATCGGCAGACGCATCGGCATTGCCGTTGCGCCTGCTCGCAGGTGCGGGTCACTGGTCGACGTCGAGCCGGCCCTACTCGCCATTCGTGCCGCGGTTCGGACCGGCCGCGAAGAACAGCGGATTGGTCGGCTGCGCGTTCAACCCGTTGCCGAACGCGTCTCCGAAATTGCCGATCAGCAGCTTGTTGCTGAACGGCCCGAAGTTCGAAGGCGCGGAAGCGATACCCCACGGCACATTCAGATCGCCGCCCGTCACGAGGCGTTTCTTCAGCGTACCGCCGCCATCGTAGATGTCGATCACTCCGTGGCCCGATGCATGCACGGAGATTCTGGCACTGCTGTCCTGCTTCGCATAGGCAACGACGATGTCGCTGCCGATCGCCTGGATGCCGAACGGCGCGAAGCCGGCCGGCAACGACGGTCGACGAAGCGGCCGCTCACTGGAATTTTTTTGGAACTGGCTGTCGAACATGTCGATCTTGTTGTTGTGGAAGTCGGCGGCGTAAAGTCGGCTCGCACCGTTGTCGCCGCCGATCGCGAGGCCCGTGTATCGCGGAAAGAGCGAATTTCGGTAATGCCGAGCGCGGAAGCCATGAGCTTCGTTCCTCGTCGAGTAGGGGGTTGAGCCTGTAAGTACCGGCGGCCTCCGGAAAAGTTGCATCGGCATCGTGCATTGGATTGTCGTAATACGCGATCGATCTTGAGCGAGATGCTCGTCGGCCACGCGCGTTCCGCTGTGCGACTCGCGCAGCGGCGAGGAAAGGACCCTGGTTCGCCTATGTGGTGGCGGCTTCGCCGAAAGCAGGGTGGCGCGCATTGCCCACGGCTAAGCTTGCTCCATTGCCGGATTGAAGGAGGAGGCGAGATGGTCAGGATCGGAGGCGCCCCACCGCACGCCGGCACGGTCGCAGACGAAACGCATGAGGCATCGGTGCATGATGTGCCGACGCAGGGTAGCGGCATGTCGCACGAAGTGTCGCCTGCGTCGATCGGACGAGGGCCGACATTGCAGGACCTCATATCGCACAGCCGGCGTATGCCGACCGGAGACCAGCTCGCTGCGCAGCGAGCGAAGCTCAAGATGGTCAGGGCGCTCGACGCCGGTCCGCTCGATGCGACCCGCGAAGCCGTGAGGCGCCCGCAGTGGCGCGAAGACAACCCGTCGACGGGCCTGCCGCGCGTCGCCGTCGAGCCGGCGCACGAATTCGTTGACGCGGTTACATCGATACGCCGCGAGATCGCAGACGTGAAAGCGTCGCTCGACGAGCAGTCGATCGGTAGCGGCCATGTGGATACGTTCGCGCGCGAATCGCTGAACGAATGGGCGGGCCGGACACATCGCGCTGTGTCGGGGCTCAAGCATCCCGGGGCGTACCTCAGCGGCGCGAAGCGCAAGATCTACGTGAACTGGCGTACGAACGCACCCGAGACGACACCCGCGCAGCGCGACTCGGATGCAAGCGCCGGATTCAGCGCGCTGAAAAAACTCGACCGCGGTTTCAATGGTGTCGATGTCAAGTCCCAGAACCGCGGCAACTTGCATCCGGCTCGCTACCAACGTACGCACGGCAAGGAGGCGGCGCTGAACGAATTCGCCTATCACGCGCTGCCGAAGAATCCGCGCGCGGTTGTCGGCGAGAAGCCGTTCGCGCGGCTCACCGTCAACTTCGACCCGGACGCGGTGCCGGCTGCCGCATCGCGGATCGGCAAGATCGTGCGCGATCGGCCTGGCGACGTCGGCCAGGCGAAGATCATGGGGCCGGCCCGTACCGGTGGGCGTGTCGATGACGCAGTCATCTACATGCACATCGCGGACCCGGCTGCCGCGCGCGAGATCGACGCGAAGCTGCGCAAGGACATCGCGCCGCCGCAGCGACCTAGCACCGCGCCGGGGATGGAGCCGCTCAGCCACATTAGTGCGTATGCGGAGTACGCGCTGGGCGCGCAGGGCAGTCATGAACTAGATCGCGGAGACATTATCAAGAAGGCGGTGATGGGCAAGCTCGACGGCGGCCAGCGTCCGCTGACCGAGTTCGTGCGCGACGAAGTCGTGGCGGCCGGCTACGATCCGGACCGACCGAGCCATCTCGCCAAACGGCCTGATGCGCCCGAAGCGCGCCCGAAGCGCGGCGGCATTGGCGGTCTCGTCGGCCGGCTGTTCGGCCGCAAATGACGCGGCGGCGCTGGCGTGCCGGCCGGTCGGCACGCAGCGATATGTGTCACGCGGGGCGTACGCCCGGTCAGAGGCGGGTGTATGTGTGTCTGTCGGGCGATGGACTTGCCCCTGCATGACCGGACACGCGGTCACGCTTAGGTTGGAGAATTTGCTTGCTGGCGAAACTCGCGCGGCGAGCGGTATTTCAAGGCGCTGTGCGGATGCGACTCGTTGTAGTGGTCGAACGCAATGGCCAGGTTCTGCAGCGCCGTTCTGGCATCCGGCTTGGGCATCCACGAAACGTAATCACGCTTCATCGTTTTGACGAAGCTCTCGGCCATCCCATTATCGTAAGTCAGCAACTGCTTGTCGTGACGACGGTTGCACAACCGTAACGGTCGCGATCACCCATCCCTTTCACCCGCGACGCGGTACACGAATCCAGCTGGCTACCCGGCGCATCAACTGGGGAGAGGACCGCGTCATGTTCTACGACGAACATGGCCAGCTGGTATCAATACTGGCCTCATGGACGAACGTGGATGAGCCGGACGGGTTCGCGCAGGCTGCGGC
>DATEJU010000225.1:0-2526 GCA_035277805.1 Paraburkholderia sp. | reverse complement strand
GCTGCCCGACGAAGTCAACCACATGTAAGAGCGCAACATGACGACGCCCACAACCGGACATCTCGCGTACGTGCTGCGCCTCGCCGATACGGCGCTGATCCTCGGTCAGCGCAATACGGAATGGTGCGGCCACGGCCCGATCCTCGAAGAAGACATCGCGCTCGCCAACATGAGCCTCGATCTGATCGGCCAGGCGCGCCTGCTCTACACGCACGCCGCCACGCTCGAAAAGACCCTCAACGGCCGCGAACGCACCGAGGACGATTACGCCTACTTCCGCGCCGAGCGCGAGTTCGCGAACTACACGCTCGCCGAGCTGCCGCATTTCGGTCCGCTCGTCGGCACGACGCATTCGTCCAACGATTACGCCGTGACGATCGTGCGCAACTTCCTCTACGCCACGCTGATGGCGCATCTGTGGACCGCGCTGCTGCGTTCCGCCGACCCGCAACTGGCCGCCATCGCCGAGCGTTCGATCAAGGAAACGCGCTACCACGTGCATCACGCGCGCGAGTGGCTGATCCGCTTCGGCGACGGCACCGACGAATCGCACGCCCGCGCCCAGGCCGCGCTCGACTGGCTCATGCCGTACACGCGCGAGTTCTTCAGCACCGACGCCGTGGAAGCAGCCGTGGCCAAAGCCGGCATCGCGCCGCTCACGGCTCAGCTCGAGGCCGCGTGGCGCGCCGACGTGGAAGCCGCGCTCGAAGAAGCCACACTCACCGTGCCCGCGCAGGTGTTGCACGTTACGACCGGCAAGCTCGGCGAGCACTCGGAACACATGGGCTACGTGCTCGCCGAGATGCAGAGCCTCGCGCGCCAGCATCCGGGCGCGCGCTGGTAAGCCAGCGCACGGTTCCCCGCACGCAGTGAGAGAGGAAGTCACGATGCAAGCGACAGCAGATCACGCGCTCGAACGCGCCTGGGAAGCGCTGGAATCGGTGCCCGATCCAGAGATCCCGGTCGTTTCGATCCGCGAACTCGGCATCCTGCGCGACGTGCGCCGCGCCGACGACGGCCAGATCGAAGTGGTCATTACGCCCACATACTCAGGCTGCCCGGCGATGTCGCAGATCGCGGAAGACGTCGCGCACGCACTCGACGTCGCCGAACTGGCACCCTACCGCATCGCGACGACCTTGACGCCCGCGTGGACCACCGACTGGATCACCGACGAAGCGCGCGAGAAGCTGCGCGCTTATGGCATCGCGCCGCCCACGGGCAACTGCGGAAGCGGCGCGGCGCACGGCCCGGCCGGCGAACAGCCGATCACATTCATGCCGAAGCCGCTGCCCGCGCCCGCCTGCCCGCACTGCGGCTCCAGGCACACCGAGCGCCTCGCGCAGTTCGGCTCGACCGCGTGCAAGGCGCTCTACCGCTGCATCGATTGCCGCGAACCCTTCGACTACTTCAAACCGTACTGATATGGCCACTCCGCAATTCCATTCGCTGCGTATCCGCGAAGTGCGGCCCGAAACCGCGGACGCGGTCTCCGTCGCTTTCGAAGTCCCGCCCGAGCTGCGCGACGCGTATCGCTTCACCCAGGGGCAGTTCGTCACGCTCAAGACCCACATCGAAGGCGAGGAAACGCGCCGTTCCTACTCGATCTGCGTCGGCGTGACCGACTACGACCGCGACGGCGAACTGCGCATCGGCATCAAGCGCGTGCGCGGCGGCCGCTTCTCGAACTTCGCGTTCGATCAGCTCGCGCCGGGCCACGAAATCGACGTGATGACGCCCGACGGGCGCTTCTTCACGCACCTGAACGCCGAGCACGGCAAGCACTACGTCGCGTTCTCCGGTGGCTCCGGCATTACGCCGCTGCTCGCGATCATCAAGACGACGCTCGAAACGGAGCCGCGCAGCGAATTCACGCTGGTCTACGGCAACCGCAGCGTCGATCAGATCATGTTCGCCGAAGATCTCGAAGACCTGAAGAACCGCTTCATGAGCCGCTTCAGGCTCTATCACGTGCTCTCCGACGACATCCAGGACGTCGAGCTCTTCAACGGCGTGCTCGATCAGGCCAAGTGCGCGGAGTTCCTCGCGACGCTGCTGCCGGCCGACGAAATCGACGAAGCCTTCATTTGCGGCCCCGGCCCGATGATGGACGCCGCCGAGGCTGCGCTCAAGGAAGCGGGCGTGCCGCAGCAGAAAGTGCACGTCGAGCGCTTCGGTACGCCGCTGCCGCAAGCGGGCGTGCCGCAGGTCGAGATCACCGAAAGCACGCCGGCCGCCGATCTGGAAATCGTCATCGACGGCAAGAAGCGTAAGCTGCGCCTGCCCTACGAGGGCGTGAGCCTGCTCGACGTGGGCCTGAAGGCGGGACTTGCGCTGCCTTACGCGTGCAAGGGCGGCGTGTGCTGCACCTGCCGCGCGAAGGTACTCGAAGGCGAAGTGAAGATGGACAAGAACTACACGCTCGAAGAGCAGGAAGTGCGGGACGGATTCGTACTCACCTGCCAGTGCCATCCGGTCAGCGAGCGCGTGGTCGTGAGCTTCGACGAACGATAAGGAAAGCAGCGG
>DATEJU010000224.1:0-2206 GCA_035277805.1 Paraburkholderia sp. | reverse complement strand
TCGGTCTTGCCGAAGCCCACGTCGCCGCACACGAGGCGGTCCATCGGCTTGCCGCTCGTCATGTCGCCGATCACGGCCGCAATCGCCGCTGCCTGGTCGGGCGTTTCCTCGAAGCCGAAGCTTTCCGCGAACTTCACGTAGTCGCGCGGTTCGAGCGCGAACGCGTGCCCCTCGCGCGCGGCGCGGCGCGCGTAGAGGTTGAGCAGCTCGGCGGCGGTGTCGCGGATCTGCTGCGCGGCCTTGCGGCGCGCCTTTTCCCACTGGCCCGAGCCGAGCGCGTGCAGCGGCGCGCTATCCGGATCGGCGCCGCTGTAGCGCGAAATCACGTGCAGCTGCGAAACCGGCACATAGAGCTTGCTGGCGCTTGCGTATTCGAGGTGCAGGAACTCGGTGTCGCCTTCGCCGAGATCCATCGTCACGAGCCCGTGATACCGGCCGATGCCATGCTGCGCGTGCACGACCGGGTCGCCTACCTTGAGTTCGGAAAGGTCGCGCACCATCGAATCGACGTTGCTCGCCTGCTCCTGGCGGCGGCGTCCCGCGCGGCGCGCGAGCGGCCCATAGAGCTCGGTCTCGGTGATGATCGCGAGTTCCTCGCCGGGCAGCGCAAAGCCGCTCGAGAGCGGCGCCACGCCCAGCGCGAAGCGCTCGTCGCCGGTGAGCCAGTCTTCGTAGCTATCCGCGGACGTGGGGCGCAGGTGGTTCTCGGCGAGCAACTGGGCGATAGTTTCGCGCCGGCCCGCCGACTCCACCGCGAACAGCACGCGGTTCTTCGTGGTGTCGAGGTAGCCGCGCAGCGCGGCGAGCGGGTCGTCGGCGTGGCGGTCGATCGCGAGGCCCGGCAGCGCGTTGGCCCAGCCGCCCGCGCTCGCGGCCGGCAGTGCCAGGCGCGCGAACGGCTTGGCGAACGTGAAGAAGTCCTCGTCGGTCAGGAACAGGCGCTGCGGCTCCAGGATCGGCCGCTCGCGGTCGTGCGCGAGGAAGCTGTAGCGCTGCCTGGTGTCGGCGGTGAAGCGGCGGATCGAGGCGTCCAGATCGCCCGAAAACACGAGCTGCGCATTCTCGGGCAAATAGTGAAACAACGTGGCCGTTTCTTCGAAAAAGAGCGGCAAGTAGTACTCGATACCCGCGGACGGCACGCCGCTGCCGATGTCCTTGTAGATGGACGCGCGGCTCGGATCGCCTTCGAACACCTCGCGCCAGCGGCTGCGAAACGCCGTGCGCGCGGCCTCGTCGAACGGAAACTCGCGGCCCGGCAAGAGACGCACGTCCTTGACCGGATACAGGCTGCGCTGGTTGTCCGGATCGAAGGCGCGGATCGAATCGACTTGATCGTCGAAGAGGTCGATGCGATACGGCAGCGGCGAGCCCATCGGGAACAGGTCGATCAGCGAGCCGCGCACGCAGTATTCGCCGGGCCGCATGACCTGGCTCACGTGCTCGTAGCCGGCCAGCGTGAGCTGCGACTTGAGCTTTGCCTCGTCGAGGCGCTCGCCCTGCGTGAACGAGAACGTATAGGCCGCGAGGAACGACGCGGGCGGCATGCGGTAGAGCGCGGTCGTGGCCGGGACGATGAGAATGTCGCAGCGGCCTTCGCCGAGATCGTGCAGCGTCGCGAGACGCTCGGACACGAGGTCCTGGTGCGGCGAAAACGTGTCGTAGGGCAGCGTCTCCCAATCGGGCAGCAGGCGCACGCGCGCTTCGGGGGCGAAGAACGGGATCTCCTGGGCGAGGCGCTGGGCGTCCACGGCGCTTGCGCAGATCACCGCGAGAAGCGGGGCGCTCGCGCGCGAAGCCTCGCGGTAACGGGCGATCAGGAGCGCATCGGACGAGCCGTGCGTGCCGTCGAACGCAAAGCGCTGCCCCGGCTTGACGACGGCGACCGGGGACGGGGACGAAGACGGTGACTGCTGGGGTGCGGCGATATCGGACATAGGGGCAACAGGTTGGCGAGGCGCTGCCTGGCGTATGCGTCAGGTATGTGTTAATACCGGATCGCGAGCGAGGCAGGGCGCGTGCGATCCGGGTGTCGACAGTCATTCGTAAGGCTCAAGGCCGCGCCGAAGCGCCGCTCGGGCGTCGCACCGGCGATCCCTGAGCGGCACCGGTACGCCTCGGGTGCCAGGCAACACGTGCCTTGCGAAAGACTGCCATCGTGCCCGCTGCGCCCGCCGGCCAGCATCGGTTGCGGCGCTGGTTGCTGGCC